>JBJELZ010000027.1:0-19173 GCA_051879415.1 Lachnospiraceae bacterium
AAACCTGTTGAAACGTCAACATCTTTTTGCTTATCATTGATAAAATTTCCGTATTGGATGAAAGCGGATCAGTACTTTACAGTACAAATGAAGATGATGAAAACATATATGCATCAGTTCCTGCGGTGGCTGCTGTCTTAAATGCTGAGCAGGAATATGCAGTAAGTGGTGTCATTGATGCCGGAAGCGGACAGGAGACGGTAATGCTTGCTGTAGCAATTCCGGGAGAAACACAGAGTATTAAAGGCGTATTGGTAGGAAATATCCGTTACGAGGTTTTTGACCGGGCGATGAAAGAGTGTACCGTAACCGGTATTCAGAATCTGGCAGCATATATCATGGATGAGGAAGGTGTTATTTTCGGGCATACAGAGGCAAATAAGGTTGGAACCGCTGTAAAAAACAGTGTGATTCAGGATGTGGTAAGACGACTTGGACTGGGAGAGCAGATTGAAAAGGGCGGTACAAGTTATGAATATAACGGAGAGCAGAAGTTTGCTGGGTACTATGTAATGCCGGAGAATCATTGGATCATCTGTTTATCTGTCAGTGAATCGGAGATTATCAGTCCTATCCGGCAGGTAGAAAAGAGAGCATATATGATAAGTATTGTGCTATGCGTCATTGCCTGTGTGGTTACCATAGGGTTAACGGGAATGATTGTAAAACCCATTCGGGTTACGAATGGGGTATTAAACCAGATCGCAGATTTTCATTATCAGATTGATGAAAATTATGTTGACTATGCAAAGAAGAAAGATGAGACAGGGGAAATGTGTTCGGCAATCTGTACGGTTGTTGATAGCCTGCGTGATGAAATGACACAGATTAACTCAGTATCGGAGGAGCTGACTGCAACAGCACGCTCCCTGCAAAAAATAGCCACATCTGTTGCAACATCATCAGAAAATACGAATGATCTGATGAATGAAATGACAGGATCTCTGGATGGAATTGAACATGCAGCTTCTGATATAGGGCAGTATATAAGCAGTGTCCGGAAATCAGCTGATAAGATGAATTGTAACGCAGAAGACAGCATGGAGAAAGCACAGTCGCTGATGGAGCGTGCGGCACAGATTAAGGAGAAAGCCGTTCATGCAGATCAGGAGTCTGAATATATGTTCCAAAGGGTCAAAGCTGCAATGGAGACTGCTGTGCAGCAGGCGCAGTCAGTGGAAAAAATACAGATGTTTACGGAATCTATTCTGGAGATTGCCAGCAGAACCAAGCTGCTTTCCCTCAATGCATCTATTGAAGCGGCAAATGCCGGTGTTAATGGAAGAGGGTTTGCCGTGGTGGCAGACGAGATTGGAAAACTGGCAGCCCAGTCAGCACAGTCCACAGATAGTATTAAAAGTCTGGTAACTGAAATTTATCAGGCAGTGCATGGGTTGAAACAGTGCCTGGAACAGAGTCTTGCCTATATTGAGCAGCAGGTTGTGCCGGATTACAGACAGTTTAGTGCAGCAAGTGAGGATTACAGTCAGGATGCAGGGGAAATGATCCAGTCCATGGATATTCTGAAAAATGAAATTCAAAGCTTTTTGTGTGAAATGGAAAAATCTGTGGCGGCAGTGGAACAGATTAATGAAAATATTGAGGATTCTGTAGAGAAAATGCATGGCATGGCAAAAGAAAATGAGAGTGTAGGAGAGCAGATACAGGAAACTTACTGTATGATTCAGGAGAATTCGGCACATGCAAAAAAATTAAAGACAATTGTAAAAAAATATAATCTGTAATTCGGGTTGCCTGTTTCCGGTATTCGTTTCCGGAAAAAGATGTCATTCTGTTCATAATGTGCTATAATCTTTTCATTGAGTATACCATGAGGGAGGTATTGAAATGGACCAAAACAAAATGACAGAATTAGAGCGAATAAATAAAACAGCAATGGTTTCCCATCTGATGATGTCGGGGGTTATGCTGCTTCTTTGTATTTTGCAGGCAATAAGAGACGGAAATAAGATTGTTTTTCTGTTGGTGATGACCGTTCTGGCATTGGGTCCGGTGGCGCTGGAATTTATTTTTTGGAAGAAAGATCACGAGACACCAATGATTAAACATGTGGTGGCAATCGGATTTGCCTGCTTTTATTCGGTTGCTTTGTTTACAACCAGTTCCAGCTCAATCTATGTTTTTGTTATCCCTCTGATTCTGGTTGTTACGTTATATAATGACGCCAAATATTTTATCATGATTAATGTTGGTACTATTCTGGAAAGTATTATTGTTGTACTCTTAGGGGCAAAAACAGGTGGATTTGGCTATCTGGGAGAGGAAGCTGCCATTATACAGGTTGCAGCGATGATTATGGTGGGTATTTTGTCTGTATATACGACAAAAACCAGTGAAAAGAATAAGAAACAGCAAATCGATTCTCTAAATAAAGCTTATGAACAAACGGAAGATAATTTGAAGAAGAATTCTGAACTGACGCAGCATTTGGAGGAAGGAATCAGGGGTATTTATCTGGAATTGGAAAAATTGAATGACTCATCCATGCAGACAAAGGTGGCTATGGAGGAGGTTTCTGCTGGTGCACAGGAATCCGCTGTTGCTGTGCAGAATCAGATTGTCCAGACAGAAGAAATTCAGGAGAAGGTGACAGCAGTGGATGATGCGGCTTCTTCTATTGCTGACAGCATGTACAAAACACTGGAGATTCTGGAAAGTGGAAGCAGAAATATGACTGATATGATGAATCAGGTAGATGCAAGTGTAATCACCACGGAAGATGCAGCTGTTAAATTGGAACTGTTGGAAAGTTATATGAAAGAAATGAATTCTATCGTGGAAATTATCAGCGGAATTACCTCACAGACTAATTTGTTAGCTTTGAATGCCAGTATTGAGGCGGCCAGAGCCGGGGATGCCGGACGGGGATTCGCTGTTGTTGCTACGGAAATATCCAGTATGGCGAATCAGACCAAGGATGCAACTGTGAATATTACGGATTTAATTGGAAATGTTTCGGTTGCCATTGGAGAGGTAGTTGCAGTGATTCATCAGATGATTGCAGGTATTCAGGAGGAGAAGAAGGGGGCACAGGACTCTGCCGGCAGTTTTGCGAAAATACAGGAGAGTATGTTTTCCATTCGTACGGATATAGAAAATATGATGAATCATGTGACTGATTTAAAGGCGGCAAATCAGGAAATTATAGATTCTATCCAGACCATATCGGCTATTTCCGAGGAGGTATCGGCACATGCCGGAGAAACCCTGGAGGCTGAGGCTGAGAATGCACAGATTGTAAATCGCATTTCACAAATGATGAATAACATGACTGCGTATAGCAAATAAAGTATTGCAAAGAATACTATAGTTTTTTCCTATATTCCATAATAAAATATTACGATTATGCAAGTACTCTTTTGTGTGATAAGGTTAATGAAAAGCAGGAACAAATACACAGAATGGGGAGTTGGTATTATGGATAGAGGAATCAATACCTGTTGTCTTCATTTAGAAGAAACAGAAGGAAAAACAGAAAACTATGGTGCAATAAGCTATCCGATCTATCAGACGGCAACTTACGCACATCCCGGCGTTGGAAGAAGTACCGGATATGATTACAGCAGACTGCAGAATCCTACCAGAGAACATCTTGAAAAAGTGGTTGCCAGTCTGGAGGGCGGGATTGCGGCATTTGCCCTTTCCAGTGGAATGGCAGCAATTACACTTCTGATGGACATTTTTAAACCGGGCGATCACTTTATCGTTGAAGCAGATTTATATGGTGGGAGCATCCGGCTATTTGATAATGTTTCTAAAAAGAATCACTATGAGTTTACATATCTCAATTGTTCCGAAGATGACATAGAAGATGCCATTCAGGAAAATACAAGAGCAATCTATCTTGAAACCCCAACCAATCCAATGATGAATGTATCGGATATTGCCCTCATTGCAGGAATTGCAAAGAAGCATCATCTGTTGTTGATCGTTGATAATACATTTTTATCCCCATACTTTCAAAATCCTTTAAAGCTTGGAGCGGATATTGTGATACATAGTGGAACAAAGTTTTTAGGTGGTCACAATGATACTTTGGCAGGATTTCTTGTAACAAATCAGGAGGAGATTAAAGAAAGGTTACAATTCCTGATCAAGACCACAGGAGCAGGACTTCCGCCTTTTGACAGCTGGCTGATTCTAAGAGGAATTAAAACCTTGGGAATACGTATGGAGAAAGCACAGGAGAATGCGATCATTTTAGTCGATTGGCTGAAGGAACAGAGTATTGTCAAAAAGGTGTATTATCCAGGCCTGCCGGATCACCCGGGATATGAGGTGATCAAAAAACAGGCACGAGGGTTTGGTTCCATGATTACATTTGATGTGGATACGAAGGAACATGCATTGCAGATTCTGGAACGTGTTAAAATGATAAAATTTGCGGAGAGCCTTGGCGGCGTAGAGACGCTGATTACCTATCCGACAACACAGACGCATGCAGATGTGCCGGAAGAGGTACGTCTTAAGAATGGAATTACGCCATGTACGCTCAGGTTGTCAACAGGGATTGAAGATGTGAAGGATCTGCTGGAAGAATTATCAAGCGTATTCCAAGCTTTGGATTAGTATATAAATTGACGAGGGAAACTATTAATGCGGATGATAAGTTGAATGGAATATAGAAAGGGTAGACTGTTATGCCGGAAAGAAATTTGGATTTTGATATGATCATCAATCGAAAAGGAACAGATTGTTTAAAATATGATTTTGCTAAAAAAAGAGGGATGCCGGAGGATGTACTGCCTCTCTGGGTGGCAGATATGGATTTCAGAACATCTTCTTATGTGGAAGATGCAGTCATAGAAAGAAGTAAACATGGTATTTTTGGGTACAGCGAAGTCCAGGAAGAGTATTTCAATGCAGTGGCAGGATGGATGAGCAGACATCATAACTGGCAGGTGAAGCCTAACTGGCTTATAAAAACTCCCGGTGTGGTATTTGCACTGGCAATGGCAGTAAAAGCCTTTACGGAAGCAGGCGACTGCGTTCTGATTCAGCAGCCGGTATATTATCCTTTCTCTGAGGTGATTGAGGATAATAAACGGGTGATAATCAGTAATGATCTCTATCTTGGGGAGGACAACCGGTATCATATAGACCTGGAAGATTTTGAAAAGAAAATAGTAGATCATCATATCAGGCTGTTTCTTCTTTGCAATCCGCATAATCCTTCAGGAAGAGTTTTCACTAAGGAAGAATTGATCGGCATGGGAGATATCTGCTTAAAACATGGTGTCCTTGTGGTAAGTGATGAAATACACAATGATTTTATATTTAAGGGAGAGCATACGGTATTCGCTTCTATAAAAAAGGAATATGAAGATATTTCCGTCATTTGTACGTCACCAAGTAAAACCTTTAATCTTGCAGGTATGCTCATATCCAACATCTTTATTCCCAACAGAGAGCTGAGGCATAAGTTCAGGAAGGAAGTGGATGCTGCCGGAATCAGCCAGCTAAGCACTCTGGGGCTGGTAGCAGCCAGAACAGCATATGAACAGGGAGATGAGTGGTATGAGAAAATGCTGGCTTATGTGAAAGATAATATCAACTATGTCAAAGAATATGTTAATAATCATCTGCCCGGTGTGACGGTAATTGATGGGGAAGGAACATATCTTGTGTGGCTGGACTTTAGAGGAACCGGCATTGATGCGGAGGAACTGGATCACAGGATTATATGTGATGCGAAGCTGTGGCTGGATAGTGGAAAGATCTTTGGAAATACAGGAGCCGGATTCCAGCGGATCAATGTGGCGGCACCCAGGAAAATTGTTGCAGAATGCCTGGAAAGAATACAAAGGGTGTTATAAAAGGAAACTATGACAGGCGATAGATTTTAAGAATTATACAGAAGTGTGAAGTTCTGTTAAGATAAAATCAATCCAGATGAGGAAAATCAGTAGAGAAAGGAAAACGTTATGAAAAACAGAGTGATGTGTAAAAACAGATGTATGTGTTGTATGAATCCTGTAGGTAACAATAGGACTTGTTTTCAGTATGTTTTTGTATGATAACTGTTAATTGAAGATATGCAGCTGTCACAAAAACGTGGCAGCTGCTTTTTTTATGAAATGATTAAGGAGGAAGGAGTACATGAGTGAGATTAAAGAGAGTGCATTGGAACTGATTGGGCAGACACCGATTTTAAAATTAAACGGATATGCAAAGAAAAAAGAGATTACGGAGGCAACCATTCTTGCAAAGCTGGAGTATTTAAATCCGGCAGGTTCTGTAAAAGATCGAATTGCATTAGCCATGATCGAGGATGCGGAAAAGAAGGGAATCTTAAAACCCGGTGCCACGATCATTGAACCTACCAGTGGAAATACCGGTATTGGTCTGGCAGCAGTTGCCGCAGCAAAAGGATACCGGGCGATCTTAACACTTCCGGATACCATGAGTATAGAACGGAGAAATCTGTTAAAGGCATATGGTGCAGAGCTTGTGCTGACAGAGGGTGCAAAAGGAATGAAGGGAGCCATTGCAAAGGCGGAGGAGTTAAATAAAGAGATCGAAGGCTCCGTGATTCTCGGACAGTTTGTGAATCCTGCTAACCCAGCTGTACATAAGGCAACAACAGGACCGGAGATCTGGAAACAGACAGATGGTAAGGTGGATATCTTCATTGCAGGTGTTGGAACGGGAGGAACCATTACCGGAGTAGGGGAATACTTAAAGGAACAGAACCCTGACATAAAGGTTGTCGCTGTGGAGCCTGCCTCCAGTGCAGTGCTTTCAACAGGAACACCCGGTGCCCATAAGATACAGGGAATCGGAGCCGGATTTGTACCGGAGGTCCTTAATACAAAGGTATATGATGAAATTATTACCATCGAAAATGATGATGCATTTGCAGAGGGAAAAGCATTTGCTGTTTCGGAAGGTATCTTGGTGGGAATCTCTTCCGGTGCTGCACTGAAGGCAGCAGAGATACTGGCAAAGAGACCGGAAAATAAAGGGAAAACCATTGTTGCCCTGCTTCCGGATTCGGGGGACCGTTATTTATCTACCCCGTTATTTAATTCATAAGATGATAGGAGGATGTAGAAATGGGATGCTGTGGAGGAGCGCTTAGTGCGCAGGAATTATTAGATTCCTATACAGATGAAGAGGCTGAAAGATATGCGAAAGAGGCAGGCGTAGATCCAAGACCAAATGAGACAATCCATGAGATTGACGAAAGAGGTGCTTTTATTCGTCAGCCAAACGCCTTTATTCAGCCATTTGGCGATAAGGAAGGAGATTTGAAAGCAGAAGCAGGAAGATATGCGATCTATTGGGCAACCGGCTGTAACTGGTCGAACCGGCCCGTCATCGTAAGAGACCTGCTGGGATTACAGGATGTGATCAAGGACCAGAAGACGTCCCATTCCGGACAGAGTAATAAGTATGGCCACGGATTTGGTGATCAGCCGGAACATAAAGACCCGATCACGGGAGTTCATTTCCTGAGTGAGTTTTATAAGCGGGCCAATCCGGATTTTAAGGGAAGAGCAACAACTCCTACATTGGTCGATATTGTGGAAAAGAAAGCGGTAAATAATGATTACCACCGATTGACCAATTATCTGGAGGTACAGTTCAGACCATTCCAGCCGGAAGATGCACCTGATTTGTATCCTAAGAAATTCAGAAAAGAGATTGATGAATTCAATGACTGGCTGTTTCCACATATCAATAACGCACATTACCGTATGGCGTTTTGCCAGTCACCGGAAGCCTATGACGAGGCATATGAGGATTTTAAGGAATCACTGGAAAAATTAGATAAGCGTCTGGCAACCAATCGTTTCCTGTTTGGAGACTATATTACAGACAGTGATGTCAGAGCTTATGTGACATTTGTCCGCTGGGATGTTGGTTACTACCGCAATGTCGGGCCCATTCGTCCGCTTCGGGAGTATGAAAACATCTGGGGATATATCAGAGAGTTAAATACCATTCCGGCTTTTCACAACAGCAGCAATGCACGTACCTTAGCCAATGCAGACAGAGAGCCTGAAAGCGGTTTCTTCCGCCCGTATTATGAGCGAATTTTGCCGAGGGTCGATTTTGAAAAGCTGTGGGCATATGACGGATCACGTGCAAAGCTCAGTAAGACGCCGGACGAATTGTTCCTTCGTCATCCGAAGGGCGAGACCTATGAAGAATATGCAGGAGAAATTTCAAAGACGATCTGGAATAGTCCTGTCTGGGAAGATCGAAATCCGAAGAATGGAATTTTGTCCGTGGATGCATCGATCAATCCATTAAAAGACAAACTTTAAAAGAAAAGGAGTGATACATTATGAAAAAAATACATAACAGAATACTTTCATTTTTATTAACAACAGTCCTGGCGGCAACATTGTTTGCCGGATGCGGAACCACAGGAACAACAGATACTGTAGGAACAGCAGGAGACGGTACACAGGCTGCCGGGGCAACAGAAACAGGAAATGCTGCAGAAACGGTCCTCAATGTAGCAATCAGTTCCAATCCGGCCAGTCTGGACCCGGCAATTGATATTGGAGACAGCTTGATGTACATTTTTGGACTGACAGAGGAAAGCCTGACACGTTTTGGCGAGGATCAGCAGATAGTGGATGGACTGGCAGACAGTATTGAGCACAATGAGGATTATACACAGTGGACATTTCATCTGCGTGAAAGTGGATGGAATAACGGAGCTCCTGTAACAGCAGATGACTGGGTATATGGAATTACCAGGCTGTTGGATGGCTCCACAGAAGTTGCATATCCTGACTTCAATTATGAAATCAAAAATGCCCGTGAGATATTTGCAGGAGAGGTAGATCCTTCAGAACTTGGTGTGACGGCAATTGATGAGAAGACAGTACAGTTTGACCTGGCATATCCGGTTCCCTATTTTGAAAAGCTGTTAACACACTGCCAGCATTTCGGAGTAAACCGTGAGTTTGTACAGTCAATCGGTGGTGATGCCAATTACGGAACAAGTGCAGAGACAACCTTATCAAACGGACCCTACTATGTTGAGTCCTGGGAAACAGATAACATTCTTGTGTTAAGAAAGAATCCGTATTACTGGAACAAAGACAATATTGCTATTGACCGGATCAATGTCTATATCATACCGGATGAAAATACACAGGTAAATATGTTTATCAATGGAGAACTGGATATTGTGGATTTTTCCGCACAGCGTCTGTCTACCATTGAAGGTGCCGGATTTGAGGCATTATCCTATAATAACGGACGTACCGCATATTTACAGTATAATTTTTCCAATGAATATCTTTCCAATAAGTATATCCGTCAGGCAATTTCCGCAGCCATTGACCGTGAAAGCCTAGTAACCGGTGTATTGAAAAATGGTTCCTCTGTGGCAGACGGATTGGTTCCTGTCGGACTGACCGGTGCAGATTCCACCTTCCGTGACATTGTAGGAAGTACATTGAATTATACTTACGACCTGGAACTTGCAAAGGAATTGCTGGAAAAGGGAACAGAGGAACTTGGTATTGAAGCTTCAGATATCCATTTTACAATTCTGGCGAAGAATACGGATGAATTTACCTCCATTGCCGGTGCATTGCAGCAGATCCTGCAGGAGAATCTTGGAATTACAGTTGAGGTAGAAACCTTGGACAGCACATCCGTAAGCACAAAGAGAAGAAGTTATGACTTTGATGTTGTACTTTTAAGCTGGGGAGCAGATTTTGATGATGCAACCAATTTCCTTGGTGGCTACGAGCACCAGGCTGACGCGAATCCGGCTCTGTACATTAGTGAAGAGTTCAATACGGTTTATAAGGATGCAGTTTATAATTCAGATCAGAGGGAGCGAATCGTCGGATTGGGCGAGGCAGAAAGAATCCTTTTAGAGGATCAGGCGATTACACCACTGTACTATACGGCACAGTATTATGCAGTTTCCGATCGTGTTGATGGAGTTATCAGACGTGCAGTAGTACCTTATCTGGATACTTACTTTGCAGTGATTCATGAATAGGGATTAAGAAACAAATTTGGGACGGGTTCATTACCCGTCCCGAAAGTTTAAAATGGAGTTGGTTATTCGTTATGAGAAAATATATTTTACAGCGTATTGTGATAGCGGTGCTCACGGTGTTTGTGGTAATTACACTGACCTTCTTTCTGATGCACAAGATTCCCGGGACACCTTTTACAACGGGAAATGACAATATGACTCCGGAGGCTCTGGCAGCGCTGGAAGCAAATTACGGGCTGGATCAGCCGCTTGGAAAACAGTATGTGATTTATCTGACAAATATTCTGCACGGTAATTTCGGGACATCCATTTCCTATCCCAAACAGAGTGTGGCAGATATTATAAAAACAGCTTTCCCAGTTTCTTTGGATCTGGGACTTCGGGCACTGGTATTTGCGGTGATTGCAGGTATTCTGCTTGGAGTAGGAGCAGCCCTGCGTCATAATAAAGGCTTGGATCGTTTTTCTTCTATCGTTGCTATCATTGGTATTTCAGTTCCGAGCTTTGTCCTTGGAACACTGGTACAATGTGTATTTGGCCTTTGGATATCCACATGGTTCAAGGAGGTTTTTCATACATCGTTTCAGCTCTTTCCAATTTCCCGCTGGGAGAGCTTCCGGTACACATTATTGCCGACCTTCGCTCTGGGAATGGGTTCCATTGCCACAATCACCAGGCTGATGAGATCTTCCATGCTGGATGTTATCGGACAGGATTATGTCAAGACAGCAAAGAGTAAAGGAATTTCAAATGCAGCCGTGGTCTGGAAGCACGAGGTGAGAAATGCCCTGATGCCGGTGGTAACAGTGATTGGACGAATGGTGGGTACAATCTGTACCGGTTCCTTCGTAATAGAGAGTTTGTTCGCGGTTCCGGGTCTGGGGAAATATTATGTGAACAGTGTGGCATCCAGAGATTATACATTAACCATGGGTCTGACCATTTTTTATGCAATTTTTGTTGTAACCAGTACATTGATCGTGGATATCATTTATTGTCTGATTGATCCACGTGTCAGATTATCCGGGAAAGGGCGCTGACAGGAGGTAGTGATGGAAGAACAAGTAAAAGAATTTGAAAAAGATTTTACAAGAGTGCCCAAGGATGTGAAGGCAAGCCAGAAGATCAACCGGGTTTCCTTAACGTATACCCAGGGTGTGATCCGCACTTTGAAACAGAATCATGCAGCCATGATTTCACTGGGATTTATCGTGTTTATCATTCTTGTGGGAATCTTCGGGCCAATCCTCCTTCCGGATTATCAGAAGACAGATCTGATGAGTACTTTGCAGGCTCCGGGTGGCGGACACTGGTTTGGAACGGATGATCTGGGACGGGATGTTCTGACACGACTGGTGCGTGGTACACGGACTTCCCTGATTATCGGTTTTATTGCAGAGACCATCAACCTGCTGATTGGAGTGATCTATGGTGGGATATCCGGATATTTTGGAGGAAAGGTGGATCTGATCATGATGCGTATTATTGATGTGATTGTATCAATACCGCAGATGATTATTATGATTTTGTTATTGACTGTGTTCAAGGCAGGAATCGGAACCTTATTATTTGCACTTTGTGTTACAGGCTGGACAGGATTGGCACAGATGGTACGTGCACAGGTTCTGTCCCTGAGGGAAAATGAGTATGCTATGGCAGCACAGGTACTGGGGGCAAGCAAGTGGAGAATCCTTTGTACACATTTACTGCCCAATACCATCGGACCGATTCTTGTCAATTATACCATGAGTGTTCCGGCAGCCATTGGTGCTGAGGCGTATCTAAGCTATCTTGGATTGGGTATCTCCATTCCGGAGGCAAGCTGGGGAAATATGCTTCAACTGGGTGCCAGTCAGTTCCCCGGATCATTATGGCTGTTTTGTACACCGGCAATCGTATTTGCACTGACAATGCTGGCATTTAATCTGTTTGGCGATGGACTGAGGGATGCCTTGGATCCACAGATGAGGAGATAAAAACATGTTAGAAATTAAAGACTTAAAAGTATCCTTTCATACATATTCGGGTGAAGTACAGGCGGTACGTGGTGTGAATCTTAGGCTGGAAGATGGAGATACCCTTGCCATTGTGGGAGAGTCCGGCTGCGGTAAATCTGTGACGGCACAGACGATCATGCGTCTGCATAATGAGGAAATTACAGATATAAAGAGCGGGAAAATTCTGTTAGATGAAACGAATCTTTTAGATATTTCCGAGAAGGAAATGCAGGGCATCCGGGGCAATAAGATCGGAATGATCTTTCAGGAACCGATGACTGCACTCAATCCCACTATGACAGTAGGTAATCAGATTGCTGAAGTACTGCGGCGGCACGCAGAAGGGGAAAAGGGAAGAATGACAAGACAGGAAGCCCGTGAACGGACGATAGAACTGCTTCGGATGGTGAAACTGCCCAATCCGGAGAAGCGTGTGGATCAGTTCCCTCACGAATTTTCCGGCGGACAGCTGCAGCGTGTAGTGATTGCAATGGCAGTGGCATGTTCACCAAAGATTTTAATTGCGGATGAGCCTACTACGGCACTGGATGTGACGGTTCAGGCACAGATTCTCGATTTGTTGAAGGAAATGCAGAAAGAGAAGAAGATATCTATCATTATCATTACACATGATCTGGGAGTGGTTGCCAGCATTGCAAAAAAGGTGGCAGTTATGTATGGAGGTATCGTTGTGGAGGCCGGAACTGTGGAGGATATTTTTTACCGGTCAAGACATCCGTATACATGGGGACTTCTGGATTCCATCTCACGGCTGAGTAAACATAAGGGTGAACCGTTAAAATCAATTGAAGGAACACCGCCGGATCTGGTAAAGCCTCCGGTAGGATGTCCTTTTGCAGATCGTTGTGAATATGCAATGCAGGTGTGCAAGGATCATTTGCCTCCGGAGACGGAATTATCCGGTCAGCATTCATGCCGCTGCTGGCTTCTGTATAAGGATTGTCCGGTAAAGCCTGCGCGGAGGCTGGTATAGATAGGAGGAAGAACCGACATGGAGAATGAAATACTATTTGATATACAACATTTGAAAAAGTCTTTTCAGGTGGAGGGCGGGGAACTCAAGGCAGTAGATGATGTGACCTTTCAGATCAGGAAAGGTGAAATCTTCGGACTTGTGGGAGAATCCGGCTGCGGAAAGAGTACACTGGGACGGCTGCTGGTCCGCCTTTATCAGCCGAATAGCGGAGAAATCTTATACAAAGGAAAATCAGTACTTCATTTAAACAGGAAAGATGCAAAGGCATACACGAAACAGGTACAGATGATCTTTCAACAGCCGTATGCATCTTTGGATCCGCGCATGACGATCGGGGAGATCATTAAAGAGGGCATGAAGATTCATCACCTTGGAACACCTAAGGAAATGGATGAACGGGTGTATGAACTACTTGATATGGTAGGTCTGAATCCGGAACATGCAAAGCGGTTTCCATATGAGTTTTCCGGCGGACAGCGTCAACGGACAGGAATTGCCAGAGCATTGGCAGTAAATCCGGAGTTTGTAGTCTGCGATGAACCAATTTCGGCACTTGATGTTTCTATTCAGGCACAGATTATTAATCTGTTGAAAGATCTGCAGTCAAAACTTCAGCTGACCTTTTTGTTCATTGCTCATGATCTTTCCATGGTGCGGTATATTTCCGACCGTGTGGGCGTGATGTATCTGGGATCCCTGGTGGAGCTGGCACCCTCGGAAGAACTGTATGTCAACCCGCTGCATCCTTACACACAGGCATTGATTTCGGCAGTTCCCAAACCGGATCCGGTGCAGGAAAATGAACGTACCAGGATCGTTCTGGAAGGTGATGTTCCAAGCCCTGTGGATACACCGAAAGGATGCCGGTTTGCCGGAAGATGTAAGTACGCAACTGACCGGTGCCGCCAGGAACGGCCGGAATTCAGAAAGATTTCGGAAAATCATATGATTGCCTGCCACCGTGTGGAGGAACTGAATTGCTTTGAGTAAAGGAAGTGTGTATATGGATAGGGAAATAAAATCCCAGTGGGAGATTGCGCAGATAAAGCGTGCCTGTGAGATAACGGATCAGGCATTTTCAAATGTTTTATCACTGATCAGACCCGGAATTTCCGAGCGCGAGATTGCTGATTTCTTAGAGCAGGAGATGCTTGGCATGGGTGCCGGGGAAGTTAACAAAACAATCGTTGCAGCCGGAAAAAATGGTGCATGTCCACATCATTGGCCTACGGAAAGTATTGTGCAGTCAGGGGATTTCGTGACCATGGACTTCGGATGTACCTTCCATGGATATCATTCTGATCTTACAAGAACAGTGGTGGTTGGTACACCAACAGAACGGCAGAGAAGAATCTATGATACCGTGGCAAAAGCCCAGCTTGCAGGAATTGCAGCCGTTCGTGCGGGCATCAAAGGAAAAGAGGCTGATCAGGCAGCACGCAGAATTATTGATGCCACAGAGTTTCGGGGAACGTTTCTACATGGTCTGGGTCATGGCATAGGATTGAGCATTCATGAAGGAACAGGCTTAGGGAAAGAGGAAGAAGGAATTTTAAAGGCAGGTATGGTTGTCAGTATTGAGCCGGGCATTTATATTGAGGGCTATGGCGGTGTAAGGATTGAGGATATTGCCGTAGTGACGGAGGAAGGAGCAGAGCTTCTGGAATTTTCACCGAAGGAGCTTATTATCCTGTGATTACTTAATAGAATGATTAGAGTGTCAAAAGTCCATTTTGGGGTTTTGACCTGCCAGTCTGCACAAATAAGTTGTTTGAATTTCCGTTGTGCTAACCGTTCCAATGAGCCTCTGATCGTGTAAATCGTGTTCAGCAAAGGCTTCCACGATTTACAGAGTCTCATTTCCACAGCACAAAAGTCATTCAAACAATCTTATTTGTGCAGACTGGCAGTAAGGATATTGAAAATGGACTTTTGACATCTGCATCATAAGATTAATAGGTAATTGCGAAACACAAGTGTGATATGCATATTGGACAGTGATGCATAGCAGTTTTGTAAATATCTATTACAAAATAGGAAAAAGAAGGGGAGAGGAACATGGAAATATATCATATTACAAAGGGTTCACCGGAGTGGCTGTATAAAGCGTATGATTATGTGCGGACTGATGCATTCTGCGTTGGCCAGGGGATTCCGATTGAGATTGAATTTGCCGGTGACGGGAATCAGGAAGAGCTTCAGGCTGTTATTTTAATCGAGGATCACAAACCGGTGGGTGGCTGCCGGATTACCTACCCTGTGGAGGGAGTCGGAAAGATTGAGCGTGTCTGTGTGGTTCGTGAAAAACAAAAGGGCGGCTATGGCCGTATCATGATAGAGGATGCAGAAAAATGGATTGCCGAGAGTGGAGTGAGACATATCGTAATCAACAGCCAGGATCGCGCTGCAGGATTTTATAATAAGATCGGATATGTTACGAATTATGAGGTCAGTCCTTCGGTGTATGAAAAAAAGAAGCCAAAACACGAAGATGAATCACCTAAGAAGGAAGGGAAGAAGATCGATCTGGGATTTTCTACGGTGCTGGTTGAAAAGTATCTGTAGCAGGGATAAAACCGGGAGGAAGTAAAGATGTATGATGAGATAGCACGAGTTTTTGCAGGGCTGGTAGAGATAGATTCCCCTTCCCTGCAGGAAAGTCAGATGGCGAAACAGGTAAAAAAATTATTTGGGGACATTGGAATCGATCTGTTGGAAGATACCAGCCGGAATGTGACCGGATCGGATTCGGGGAATCTCTATGCTTATGTACCAGGAACCTTGCCCGGAAAAACCATTCTTTTTGCAGCACATATGGATACAGTGATGCCTGCCAATGGAAAGAAAGCAATGTTTCATCCGGATGGGAAAGTCACCAGTGCCGGGAACACGGTTCTTGGGGCGGATGATCTGGCTGCCGTGACTGCAATTTATGCCACCGTAAAATATTTGAAGGAAAATCATATTGCCCATTATAATCTGGAATTATTATTTACGACCGGTGAAGAACTGTATTGTAAGGGGGCTAAGGCATTTGATTATTCATTGCTTAAGGCAAGCTCTGCTTATGTGCCGGATCTGGGTGGATGCATTGGAACCGCTGCCTATGCTGCTCCTACCATCTTATCTTTCAGGGCAGTCATAAAGGGGAAGTCCTCACACGCCGGGTTCAATCCCGAGTCCGGAATTAATGCGATTGCTGCCGGAGCAGATGCGATTGCATCGCTGAAACAGGGAAGGATTGACGCTGATACCACAGCCAATATCGGAACAATCAAAGGTGGCGATGGGATCAATATTGTATCTTCGGAATGTGTTATAACCGGAGAAATCCGAAGCATGCACCATGAAAAAGCACAGGAAATTCTAGCTGTCTATAGGCAGCAGTTTGAACAGTCGGCGGAGAAATTCGGGGCTACAGTCCTTTGGAGGTCAAATGAGGATATTCGGGCATATGAGACAAATCTGGAGAGCGAAACGGTCAGAGCGTACCGGGAAGCGGCAGGAAAAGCCGGTGTGGAGGCATTCTTCCAAAAGACTTTCGGGGGAAGTGATAACAATGTATTTGCACAGCACGGAATCGAGGGAATTGTAATTGCCTCATCCATGCATCATGCCCATACCTGTGAAGAGTATACGGATCTTCATGAGATAGAAACTGTTTCGCAGATACTGATTCATTTGGCGAGTGAGGAAGTTTAGATATCATATATTTCTGAAGAGGAGAGGATAGAAAAATGGATCATCTGATTGATTTTGTAAAGGAACTTAGTTTTGTCCGGGTAGGAGGAAGTGCACAGGAAAAAAGGGCCTCAGAATTGATTCTTAAGAAGATACGGGACATAACTGCAGCAGCAAAAAGAAAAGAGATCAGAATCGAGGAACTGCCTTTTCTGATTCCGGATGCTGAGGTGAAACAGTGTGTGGTTACAGCCGGAGGAAGGGAGATTCCAAGTGCACCGTTTCTTTGTTCCGGAAATATTGACAAAGAGTGCAGACTGCTATATCTTGATAATGCAACGGAAATTGATTTTGCCGGTGTCGGCGATCTGAGCGATACAGCTGTTCTTCTGAATGAATTAACAGATACGGAAGTTTATAAGCGGCTTGTTCAGCATCATGCGGCTGCTTTTCTTGTTTTAAAAGGGAAATATTTTGATACTTTGGAAGAGGCGTCGCTTTATCCGAAGGAGTTAAGAGAACAATACCGGAGGGAAGGTTTGATTCCCGGCTTCTGGATTACGGCAGCAGATGCACTTTCCCTTTTAAGTAATGAAGTGAAGTCAGTTCATCTTACATTAGAACAAGAGGAGAGGGCTGTGGAAAGCCGGAATCTGCTGGCAGAAATAGAGGGAACGGACAATTCGGATGAAGCAATTATCCTGACGGCACATTATGACAGTGTTCCGCTGGGTACAGGGTCATGGGATAATGCAACCGGTGCAACAGCACTGATTTCAATATTTTCCTATTTTGTATCCCATCCGCCAAAAAGAACACTTCTGTTTTTATGGTGTGGCAGTGAGGAACGAGGTCTTCTGGGTTCCAGGGCATTTGCCTTACAAAATGAAGAACTGCTGGAGCGTATTCAGTTTTGCTTTAACTTTGATATGTGTGGAACAGCACTTGGAGCAAATGATATTTTTGTAACCGGGAACGAGGAACTGGAGACTTTTATAGAACAGTACTGTAAGCTGAAGGGATATTCTGCAAAGCTGCGGCTGGGAGTTCAGTCCAGTGATTCTGTTCCATTTTGTCATCGTGGCATTCCTGCACTGGGCTTAAGCAGAGGAACGAATACCGCAGAGATTCACACCATTCATGATCTGATTCCGACATTGAGTGAGAAGGCAATTCAAAAAAATGTTGAATTTGCGGTACAAATCATTGGAGATTTTGCCAATGCATCAGTCCTTCCGGTCAGGAGGGAACTGTCTGAAAAACGGAAAAAAGAGCTGGAACGTTTTCTTTAAATACAGGGATTTGCAGAGAATGGACAGCAAAAAAGGAGGAACTATGGAACATATAGCAAGAGAGGAAGCTTTTAATCTACTGAAAAAATACAATCAGGATCCATTTCATATTCAGCATGCACTGACGGTGGAGGCCGTTATGAAGTGGTATGCCAATGCCCTGGGATATGGGGAAGATGCAGAGTATTGGGGGATCGTTGGACTCCTTCATGATATTGATTTTGAACTTTATCCTGCGCAGCATTGCCTTAAGGCACCTGAAATGCTCAAAGAGGCAGGAGTTTCTGATGATATCATTCATGCAGTATGTTCGCATGGCTACGGAATTACGGTAGAGTGTGGCGCGACGATTGACGTAGAACCGGTTCATGAGATGGAAAAGGTACTGTTTGCAGCCGATGAACTTACAGGACTGATCTGGGCAGCAGCCCTGATGCGTCCTTCGAAAAGTACAAAGGATATGGAGTTGAAATCTTTAAAGAAGAAATATAAGAGCAAGGGATTTGCAGCAGGATGTTCCAGAGAAGTGATTGAACGAGGTGCAGCACAGCTGGGCTGGGAGCTGGACAAACTTCTTACGATGACATTACAAGCTATGGCAGAATCAGAAGATACGATTGCTTCAGAAATGGCAGAATAATCCGGTGGATTTTAAGAATCATGGTTGTTTGATAGCAGCCATGGTTCTTTTTTTGTCCATTTAAAAACCTAATATGCTTCTGATACATGTATCTGTTCCGTATTGAGAAATATTATCAACTACACATCTGTACATAGTAATACCAAGATGCTAGAATGAGTTAGGATAAACTAACTAAAAGGATGGATAGAGTGATGGATTGCAAGGAAATATTGTTGGCAGTTGGTATTGTAGTCGGTTTTATTGCCTTATCATACGGTATAAAAAAATTCTGCAAGAAATGTGTGAAAGGGCATAAATGATATGATGATAAATAAGAGGCTGATAGGAACAGTCAGTGAAAGTAAAAAATACATTGCAGGAAATGTGCTGTGTCAATGGGTTTCTCTTGTGGCAAATATAGTTATGATGGTAAATATCACAGTTTACCTGGCAAAACTATTTGAGAAAACTGCTGCAACAAAGCATTTCATTGTAACCCTGCTGATTGCCGTAGCTGCAGTGGCAGTGCGTTATATCTGTACCACCATGTCAAGTAAAATGAGTTATCTTTCTTCAAAGACGGT
>JBJELZ010000028.1:0-3857 GCA_051879415.1 Lachnospiraceae bacterium
TTACAAACGAGCAGATGAATGATAAGAGATTTATAAAATTGTTGGAGAAATAAATCGGAATTTGAGGGGTAATTATGGCGTTTGATTTTAAGAAAGAATATAAAGAATTTTACAGTCCGAGAAACAAACCGGAAATTGTAAATGTTCCGTCAGCAAACTATATAGCAGTGAGAGGTAAAGGTAATCCAAACGAAGAAGGCGGAGCGTACCAAAAAGCAATCGGCGTTTTATATGCGGTGGCATATACCCTGAAAATGAGTTATAAGACAGATTACAAAATAGAGGGATTTTTTGAGTATGTTGTGCCGCCTCTTGAAGGATTTTGGTGGCAAGACGATATCTGCGGTATTGACTATTCCGATAAGTCAACCTTTAATTGGATTTCCGTAATCCGTCTGCCCGATTTTGTCACAAAAGCAGATTTTAATTGGGCGGTAGAAACAGCGACAAAAAAGAAAAAGATAGATTGTTCGGCGGCAGAGTTTTTGACTGTTGATGAAGGACTATGCGTTCAAATTATGCACATGGGTCCATTTGATGAGGAGCCTGCGACAGTTGCCCTCATGGACGAATACTTAGAAAAAAACGGATATGTAAATGATATTACTGACAAACGCTTGCACCATGAAATATATATGTCTGATGCCCGAAAGGTTGCTCCCGAAAAATGGAGAACCGTTATCAGGCACCCGATAAGAAAAGTGTAAGAATTCCTATTGGTGGTGATTTAGTGGAAATTTTACTTGCAAAAAATCAAGATATTGATGGTTGGATGAATCTTGTATGCAAGGTCAAGGAAAACTTTCCCGGACTTGAAACGGCAGATGCTTTGAAGGAACATAGAAATACGGTTTTAGGTTTTATACATAAAGAATCGGCAATCTGTGCCAAGATTGAAGACAAGATAGTCGGTGCGTTGCTGTTTTCAAAAGATAACAATATGTTATGTTTTTTAGCAGTCGATGCCGAATATCGCAGACAGCATATTGCAGAAAAGATGGTATCCTATATGCTGAAATTTTTGGACTCTAAAAAGGATATTGTTGTCACTACATACCGTGAAGGAGTGCCGGAAGGAATAGCCGCAAGAGCCTTCTATAAGCATTTAGGGTTTGTTGAGGGAAAACTGACAGAAGAATTCGGAAGTCCGGTTCAGGAATTTGTTTTAATACACCATAGCACGAATTAAGAAGTAAATTACTTATTACATCTGTATAATGGATGGAGATTGGAGTATAAGGAATGTAGTTGCTAAATTCGCTTGAACTGTACGGTCAGTTCGGAAGAACTGACCGCCAATTCACTTGCAACTGACCACTATTGTGGTATTGATAAGTTACTTTGATGGATTCCGCATGTTGCGGCCATTGAATTCCAGCCTGTACGCATTGTGGATTATCCTGTCCATGCAGGCATCTGCATAGGTGTTGTCTTTGAACAGATCATACCAGCTCCTTACCGGAAACTGGGAAATAATCAGCGTGGAATGAAAGCAGTCCCGACTATCAATTACCTCAAAGAGATTCCGGCATTTATCGATATCTAGCTCCATGAGTCCGAAATCGTCAATGACCAGAAGGTCTAATGCTGCCAGTTTCTTTGTGTATTCAAGATACTCGCCCTTAAGGTTTGCTTGTTCCAGTTCGTAGATCAGAGTGCTTGCTTTGATGTATCTGACTGTTTTAAACTGCCGCAGGGCACTTACACAGAGGGCGTTGGAAATATATGTCTTACCGGATCCTGTACTGCCTGTGATCAGGAGATTGCGGTGTTCATCAATCCATCTGCAGGTAGCCAACTGCTCAATGACTGAAGTATCCAGAAAACGGTCTGCATCGTAGATGGTTGCATCTATATCTGCAGCAGGATATTTCAAAGTGGCTTTCTTCAGGAAACGGTTGTATTTTTTGCTGTACCGTACATCCCACTCTGCATTGATGACCTCAAATATCCGGTCATCAAAGGAACGTAGGTTGCTGTTTGGATCAGTCAACTGTTTTTCCAATGTTTCCGCCATTGCGGATAACCGCATGGTTTTCAGTTTCGTGCAGAGCGCGGCGTAATCATAGTTCGGTTTATCTGTCATCATCTGTAAAAGTCCTTTCCTCTGATATTTTTGTGTTCGGGCAGCTTTTCACTGCTCGGACTGCTGTTCTTATTCAGCATATCGGTAAGGACTCGTTTAAAGTAAGAATACTGACAGGTATGGAACTCCACGCAGGTTTTGGCTGCTTCTTCGCAGATACCTTTTGAGATACCATCACAACAATGGAGAATTCCGTTACAACTGTTATAAGCCTGTTCTTCGTGCCGCGAGGAATGCAGTACCGTATCTATGAGCTTCCCCATATATGGACCGAATGTAATGGCACGTTTCCTGAAATAGTCGCCATTACGGTTGTTTATCTCATGGTAATACTGATGATTTGGCGGCATATGCGTATCATCAGTGATGTACTTTGGAAACGGATTATAGCTGCGTTTATGGCTGCAGATAAGCCGGTTGTTCTTATCACATATCCGGATCTCTGAAGGCGTTGCCTTCAGTATTGCGGGCGAATTGTAATACGTGTACAATACTGAGTAGTAGTGACCATCATACAGAAGATGGTAGTTATTCGGTATGTGTGCAAAGCATTTATAATCACACAGAGTGAAGGAAGCGTCGGAAAGTGTCTTCATCTGGGGCTGATCGTATTTCTTAAATGTTTCCATCCGGGAAAGCTGCCACCCTTTAGGGATTTCTGCATTGATGGTCTCTATGATTTCCCGGACAACACGATTGATTGCTTCCAGACTGGGATAGATGTTTTTCTTTAATTCCTCAAGAAGCCACGTTTCAAGATACTGGACGTATTTTTCTACCGTGGGTTTCCCTTTGGGTTTTCTGGCCGGTGGAGGGAGCACAACAACATCATAAAAGGATTCCAGATCCTGATATGCTGCATTAATCACCAATTCATCCTTGGTGTGTCTGGTCACTGCAGTCTTGCAGTTATCCGGTACCAGATACTTAGGCACAGCCTGATAGTATTCAAGAGCATGTACCGTTCCGGTAATGAAGCTGTCAATCTTCTCATCCTCGAAGACTTCGGCATAAATGCAGCTGCTGACACCAACTGTAGTAACAAAAACATGAATGGCTCTTGCCTCACCGGTCTGTGCATCAGCCAGCAGGTAAGGCTTATCGCCAATCCAGTCAATGTAGACCTTTTCACCGGGCATGCGTTCTACCGCCATGGAAAGCTTACTGCTTCCGTAATTCTCCTTAACGAATTCATGGAAGTAATGGACGAACTGTGTGTACTGGTACCCGTCTGTGTATTCCTTTTTATACTCGACCCAGATATAGAAAAGGTTCTGTTTGCTCCCTTTCTGAAAGAGGCGGTCGTAGATCCTTTGATAATCGGGAAGCGGGATGTCCTTCCTACGGATGTTTTCTGGTGGGTAAAAGCATTGCTCCACCTTTTCCGATTCCATGGTCTTAAGATCACTCAAAGATAATCCGAGTTGCTGGAACCTGTCGATAATAAGTTTTACAGTGCCCTGTCCTATAGCGTAGCGGGCACGGCAGTCCCGGTAGCTGAAGTTGTTTTCACGCATTTCCAGGACACCAATGATAGTAGTGTAGTTTTGCATTTCGATCTCCTTTCTGATATTTGATTAACTACGTTAACCACTATATCAGGCCGGTCAGATCATGTGAAATGCCTGTACAGTTTTAATGAAACCACTGGTCAGCCGTTAACGAAAACTGCGGTCAGGTCAGGCGAAATTTGCATGTAGTTACCTTTTACATGCGCTGTATATAATCACAGGATAAAAACGCAATATGCACCACTCCGGTGTGTTAGAGC
>JBJELZ010000029.1:0-3833 GCA_051879415.1 Lachnospiraceae bacterium
AGTATTCGGAAAATAAAGAAGGAAGAAGCCATGCATGGTTTACCGGATTTGCTCCGGCAGAGGATCCGGAGATTGTGGTAACAGTGATTTTGGAAGCAGCAGGTACGGGAGGAGATTACTCTGCACCAATTGCCAGAAGAATCTTTTCCGGATATTTTGATTAATAAGTTTTACTTTTTTTTTAGAAGATTTTGCTGTATAATAGAAATATATTTTTATTTGCGATAAGGGAGGAGCCCTATGTTCATTAATTTATTCGGTAAGTATCTGATTTCAAAAGGCGTAATTAGCGAAGAACAATTGCAAAATTTGAAAAGAGAACAGACAAAAACGCGTGTGAAACTTGGTCTGATTGCCATTTCAGAAAAACTCCTCACAGAAAAACAGGCAGAGGAAATTAACAGGAAACAGGCATTGATGGATAAGCGTTTTGGTGATATTGCGATTGAGCATGGTTTTCTGACATTGGAGCAGGTTTCCCATCTTCTGGATCTGCAGGGAGATCCGTTTATGCAGTTTTGCCAGATCGTAACAGATAAGAAATATATGACACTGGCACAGATTGAAGAAGAGCTGAAGAACTATCAGACAGAGAATCAGTTTTCTGATGAGACCATGAAGGGAATTAAAAGTGGAGATCTGGATGTTATTGTTCCTGCGTTTGTTACAGAAGAGAAAGCCAGGGAAGCTGCCGGTGTTGCAGTCAGAACATTGAACCGTCTGATTTCAACTGATTTGTGGATTGGTAAGGCATATATGACAAAGGAACTGGTCTGCGAGAGATTGGCAAGCCAGAATCTGGAAGGTGACTTTACTATGACAATCGGGTTGGCGGGAGCAGGAGATTCTCTGCTGCCTGTAGCGGATGCCTATGCAGGGGAATCTTTTGGAACAGTAGATATGGATGCACTGGATTCTGTAGGAGAAGTAGTTAATATTATTGATGGTTTATATGCAACTGCATTAAGCGAGCAGGATAAAAATGTGGAACTGATGCCGCCTTCTTATTATGATGCAGAGGTAGAATTAAAAGGAACGGAAATGTGTGTTGTTCCGTTGGAGATAGATCAGAAGCCGATCATGCTGGTAATTGCATGCGGAGCAAAGATTACTGTATAGGAGGATGATGACATGGCTAGAATACTAATTGTAGATGATTCTAAAACTTCAAGAAAGATGTTGCGCGGAATCCTTGAAGATGCGGGTATGGAGGTCGTCGGAGAAGCCGTGAATGGAGAGGAAGCAGTAGCATTGTTTCCGTCCGTACAGCCTGATCTGGTTACATTGGATATTACAATGCCTGTGATGGATGGTATTTGTGCATTAACGAAAATTCTTGAGATTGATAATCAGGCAAAGGTGATTATGGTTACAGCAGCCGGTCAGAAAGGAAATGTTGTAGAGGCATTAAAGAAAGGTGCATCAGAATTTGTTACGAAGCCTTATGATGCGGATGCGATACTTGAAGTTGTCCATAAGATCCTTGGTGCATAAATGAAGCATGCGTTTGGATGAACACTTCCACAGGAGGGAATTGTAATGATAGAAGCAGTGAGCTGTGGCGGTGTGGTGATACATAGGGGAAAAATTCTGCTGTTATATAAGAATTACCGTAACCGTTATGAAGGCTGGGTTCTTCCGAAAGGAACAGTTGAAGCAGGGGAAGAATTTAAGGATACTGCCCTGCGGGAAGTGCTGGAAGAGTCCGGAGTTTCAGCAGAATTGATTCAGTATATTGGCAAAAGTGAATATACATTTAATGTTCCTGATGATATTGTTGAAAAGGAAGTTCATTGGTATCTGATGCGTTCAGACAGTTATTTCAGTAAACCACAGCGCGAGGAGTTCTTTATGGATTCCGGTTATTATAAGTACCATGAAGCATATCATTTGCTTAAATTTTCTAATGAAAAAATGATTCTGGAGAAAGCTTATGAGGAATATTCCAGAAGGGTTAAAGAACAAATCTGGTAAATGGTTTAAAGAAAGGGTTTGGTTACTGGATGCGGTTTGCAAAAGAGTTGTATTTAAGTGAAGGGCTTTTGGATAAAAAGAAAGAGCTCATCCTGCGGCTGAAGCATGGAAAAGTTAAGAGACAGGTTTATATTATCTATTTTAACCGGCATAGCAATACACCGGAATTTATAAATAGTATTTTTTTAAAACAAAAATATTTTAAACATTATCCGATGTATGTTATTGGAATTGTAGAATCCTATGGACAGGCTATGGCTTATATGGCCCAATTATTAAAGGATGCTTTCCTGAAGAATGGAAATTTTAATGTAAAAGAGAATGTATGCAGATGTTAGCAGTGATATTGGATATTTTGAAAATCATAGGTATCCTTCTGTTATGTATCGTTATTTTTTTGCTGGTTGTTCTTTTACTGCTTTTGTTTTATCCTTTTTCCTATTGTGTCAATCTGAAAAAAGAGGAACAGTTGGCAGGAAAGATTATACTTTTCTGGCTGCTTCATCTTTTGGCACTGGAAGTGGTTTACCAGGAGGAAGTAAATATCAGGATAAAGCTGGCTGGAATTCCTGTTTATGATAAACGGAAACAGGAAGAAAAAGCTGCCCGGAAGGAAGAAAAGAAAAAGCAGACAGAAAAAGAAGCTGTAGAAAACGGAAAGATTTCTGAACTGAAAGCGGCAGAAGCAATTGCGTCAGAGGAAGAAGGTCATGTATCCGGAGATCTTGAATATGAAACTTTAGATAGAGATCTGGCTGCAGAGTCAGAAAAACAGGAAGACCATACAGAGAAAGATGGACAGGCAGGAAGAGGCAGAAAAAAGAAAAAAAGATTATGGTGGGAATTTCCGGTATATTTCTTTGATCTGCTAAAGGACTGGTTAGAAAAGCTTGCCGACTGGCTGCTGGAAATCCCATGGAAGCTGGAGGATCTGGCTGACCATCTGGAAGAAAAGATAATTTCTTTGACAGAGACGGTGGAATACTATAGCAGACTGTTTCAAAAAAAGGGTTCAAAATGGGTATATGATTTTCTGAAAAAAGAACTTACTCATTTATTGAAACATCTGGCACCGAAACGCTCGGATATTAATATATATTATGCAAATGAAGATCCTGCCAAGGTAGCAGATATGATGGCTTATTATGGTATGGCACTGCCGTTTTTGCCAAAACATACCAGGTTTACGGCAGAACTTGGAGAAGCAAGGCTGGAAGGCACGGCAAAGGTCAAAGGAAGGTTCTTTCTTGTGGTAATCGGCTGGCATCTGATCAGGATCTATTTTAATAAAAAGGTAAGGATTTTCTTGAAATTGATGAAACGGGAGGCAGTTTAATGGCAGAGAATAATTTTGGAAATGTGATGGATTCCCTGATGAAAAATATGGATCATCTGATTGGTTCAAAGACTGTAGTCGGAGAAGCTGCAACCATAGGGGATGCGATTATCGTTCCGCTGGTGGATGTATCTTTTGGTGTTGGAGCGGGGGCATCTACTAATGATAAGAAAAACGGTGGAGCCGGCGGTATGAGTGCGAAGCTCTCTCCGAGTGCTGTACTTGTAATTCAGAATGGCAATGCAAAGCTTGTCAGTGTAAAGAATCAGGATACCCTTACCAAGATTGTGGATCTGATTCCTGAGGTCATTGATAAAATCAAGGCCAAAAAAGAAGGAATGATCGATAATGATGAGGCAATCAGTGAGGCATTCCCTGATAAGGAATCATCAAAAACAGAAGAATAAGCACAAAAATACTTATTTTATTGATACTCCTTGAATAAACTTTAGTAATGGCAGCGATATTAAGAGCGGACAGGAGTATCATATGAAAAAAACGATTGGATGTATCCTGTTCTGGA
>JBJELZ010000030.1:0-3766 GCA_051879415.1 Lachnospiraceae bacterium
CTCCAACACGATTTTACCGGAATGAATCAGAATTCCGCAGCCTTTTTTGCAGATACCGCCTCCAATACCAATTCCCACACTGCTGTTACTGATGATCTGCAAAGTGCCGGGCATATTGCTTTCTATCATTCCAAAAGAACTGTTATTATCATTTCCGATACCATAGAAATTGCTTTTTTTAGACCGGATCGTCAGATTACCTGAACCCTCCAGAATTAACTTGGCATTTTCCGGCACCCGGATTCCGCCTTCCAGAAGTTCATTATCACCTTCTACCACAAGCGTCAGCACAGCATTTTCGCCCACATCAATACATGGTGCTCCGTCCGCACTTCTCACCCGGATATCAGAAACTGTCATACTACAATGTGTATTTTCCTTAATTTTGATATTGATTCCGGCAACAAAATCCGGATTGCCAATCAGCTTTATTTCTGACTCTGCCACAACCAGTCCGGTATATTTCTGCAATGCCAGATGCATCAGATTAAGCTCCGGTTCATTGGCAGCCAGATATACCCGCTTACGTAAGGTTTCATAACGTTCCATATTCGCCTGGACAATCTCCTGGCGGCAGGAATCCCTGATCTCACTGACAATTTCAAATTCCGGTCTTGCAGTATAGAATCCCTGGATCAGATCAATATCCATCCTGATCAGTGCCTTTAATTCCTCAATTGTCTCTACGCCCTCTGCCAGAGCCATAAATCCATTGTCATGGGCAAACTCAATGATATTTTTAACGAAATGCTGCTTCTTCGGTTCCTGATTGATATCACTGATTAACATCCTGTCAATCTTTACGTAGTTAGGCAGATATTTCAACAGATTGACCGTATTGGAATAACCGGTTCCGAAATCATCAATGGCAAGTTCGAATCCATTGGCATCACTTCTGCCCATCAGGACACCAATACAACCGTCATCCGATTCCGTCTGTTCCGTCACTTCAATAACAACATTATCAAAAATATCGCTGTATTTATGCTTCAGCTTTTCGAAATCATCCTCCTCCAGAAAATAACCGGGAATACTGTTAACAAAGATCTTCTTACCATTCAGGATGTCCTTATTTTTGCTAACCAGCTTAAAGACATTATTCAGGGTGGCATATTCAATATTATACAGCCGCTTCTCCAGTGTCGCATATTTCAATATGGTCAGCGGAGAAACCGGTTTTTCCACAGGCGAACGCATCAGTGCCTCATATGCATAGATTTCTCCCGTTCTGGCACTGACAATCGGCTGGAATGCATACAGGAACAGGTTTCTGTCCATAATATCCATAACCCGTTCATGATCTTCCTTACTGTAATCTATGTCTTTCTCCGTATCTGCCTTATGTAATGTTGCCCTCTTGCTGTTCTTCTGTACATTTTTCTTAGAAAATACTTCATCTAAGATTTCTCTTTCTTCCGGCATATTTTCAGGCTTCACGCTGAGATACCCGTAATTTAACTCTATGGTATATTCCTTACCGGAAATCCTGTTGTATTCATTGAGCAGTTGTGCCATCTGGTCAATAAAACTCCGAATGATATTTTCCACATCCGCTGCGCTGTGACCGGCAACAACAAACTCATCGGTACCAAGTCTGGCACTGATCATTTTCTCTGTAATGCACTGCTGGATCAGCTGGGCAACTGCCTTGATCGCATGATCACCCTCCGAATGTCCGTAAATATCGTTAATGTTACTTAATCTGTCAATATCCAGACAACCAATCATCAATTCTTCATGGTTATTCTTACAGTAGGAGATCAGTTTATTCAGTTCATGATGGAATCCCTCTGCATTCAAAAGGCCTGTCAGAATATCTCCATGCTGAAGTTTTCTCACATTTTCATTGGCATTTACCAGCATACTGTTGACAAATGTCAGACGCTTCTCCACCGTATATCTGGCAAGTACACGTCCGAAATTATGTACAACACGATCCATCTTATAATATTCGTAATCATAATCCTGTCCAAAGAAAATAAGATATCCGAAATTCTGGTGCAGATAGCGGACCGGCGAGATGATAATAGGAATATTTTTCTCCAGCCCCTCTTCAAGTCCGGGAATTGTTTCTCCCAAAAGGAAAGAAGCCCACTGCATCGGATGTTCTCTGGTATCCGTCAGAATAAAATATTTATCTCCCCTCTTGGGGATGCTTTCCTTAATCCCTTCTACAAAAATATCCTGCATAAAAGAATCTTTTACACAAAATACGGAATCCCGGAGCATATAAGATGACAATACCCCTGCAATATTTTCAATTCCATCTGTATTCAGCAACAGATCTGTCAGTCCATACAGACTCTGTTCATGTGCCATACTGTCTGAAAGATTCTGATACAGAAAATGAATTGTCAGTTCCGCAGCATCGGAAGAATACTCCACTTTTCTTAATTTTAAAAGCGAATTCGTCAGAAAAACATTCTTCAGAGTCTCCTCACCGGCATCCTGTGTTTTTGTTTCCAACAGCTCGATGATCTTTTCCATTAAATAGGAATAATTAATGACACAGGCAGAAAAATTCAAGCCTCTGATTTTTGCATGGGCTCCTCCACCCACACAAAACACTGATGCCTCTCTGCCCGACTGATAGCCTTTTCGAAACATCTGGCTGTTGACATAATGAGCCACATCATCATTTTCGCACACAAAAGCATCCGGAAGTTCTTCTTTCGGCAATTCTTCAATTGCTACTTTCACCTGATGTTTGGAGAGATGAAGAAGCTGTTCCCGTGGTATTCCCCGTGAAATGAAATAATCAAAGAAATATTTTCCTGTCAGCCCCGGACTTTTTTTATCAGAAATGTAAATCATACTGTCAAGCCCCGGCTGACCGGTCAGATGCTGTAACAGTCTTTCTACTGCATATTGTTTTATAAAATCAAGTGATATCGCACCCTTTGCACTACCATTCCATACAAATACAGGGATACCGGACTGTACTGCCTGTCCGGACAGCTCATCCAATGCCTCCTGTGCTGTCATTCCCTCAGCATCAATCAGCAGGGCTTTCAGATATTGCCTGTCCAATACAGATAAAACATCAGTAAAACCCGTTTCTGCCTCGGATTCCCCAATGTCACCATCATCCAGATAATAGGTAAGAAGACCGTACCCTTTTGCTGCTGCACTTTCCTGAAATGCCTTCAATCTTAGCCAATGATCTTCATTCCTGATTTTTGTCATACAAAAACCAATTACTTTAACCTGCATTTTCCACCAACCCCATATATAATCCTGCTAAAAACCCTGTTCCAATCTTTTTAAGTTTAACATATTTTTCCAAAAAATAAAAGATAAAAGCACCACTTTGGAAATATCTTTTAGAAATATCTTTCCCTTTTTTTAATTCTACTATATAATGTATAAGAAAAGCAAAAAAAGCATAAAAAAATACAAGAACCCAGGAGGAGCACTTATGCCAAAGCGAACAGATATCCACAAAATTTTAATTATTGGATCAGGCCCCATCATCATCGGACAGGCCTGTGAGTTTGATTACTCCGGTACCCAGGCATGCAAAGCACTTAGAAAACTTGGTTATGAAATTGTCCTTGTCAACTCCAATCCGGCAACCATTATGACGGATCCGGAAATTGCAGATGTTACTTATATTGAGCCTTTAAATGTTTCAAGACTCACACAGATTATTGAAAAAGAACGTCCTGATGCTGTTCTTCCCAATCTTGGAGGACAGTCAGGACTTAATCTTTGTTCCGAACTGGCTAAGGAAGGTGTACTGGACAAATATCATGTTAAAGTTATC
>JBJELZ010000031.1:0-18325 GCA_051879415.1 Lachnospiraceae bacterium
GGAGATTTGCGGGAAGATGCAAAGAGAAATCATAATGAAATAGATATTGTTCATTGCAATTTTCTTCTGCAGATTGAGGAACTTTTGGAACACAACGATTTCCTTACTGCACAGTCTCAGAAAATCAGGGAATTTTATAAATTTATGGTGGCAGAATATCCTTATCTTTCCTTTACCTTTAAGGGAAGGATCAAGTCCCTGATTCGTGCGGAAGCAAAATTTAATGGGTACATAGTGGAATATATTTATGATTATTACACGGAAAAAGGGAAATTTCCTACGGTTTCAGAGATTAAGAGCCGGCTGAACTGTTTTCGGGACTTAATTGCATACAGAATTGTAATTTCCATGCCGCGATGCCATTTGGAACATTTGGAGGATCGGGAGAGCGAAGAACTCAAACATCTCTACAAGATTGCCAATGTATTGCCGCAGTTTCTGGAAGAACATGGCTTTACGGCAGAACCTGCAGGGGGAATCAAAGAAGGTACTTCCCCGCTGCTTGATGATTCGGTACGGCCTTATTACAGAGATTATATCACGGGAGAGAGTCCAAACGGATACCGTTCCCTGCATATTACTTTTTATGATAACAGTGCAAGATGCTATATGGAAATGCAGCTTCGGACGAAAGATATGGATGACATTGCGGAAATCGGCTCTGCCAATCATCTTGGCTATGAAAAGAAACAGGAATACGAAAGGGCAAGAAGAGATGCCGTACCGGAGGGAGAATGCATTTATTTTGACGAGGCATTTGAACGGGGCATCAAACTTCAGCAGCTTAGGCTTTCCGAACTGGACGTGAATATGTTCAAGGCGGTGGATAATAGTCTGATCAATGACGGCTGCGGTTTGTACAGAGGTAGATGGATTCTGCCGTATGAGCATTTGTCACGTTTTCAGAATGATATAATAGACTAAACGTAAGTTTTCATCATTTCCCATTTATAATTGTGATAGTAAATCCCGGTGCAGTTCCTCTGCACGGGCCTGCCAGGTGTGTTCTTTCATTGCCAGCTGATATCCGGCATTGGCTATTTCCTGTGCTCTGGCATCATCTTCCAATAGATTCTTAATGCGTTCCGGAATGGCAGAAAGATCCTCCGGTGTCAGTGAAAAGCTTTCCCATGTATTGTCAGGTAGAATTTCATTTAAATAAACGGAGGTTGCGGAAAACACCAAACATCCTCTAAGCATTCCGTTAAATACTCTTTCGTGGGAGCCGTCTTTGAACCAGGGAAGTGTATTCAAAACGATTTTGGTATGTTCCATTTCTTCTAATACTTTCTGGGGAGATATTACTCCGCCGTAATCTACATTGGGAAGGTTAAGCCAGTCACATTGCTCCCAGCCATTACCATATAATTTGAGGGGAATGCCTGCCTTTGCAATCAATGAAAGAATTCGTTCACGAAAATAGGAATTGGCACTGTGTTCGATATAGGCACAGGCCGTAACGAATATACGGAAGTCCTGATCTGACATGACAATACCTAGCTCTTTTAGATTGTTTTCCAGAACATCTTCCACAGTATACTGCGGATGGGAGATCAGATCGGAGATTGTCTTATTGCAAATATCCTCTACAGGAAAATCCAATGCTGAGAAATCCGGTTTCAGGGAATCAACATAATTGGCAAAAAGACTGCCTGCATAGAGGACGCTGATCTCTCTTTGGGAAATAGGCGTAGGAAGGTCTTTCATTGCTGTGCCGCCATGGGGGAGAAAGCCATTCATTGGAATATTGGGATAGAACCTCTGAATATAATTCATATGGTTACGGTCAACGCATAATATAACAGAAGTATTTGGTGAATCCATCAACAGAGAATGATACCAGTAAGGACTATCTACCAGAATATTGATACAGGGAATCTGCAATTGTTCCCATATATTCACTCCTGAGGGCGTTTTAAGACCAAAAACAAGACAATTAAAAGCGATGGCAGCTGTTATGGGTCCGTCCTGCATGAACTGATATAGTTTGCCGAGACTCACAACCATATCTGCCAAATCAAAATCCAGGATTTCATACCCAAGATTTAAGAAGCCGGATTTTAGCTGGCTGCTGAATAAATCGAGGGTTTTAAAACTTCCATGAAACAAAATAAGTTTTTTCTTTTTCATTATCCACTCCTGCTTTGGTAAATGTTAGAAATTGCAGCACATCCACGCTTCTATTATAAAGAATGTGCTGCAGAGTGGCAACATGAAATTCCTACTATATATTTTTCTGTGCAGTATACAGTTTGTAGTACAACCCTTTTTTGGACATAAGCTCCTGATGGGTGCCGCACTCCTGGATGCCTCCTTGATCAACATACATGATCTTGTCACAATTCTTGATAGTAGAAAGCCGGTGGGCAATGATAAAGGAGGTTCTTCCCCGAAGCATTGCCTGAAGCCCCTTTTGGAGTGCCTGTTCCGTCTGGACATCAATGCTGGAAGTCGCTTCATCAAGAACCAGTATTGCAGGATCGGAGAGAAGCGTTCTTGCAAAGGAGATCAGCTGCTTCTGTCCCTGGGATAATGAGGAACCACGTTCCTTCACTTCTGTCTGATAACCATCGCTCATGCGGCTGATAAAGCTGTCTGCACAGACAGTCCGGCTTGCGTTCACAATTTCTTCCGGTGTAGCGTCCAGTTTTCCGTAACGGATGTTGTCTTCAATGGTTCCCGAGAAAATAAAGCTGTCCTGCAGCATAATACCCATCTGGGAACGAAGGGATTTCAGTGTTACCGTTGCAATATCGGTATCGTCAATCAGTATCCGGCCGGAATTCACATTGTAGAAGCGGGAAATCAGATTGACAATGGTACTCTTACCGGCACCTGTGGGACCTACCAGAGCCACACTTTCTCCCGGTGCAACGCTGAAAGATACATCCTTCAGTACGGTCTGCCCTTCTTCATAACCAAAAGTAACATTTTCAAAGGTAACCTTTCCTTTCATGGGCGGCATGGGAACTGCTGCTTCACAGTCCGATACGGTGACCGGTTCATCCAGGGTTTCAAAGATACGCTCCAGATAAGCAATGTTATTGATAAAGTTGTTAAATATATTGCCCAGGTTCATAATAGGCTGCCAGAAGCTGGAGGCATAGGAGGAGATAGCGATAATGGTTCCCACAGTTTCACTACCCTGACCAAACAGCAAAAGACCGAAGAGGAAAATGCAGGCCCGGATACATACGGAGATATTATCAATTCCCGGCCACACCAGATTGGAATATTTGACAGCCTCCATCCATGCGTCACGCGCATGCAGGGAAAGGGTATCAAAAATCTCTGCATTTTCATCTTCTCTGGCAAAAATCTGTGTAACTCGTGCACCAACAATATTTTCCTGCAGGTAGGCATTGAGATTGGAGTTTTTGTTGGAAACCCGCTGCCATGCAACCCGCTGCCTGTTTTTGATCCAGAGCAGGAAAACCGCAAGAATGGGGACACCTATCAGAACCACAAGGGAAAGCTTTACATCCACATAAAACATGAAAATCACAATAAAAATCAGGTTCAGTGTTTCCAGGACTACATTAATCAGCCCGTTGGAAAGCATGTCGGAAACGGAATTTACATAGTTGACTACACGTACCAGAATCTTTCCATGAGGTCTGTCATCATAGTACTGGAAAGGAAGCTTCTGCAGATGGGCAAACAGGTCTCTTCGGATATCATAGATCATGTGCTGTCCAACCTTTGTCATGATTCTTGACCGTATGGTCGTAAGAATGACACTGATTGCGTAGCAGAGTACCAGCAGTCCGGCAAGAATCCATAAAAGCTTTGTATCCTTATGGGGAATGGCTTCGTCCAGAGCACGCTGTGTCAGAATCGGAGCAAATAGCCCGGCTACGGCTCCAATGGAGCTTAACAGCAGAGCAAACAGCATTTTTCCGGCATATTTTTTAATGTAACCGGAAGCCCGCAGCAGATGACGTATGTCAAAAGGGGTGTCCAGAATTTCATCTTCTTTATAAGTATTGCGTCTAGCCAATGGAAACACCTCCTTCCATATCTTCCTGTCCTCCGGTCTGGAGGGTAACCACATCATAATAGTATCCGTGTTTTTTCATCAGCTCGTCATGCGTACCGGATTCCATGATCCGTCCGTTCTGTAATACCAGAATTTTATCAGCAAATTTGGTAGTGGAAATCCGCTGTGCAATAATAATTTTCGTACAGGGAAAATCCAGGCTGCGAAGACCGTCCTGTATCATCTTTTCTGTTTCCAGATCCACCGCAGAAGTGGTATCGTCCAGAATCAGAATGGCCGGTTTCACGGCAAGTGCTCTTGCAAGAGAAATACGCTGTTTCTGTCCGCCGGAAAGACCAACACCCCGTTCCCCCACAATGGTATCATAGCCTTCCGGCATTTTTGCAATGAAGTCGGATGCAGCAGAGTACCGGGCAAATTTTACAACCTGTTCCTGACTCATGTGGCTGTCGCCATAGGCAATATTGCCGTCAATGGTATCGGAGTACAACAATACATCCTGTGTGGCAAGACCGATATTTTTCCGAAGCTGCTTCAGTTTCAGCTTCCGGACATCGATATCGTCTATCAGCACGGTTCCCTGTGTGGCTTCATAAAATCTGGGAATCAGATGGATCAGGGAAGTTTTACCGCAGCCGGTTTCGCCCATGATTGCAATGGTTTCTCCCGGATTGGCAGTAAAGGAAATATCCGTAAGGATCGGCAGATCACCGTCTTCGTATTGGAAGCTGACATTGCGAAATTCCACTTTGCCTGCAAAACGCTCCGGACGGTCCAGGGCATCGGGAAGATCTTTGATTTCCGGTTCCGAATAGTAGATTTCCATGACTTTTGCAGAAGCTGTCCGGAAACGCTGGAATTCATTCATAATGGATCCCAGATTTCGCATAGGGTTGGTAATGGCCCAAATCAGACCGGAAAAGGCAGCGTATTCACCCATGGTAATCTGACCATTGATGATAAATGTGCCGCCTACAACCAGAAGGACTACCGGCATCAGATCCGCAAAGGTTTCGATGTAAGGATAATATTCCAGCCAGGTAAGTGCTGTTTCAATATTGGTCCGGCTGTATTCTTCATTGCACCGGTCAAATTTTTCCATTTCATAATCTTCCCGTGCAAAAGCCTTAACAACGCGGTTGCCGGAAATATTTTCCTGGGTAGCCGTGTTCAGACCGGAAAGCTTTTCCCGGAGCAGGGCATGTCTGGGAGCAACTTTTTTGTTAAACAGAACGATGACACCGAAAAGGAAAGGCGCGATTACCAGAATAGACAGGGCAAGTCGCCAGTCGATCAGAAAGAAATAGATCATTGTGGCAGTAACCAGTGCAAGGGATTCCGTTATGGTTCGGATAACCCAGGCAATCATATGTCTTACGGCATCAAGGTCTCCGGTCAGTCTTGTCATCAGATCTCCGGTACGGTAGGCGGAATAAAATTTCATATCCTGCCGTTGGATCTTGTCATAGAGAAAATTTCTGATTCTGTAGAGTACACCCTGTGATATTTTTTCAAAGATCATGCAGGTGTAATATACCACTGCTGTCCGGAAAATTGTGACAGCAATCATAGCCGCCAGAAGTCCAAAAAACAGATTCTGTCGGGTGGTCAGATTGATCTGTGCGTTTTCCCCCGTTAAAAACAGGTCAATAATCACCTGTGTGATGTAGGGAACAGCAAGATGCAGCGCATTATATACAATAGTTCCAAGGATTCCTACAGCATAGGCCAGCCGATAACCCTTCATGTTTTCCCACAGCCACTGCATTCTCGTATGTTCCATGGAATCTTCTCCTTCCTTTTTCTCATCACTAGATAGGTAATTGCGAAACGCAAAGAATTCTATGCCAAGCTGTACAATATGCATAACAATGCGACATTAGCTGCACAGCAGGTACGGAGCATTTTATGCATATTGGACAGCGAAATATAGAAAATAACAGTTTCGCAATTACCTATTTTCATTGCTAGAGTATGTCATAATCGATAGAAGTTTGATATAATATACACATGCCAAAAATTGTATAAATCTATCCTTTTACCTGACGCATTCCGGATCTGATATACGGATATATGTCGCAATTTTTGGATATTCTTCAGTTTCACATAATATGAAGGGAGAACATGAAAAATGAATCATTTGTACGAAGAAAGTGATATTATCAATGTCCCCTTTGAGTGTTTTTACTATAATACACTTTACTGGCAGTTTTCCATACGCCCCCACTGGCATTATTATATGGAGATCCTGCTGGTCCTGGCAGGGGAAGCGGAGATTCATGTGGATAATGACATTTACCGGATCCGGAAGGGAGACATGATCCTGTTCCATCCCAAATCGGTACATGCCATATACCGGATAGACAAGGAGGAGCTGGCCTGTGCGGTCATAAAACTCGATATGAACCGGATTACCACATCCTCCAATTATGTACCCAGGATCAAAAGTATTTTTAAACTGGCAAAACGCAGAAAAACAGATATTTTCATTGAAGGAAAAAGTGTGAAGGAAATGGGCTTAGAACCCATCTTTCATCGGTGTATTTATGAGATGCAGACAAAAAACTACGGTTATGATATTATTATCCAGTCGCAGCTTTGTCAGATGTTGATCATGATCCTGCGTTACTGGCAGGACCGCGGTTTCGTGGTAGATAGTGCAGCTTTTGCAGAGGATGAGAGCCTGGATATTTACAGTATCTCGCAGTATATTGATGAAAACATTGATAAGAATATCCGGGTTAGTGAGGTGGCAGAATCCTGTGGTATGAGTTATTCTTATTTTGCCAAAAAATTCCGCATGGTTTATGGAAAAAGCTGTAAGGAATACATTGAAGAGATGAGAATTTATAAGGTGGAGGAGCTTTTGGTTTTTACGGATTTTGATATGACCTATATCAGTCAGGCCACCGGATTCTCCGATTGCAGCCATATGATCAGATGTTTTAAACTGCATAAGGGAGTCACACCCAAGCAGTTTCGGATGAATCTGAAAATATAAATGACTGCAGTGAAATGTAATTATACGTTAATCAATAGAACAATATTGTCGATAAAAGATAGGAAACATAAGAAAAACTTAGAATACCTATAGCATAGGCTTTGATATTGAAAGATTTGTGATTAAGCAGTCCTTCAATTGAAAGGAGAGACAACCGTTATGATGGAAAGCATATTTCATTTCGTGCTGAACCATTTTCGGATTATTGAACTGATTGTCTTCTGGTATCCTGTTATCATGAGTATGCTTTGGATTGTTGGAAGCGTGATCTATTATTTCCGTATAGAGCGCAAAGATCCTCTGCCACTTCCGGCTACGCCCATGGTATCGGTGCTGGTGCCGGCATTTAATGAATCAGCGAATCTGATTGAAGTGGTAAAACATCTTAATCAGATGAATTATCCCAATTATGAGATTCTTATTATAAATGATGGAAGTACTGACGATACTGCTGCTTATGCAAGAGCATTGGCAGAAAAATATGAGCGTGTAAGGTGTATTGATCTTCAGGAAAACTGTGGGAAAGCCAATGCCTTATATTTGGGATTTATGGCTTCCAAGGGAGAGTATCTGGTTTGTGTGGATGGGGATTCCTATTTGGATAAGAATTGTATCCGCTATATGATGGCTCATTTTTTGAATGCCAACAATGGAGAACGTGTGGGAGCTGTCACCGGGAATCCAAGAGTACGAAACCGCAGTTCCCTGTTTGCAAAAATCCAGTTATGTGAATATGCAAGTATCATTTCACTGATTAAAAGAACACAGAGAATCTGGGGAAAAGTGATGACCGTTTCCGGTGTAGTGGTTGCATATCGTAAGCAGGCATTGCTGGATTGCGGACTTTGGGACAGGGATATGGTGACCGAGGACATAGCAGTGACCTGGAAGCTGGAACGCAATTTCTGGGATATCCGATATGAGCCAAATGCTCTTTGCTGGATGCTCGTCCCGGAAACTTTAAAGGGACTGATCAAACAGAGAAGAAGATGGGCACAGGGAGGACAGGAAGTTATGTTCCGTCATGCCGGAATTTTTAAAAGCTGGAGACGACGGCGTATGTATCCTGTGTACTTTGAACAGGTAATGTCTTTGATCTGGGTCTTGTTATGGGTTCTGCTTACGGTCACTGAAATCTTTAAGCTTTGTTATAATATAGGAAGTTATATGCCGTATTTGTGGAAATCACAATTCCTGGCTGTTGTTTGTATGGTACAGTTTGCGGTGGCATTATGTCTGGAACGGCGCTATGATAAGGGAATCTTTAAATATATGATATCTGCAGCATGGTATCCTGTCATATACTGGATTGTAAATGGAGTGGTAGCCCTGATGGCTTTGCCGGGAACTCTCTTCAGAAAGAAGAAAAAGCTTGCTACATGGAAAAGCCCTGACAGAGGAATTGATACATCTTCTGAGAAGATATCGGTATGTAAAGAAACGGGAGGGGATGAATCATCGATATCTGTTCATATCCCTGACGATACCCCGGAAGATGAAACAGTTGATTTCGGGAATAATATCATCGATGGAAAGCAGGTATGGTGGAAGAAGATATTAGAATTCCTTCTATCCGGTCTTGCATGGGCATTTATTTTAATCTATTTCTTTTATGTGATTTATGGTTTTATTTGTCTTGCAATTGGAAAAACACCTTTTACATACTGGATCTACACCGTAGAGATGCTTCAGGAAACAAAACATATGCTTTTTATCACTTTGATAATCCTTCTGATTGAAATCGTAATCATGTTGTTTTGGAAGGAATATAACCGGTTGAAATATGGATCTCTTCACCGACGGACATTTAAACCGGATGCCAGTGTAGAACAGATTGCGGAATTTTTTGAAATGCCGGTAGAAAAATTGAATGAAATGCGTTCTCAAAAAATAATAATTTTACCTCAGAATATTATTGAAAAGGATTTTAAGGCGGTGAGGAAAGAACTGTTTGGTAAGAAGAATAAAACCGTCTAAGGAGAAAATGGAATGGATTATTTATCACATAATATAGCAATTAATCTGAAGCGTATCCGGAAAGCCAGAGGAATGAGCCTGGATGTAGTGGCAGAGCAGACCGGTGTCAGTAAAAGTATGCTTGCAACGATAGAAAAAGGAGATGCCAATCCATCGATAGGTGTACTTGGAAAAATAATGAGCGGTCTGCGTATTGACCTCCAGGATTTAACCCAGGCTCCTCAGAATGATGCGTATCTGGTGGATATTGGGAAATTGGAACCGACAAAAGAGGTCAAGGGGCAATATCGTGTCTGGACTTGTTTCCCGATTGCAGATAACCGTATTGTAGAAATTTACCGGATTGATATTGAGCCGGGCGGGGTATATGAAAGTGGCACCCATGGGGAGCGTACGAAAGAGTATATTACTATGATTCATGGTACATTGTCCATAAAATTAGAGGATGGTATTCATGTGGTTGAAAAAGAACAGTTCTTTCGTTTTGAGTCGGATCAACCCCATGTTTATTTTAATACAGGAGAAGAAAAGAATAGTTTTATTTCTTTCTTTGTAGCATATTAATTTTCTTTTTGTGGCAAATGTTTTTTGAAACTCTTATATGCGTTCAATATAATGAACAAACTAGAAAAAATAAGTTGAAAATACAGAAAATAATGTTGACATTCAAAAAATAAGTGTGATATATTGAACATACAAATAAAAACCAAAGACAAAGGCGTCAATTAATCCGATGGATGATTGACGCTTTTTCTATGGGAAACAGGAGGAATTGATTATGAAATTAAAAGACATAGGATTAACAAAGCAGGACATTAAGGACAAGGTAAGTAAGTATATGATCGAAACCTATGAGCGTTTTGATTTTTTGGCGGAGACGGCAGAAGGAATGTATTTATATGATGAAGAGGGAACACCTTATCTTGATTTTTATGCCGGAATAGCAGTAAATAATGCAGGAAGCCGTAATCCGAAGGTAGTTGCTGCAGTGAAGGATCAGGTTGATGACATTATGCACACATTTAACTATCCGTATACGATCCCTCAGGCATTACTGGCAGAAAAGGTTTGTGAAACCATAGGAATGGATAAAATCTTTTATCAGAATTCCGGTACTGAGGCCAATGAGGCAATGATTAAGATGGCTCGTAAGTACGGCATTGAGAAATACGGACCTAATAAGTATCATATCGTTACTGCAAAGATGGGATTCCACGGCAGAACTTTTGGTGCCATGTCTGCAACCGGACAGCCGGGAAATGGCTGCCAGGTAGGATTTGGACCGATGACTTATGGTTTTTCTTATGCACCCTATAATGATCTGGAGGCATTTAAGAATGCATGCACAGAGAATACCATTGCAATCATGATTGAACCGGTACAGGGAGAAGGAGGTGTTCATCCTGCAACGATGGAATTTATGACAGGCCTTCGTAAGTTCTGCGATGAAAAGGGAATGCTGCTTTTGATTGATGAAGTGCAGACAGGCTGGTGCAGAACAGGTGCAGTGATGTCCTATATGAATTATGGTATTAAACCGGATATTGTATCTATGGCAAAGGGCTTAGGCGGTGGTATGCCGATTGGGGCAATCTGTGCTACCAGTGAAGTGGCGAAGGCATTTACAGCAGGCTCCCATGGAACTACTTTCGGTGGTCATCCTGTTTCCTGTGCAGCAGCTTTGGCGGAAGTGGATGAACTGCTTGACCGGGATCTGGCAGGTAATGCGAAGAAAGTGGGAGATTATTTTGCTGCTAAGCTGGAGAAGCTTCCGCATGTAAAAGAAGTGAGACATCAGGGATTATTGGTTGGTGTGGAATTTGATGATGCTGTAAATGGAGTAGATGTAAAACATGGCGCATTAGACCGGAAACTCTTAATTACTGCAATTGGTGCACATATCATCCGTATGGTTCCGCCGTTGATTGTATCAGAAGAAGAATGCGATAAGGCATTTGATATTTTGAAAGAAACAGTAGGATCTCTGGCATAGAAGGAGAAAATTACGATGAAGGATTTTATGTTTTCCATACCTCAGGATATTATCGTAGGGAAGGGAAGTCTGAACAGTCTTCCGGAGGTAGCTAAGAAACTTGGAGGCTCTCATGGTTTTATTATTTCAGGCCCTCATTTAAATAAAATGGGGGTTGTAAAAACCTGTGCAGATGCATTGAAACAAGTGGGAATGAAAGCAGATGCATATACGGAAACGGAAGGAAATCCTTCTGTGGAGACGGTTGATAAGGCAACAAGAGCATTTCAGGAAAGCGGTGCTGATTTTATAATTGCTTTAGGAGGCGGATCTCCGATGGATGTCGCCAAAGCAGTCGGGGTAGTGGCAAAATATGGAGGTAGTATTACAGAATATGAGGGCGGTGGGAAAGTGCCGGGAGATATTATACCGCTAATTGCAATTCCTACTACAGCAGGTACCGGTTCAGAGGTCACAGCCTTTTCTGTTATTACGGATCATAGTAGGAATTATAAATTAACTGTTTTTAGTTATAAGCTGATTCCTGCTTACGCTATCTTAGATCCGAATCTGATTACAACGGCACCGGTTTCGGTTGCGGCAGCCTGTGGAATCGATGCAATGGTTCATGCATTGGAGGCATACATTTCAAAGGCAGCTTCACCATTTTCTGATGCCATGGCAGAAAAAGCGTTGGAACTGATTGGAAAGAATCTTCGAAAATATGTAGCAGATCGCACGGATATGGAAGCGGCAGAAGGAATGCTGACCGGCTCATTATTTGCAGGAATAGCATTTTCCTGGGCAAGACTGGGAGATGTACATGCAATGAGTCATCCGGTGAGTGCATTCTTTGATGTGCCTCATGGTGTGGCCAATGCGATCTTATTACCAACTGTTGCAGAGTATAATGCATTGGCGGATCAGGGTAAGTATTTAAAAATCTTTAACTATATTTCCAGAACGCCGATTACTGAAGATGTGTTTGAACCGGGTATGCTGGTTGATTTATTAGTAGAATTAAACAAACAGTTAGGGATTCCTGCATCCTTAAGTGAAGTTGGTGTAACGCCCGATAAGTTCGATGCAATGGCTGATGATGCTATGAAAAGCGGTAATATTGCCGTAAATCCAAGAAGCACGACAAAACAGGATGTGTTAGCCTTGTACCATAAGGCGTTATAAATGTGTTAAGACCCAATCTATAGCAGGGAGTGGATGGCACCGTCCAGACATTGATTTGAGGTAATGACATAAGGAAGGTTTCCGGTTCGCATCATGCTGTGACCATCAAGAAATCCTGCAGGTTCTGCCGGGAACATGACAGTATCATACATATTGCCCAGCCCGGATACGATTTTTACAAGAATAATTTTACTCTTTCCGGGCTTTTCCAAATCATATAATTCTTCCCTGGTATAAGCCATGTGATCTAAATGGATGAGTTCTTTTCGGATTTCCTGTACGATTCTGTCTGCTATGCGGTGGGCGGCCATAATCCCTTCTGATGTCCGCCCTTCGCCTTCTTGAAATAATACATCCACATGAAGAAGAAAATCAGAAGAGGAAGGAGTTCCTGCACGGTCAAATACTACCTGTTCCTTTAATATGCCTTCGGAAGAACCGATATTTGCCGGCTGAAAGCCGGTCTTATCTTCTACGCCGGTAAGCATGAGTGTAACACCGGACAACAGATGTGTGATTCCTTCCCCCGGTTCACCTCGTACTTTACAGGCAATTGGGGAAAAATCAAGATTGGAATTGACAAAAAGATCATATGACCCCGGCTTCAATATCTGTATTCTGACATCTTTGATCCGGGATTCTGCGGAAAGAAACGAATTCCCGATATCTTTCCGGACGAAAAGGATTCCATGATCAAATTCCGTCCGGTCGCTCAGCTGTACTTCTTTTATGGTAAAGGTCTTTCTGGTCAGCCTTCGAAGTATGTGCTGCGGATTGTCAGAAGTTTCCGGGAGAAATTTCCCGGCTTTTTTTAATTTGTATTTTGCAAGTGCAATTGCTTTTATTGCATCGTCCTCTGTAAGGTTATTTTCTCCGACGACACAGGATTCATAGCCATAGGCGCTTTTGTTAAAATCAATAATGCAGTTTGTATAAGGACTGTTACATACCAGCCGGCCCTGCTGGCCGATATAGCTGAGCCCAACGCTGGGGATGCCACGGATGCCGAGCTGTTCAATCACCTGAACAAAATCAACATGATGATTTCCCCAGCCGTCAATGGCAACAATTGCCGCATCTGCACGCAACAGCTGTGCAAGATCTCCAACCCGCCTGGCGGTATAGACTTTATCGTCATACAGATCTGATACCCCATCGACAATAATACCTGTAAACTCGACATCTTCGTCCTTTTTAAGCAGAGTTGTAACAGGGCACCGGTAGTGATGTAAGGTTGTCATTTTAATACTAGGTCCAAGTCCCATCTCATTTCCATCCTATCTAATACAAGAACGGGGCAGTCTATAAGACTGCCCCAATTTCAGTTTCAATCATGGTTTATACGTTGTGACGATACTCGTAAGGCAATACTTTCATGCCATTAAAGCTTGGACAGTCACGAACCCATTCCAGGGATTCCTTAATAATTGCTGTCTGCTGTTCTACGTTATTGGGTTCACCTGCATTGGAGCCGATTGGAACATGGGGAGCAGTAATTCTGGGTGCACCCTGCTGTCTTGCAATAGGAGGAAGTGCGGCAATTACTACGCAGCTCATTCCTGCTTCCTCACAGCATCTTGTTACAATGGTTGCGGAACGGTGGCAGGTTCCGCATCCGCCTGTACAGAGTACGATATCAACGCCCTGCTCTTTTAATTTGCGTGCAATTTCGGGACCGGTTTCGTTGGAGAATTTTTCTACATTTCCGCCGCCACCCATAAAAGTATAGGTTTCATCAGAAAGAGATCCGATAAATCCAGCATCTACCAGTTCATGCAGACGGTCAATAGGGAACATGGCATTTACATCCTTGTTGATATCGGAATTATCAAAACCGCCATGTGTTACCATAAGCTGGTCGGAAGGAGTATCAAATGGTATGGTACGATAAGAGAAATCTCCGGAGGTATTAAAAGGTGTCTGGTCTTTTTTGTGTATCCCTCCGGCGGTAATAAAGGCAACCTTACATTCGCTAAGCGGTTTTTTCAGCTCGGTAAATACCGGTTTTGGTGTGTTTGGTACAAAAATTTCGGATTGTAATCCCTGAATTGTTGTTAGTTTCATTCTTCTTCCTCCTTAAATCATTTCTGCCGGAATATCTCTTTTTCCAATTACCTTAAGACAACTAAAATAAAATTCAGCAGCTTGTCCTTCCCGAAGAACGACAGGTGTGAAAACCCATCGACGGGGTACGGCTATCGTTCCCAGATGATTCATGATTTCTACCTCGATAGCTGTATCATTTACTTTTGTAACAATACCACCTAACAGGCAGGGGGCTGGTTCATGTTCCGGTGTCATGTCTGAGCAGTCATAATCATATGGTTTTTCCACAATCTGGATATAGCTAAAATAGAATTCCAGTTCATGCCCGGTCTCAATGGGCTCCCGGCTGATGATCAGATCCGCAGGAACCTGGATCACCCCCAACCGGCCATGCAGATGAAGCTTCACGGATTTTTCAGATACTTCTTTTACAAGCCCGCCCATTTTTACCGGATTGATAATATAATCTAATTTCATTAATGTAATGTCCCACTTTCAACAAGCTGGTTTTCGGCAAGACCCAGCAGTTTATTATTACGATTGATAACATCATTGTTCCATTTTTTCTCTGCAGGCTTAATCTCCACACCGGCCATTTTATTTTTCAGCATCTGGATAGCACGCTTTGCAACTTCAGGTGTAACACAGGAGCAGCCTGCAATATCATTTTCAAATCCGCCCTTGTCCATATTTTCCTCTACCATGGCGGTTGCATATTCATTGCCTACAACCAGCTGTCCCTGATAAGCACAGAAGGATACGCCGACGATAGGAATACCGCGCTTTCCGGCCTGGCCGATATGCTGTATGAAATCAATGTGGTTGTTTCCAAAGCCTTCGGTTGTGATAATTGCACCATCCAGATCCATGGCCTCCAAAAGGGAACCAAGTCGTTCGGATACCCAGAGTTTTTCATCATTCACCTGCGGAGAACCGACGCAGACAACGGCAATCAGATCCAGCTCTTCATCAGCAGCAAGACCTTCCACCAGCGGCTCACGGATATAGTGGCGTGTCATTTCTTTTGTGGAAGGACCAATGCAGGTAAGCGCATGAATGGAACCGTCTCTTACCTGGTTCGGTGTCAGAATGATCGGCACATTGCCACAGTCGACATTTTTCTGGCCACCGAGAATACCACAGGGCTCTGTAGGACAGATTACATTATCATGCATTGCACCCTGTCCCATAATTTCCTTTACTAAAACAACACGGGGATTTCCTACCCGGCGAAGATCCTCACAGATTTCCTCCCGGACAACTTCTCCTTCGTATTTTTTTAACTGGTTACGAATTGCCTGAATAATATAATCCTGACACTTATGAGCAGCGAAGGGACCGGGTCTGGTCATACCGGAGAGTCTTTCAATCACCGCATGACAACGAATGATAATATCGTTTTCATCAGCACATCCGGGATGTCCGAAATACATTTTTTCATCAAGATATCCTTCGGAAGAACCAAATTCATGCACCTGTACACCGTCTTCATCTACACCTGTCAGCATGAATACAACACCATCGAGTACCTTGGTAATACCTTCTCCAAGCTCGCCTTCCACCTTAGTTGCAATGGGGCATACATCCATAATGGTTTCTGTGTAAATATGTCTTTCCTCCGGGTGGATAATATCCAGTGTGATACTTTTACAAAGGCTGTCTTCCTTAAGAGCTTCCTGGATCAGTCCCTGGTTAATGGTAATAACACCATCTTTGATGGATGTTTCCGTACCCAGCTTAACATCCGTAATCTTAATGTGCTTTTTAATCAGGCTGCGGATGACTGTTTTTTCGCCTGTTTTATTATTGACGGGTTCTGCGGGAACCGGAGCGCTCTGTGCAAATAAAGGCACATCCAGTTTCAGACCTTCAAATTTTTCTGCTTTTCCGATTTCAATATGTAACATTCCATTTCCTCCTGTTACGGCCTGTACTTGTGTGGAAGCTGTACACGGTTCTGTGGTTGCTTCTTCAACCGATGGTTCTTCTACTTCGTTTACTTTGTCCAGGACATCCTTTGTAATGGGTGTAAGTGCTTCCACATCCTTTAGTAAAGTGCATCCGAGTACCTGTTCAATCCGCAGTCCCTCCGGACTAAGGGTCAGTAAGCCGGCATCTTCCATATCTTCAAATAATCCCGGATCCTCCAGATCTGCTGCACTGATGACCAGGCCTTTTTCGCGCCTGCAGCAGAAAATTGCGGGATCCTTCAGGTGTTTCTTTAATGTTTCCTGAGTAATTGACATTGTTATTACCTCCTTATTCTTCTTTTTTGTATTTTCTTATTAATTTATGATTCACGGCGCGCAACGCCCCATCCGTGCAATGATAAACAGTAAGCCCCAGTTGTGGTGCACAGGCCATTACTGTATTGGAGCAATCCGTGCAATTACTGATGAGTACTGCCTGTGCTCCGGCTTTCTTCAGATTCATTATTTTCTGGACCTGTCCGGGACATTTTCCCGGATTTTCACATTTTCTGCCATTTTTCATTTCTCTGGCCTGTTTACAATATTCAATACCGACAACTTCTGAACCCATGCTGGCTGCCTGTTCTTGTAATCTGGCACTGTCTGCACCGCAGGCACATACCAGCAGACCGATTTTTTCAGGCCCGTGAAGAAAATTTTCGGCTGCAATGATGCCGCCCGTTGTTTTGATTACAGAATCATCAGGAGAAACTCTTTTCCCGGTAAAAGGACCGCCCATAATCAATTCCCCATACTCATTTCCAAGTCCGCCTGCTTTTTCCAATACAGAGGAAATTCCGGTTCCGATGGGAACATCAAAAAGGACATGAATGGAAGCGTTTTCCTTTAATTTCCCTGCCACTGTCATATCCTTATCGATCAGAGGTTTTTTATCCTGGACTGCTTCGCGGATCCGGAATACGGTTTCAGCGTTGATTACTACTGCATTGGCAGCAGAGGGAAGCTGGTCCGGTGCTAACAGAATTCCAAGCGTCTCCCGGACAATTGCCCGTTCTTCTCCCATGGGATAAATATTTTCCAACTTAAAAGTGGATATCTGATCAGAAGTGTTAGCTTTTTCCAGGGCTGAGATTGCATCATGGTGGATGCCCTTGATTGCGATGATTCCCCTTGCAGCATGAACAAGATTCATGACAATCGAAAGACCTGCAAGAAGTTTATCCGGCTCTTTTTCGATTCTTGCAATATTGTGCGACAGGATTGGTTCACATTCTGCAGCATTTACAATGACAGTTCCGTTTTGTTCGAAGTCAATGTCAAGCTTTGCATAAGTAGGGAATCCTGCTCCGCCCAATCCGACAATACCTGCTTCTTCAATTAACTCTCTGGGTTCTGTTCCATGTAAGGGAACGTATTTTGTAAAATCACAATCTTTTTCTGCAATCACAATCTGATTCTGATCTACTGTTTCCACAATTCCATCGATACTGGAGTAGATGGGACTTCCCAGTGTATTTTCCGGTTTGGCAGCAATCAATTGACCTCTTTTGACAAAATCCTGCTCTTTTACAACCGGAATTGAGGCTGCCCCAATATGCTGTTTTAGATAAAAAATGTATGACATAACGTTTCATCTCCTTTTTTATGCTCAGATTATAAAATGAAACATGTCATAAATGAACTGACAGAATTTCATATACCCCATGTAAAAATGTAATATGTTGCAGAAGAACTACTCCGCAAGCATGCCTGCCAGCGTTTTTTGAATGGAACTGATAAAATGGCTGCTGGCCGGTGACAGGGAACTGCGGGAACGATAAGCGATACCAAGTTCCCTGGAGGCATAGGGATCAAGTGGAAGTGTCAGAACCGGATAATTCAGATCCTGCAGTGTCAGTTTGGGAAGAATACTGATGCCCAGCTGATTGGCTACCATAGATACAATTGTGGTATCGTCTGTGGATGAAAAAATACTTTCCGGATTAATATTGGCATTTTCCAGAGTTGTATGAATATCATAATCAATCCCGCTTGCAGACAGTATAAAAGGCTGTTCTAGAATTTCCCGGATTGGAAAGGCATCGGGAGCATCCCCGCTATAATAATTCTGAGGAAGGACAGCAACAAGAGCAACAGCAACAGCGGGAACAGCAGCAACAGCAGCAAGAGCAGCAACAACAGCAGGAACAACGGGAACAGCAGCAAGAGCAGCT
>JBJELZ010000032.1:0-18273 GCA_051879415.1 Lachnospiraceae bacterium
CGGTACTTAACTAAAGAAATCAAACTCATCCACCGCAAAGGCGATGTCAATCTGGAATGGCTCACGCTGCGGCATTTGCAATCCCTGTTCGTCTGCAATAACCAGATAGTAGGTAGCAGTATTGCTGTATTTCAGCGATTTCAAATTAAACTGGCAACGGAAAGTACGCTCTGCGCCATTATCACTTGTCTTATCTGCAATAATCTTCTGGACATCACTGATCTGCTTGCCATTTTCATCCGTAAAGTAAACCTGATAGGTAGCCGCTTCACGGTTGGCACCGACAGCATCCTTCTGATAGAAATTCAGCGAGAAAATCATATTACTGATTTTACGGTTTGCTGACAACAGCTGAACTGATACCGGTTTGGTATCATATTTCTTCTTATTACGCTTATATTCCATAGAATCATTGCGAAGATGATGATATTCAATAACCGGAACTACCATTTCCTGCAGACTGATACCTCCATGCACAAAATTCATACCACCACCCTTCATTTTGATACGGATACTTTCTCTTGGAGCATATCCCTCAAAATCCGTATTTCCATCCAAAAATTTTACAGGCATTAAATAGTCTGGCTGTACGCCTTTCTGCATAATCGCATAGCGCCTGCCGTATTCCACACATCTCCTAACATTTTCTTTTCTAATCGTATTGGAATTCACTGTATCTACATCACAAAAACCTCTCTTATCCACTTTATCTTCTTCCTTCAGAGGACTATATGTATAAAGAAATCCATGATCAGCGGTAATCAAAATATTTGTACCACCAAACTCATTTACGATAATACGAATAAGATTTTTCAATTCTGAAATCGCCTTCTCACAGGCAGCAAAAACAGCCGTGTCAGAAGTATGACTTGCCTCATCAATGGTATCATGGTAAATATAAACCACATCCATACCTTTTACCAAAGCACTTCGTTCTGCCCGCTTCATAGCAATGATGTCCTTGTACTTCAAAGCCACACTTGCCGAATCTTCCGATTTCAGAACCTTATCTCGATAGCCGCTTGCTGTAGACTGTCCATCATTTAGCACTGTCAGATTATCATTTCTAAGCTCTACCGTCAGTTCCTTATGCGGCAATAATGCTGCCATACCAAACTTTGTGATTGAAGGGAAAATGCTTTGCATACTCTTAATAGCAACCTTACTTTGGCTTTCTCTGCGTAACTGATCTGCCATCGTTGCGGCAACTTCATAGCGCATAGCATCCGAAATAATCACGAATACCCTGGTACTTGAATTCTTAATACGAGAACGATAAAAGTCTTCCTGTTGCGGCACTTCCAAAATTTTACCATAGTTTTTCAGTTCGTCCGCACACACATCTGACCAGTTGTTGCCAAGTTCCCCAAGAAACCAGTGGATATACAGTCCTTCCACTTTATCCACAACATGCTTAAAAAGATCGTCCAACAAAATATTAGAAGTCTCCAGGCTCTTTTGAAAGCTCAGGTGGAACAGTCTATAATAAATGTCCATCTGATAATAGCTTTCGGTGTACTCTTTCCAGATGCCTTTTGCTTCTGCAGTATGGAATCCGGCAGAATGTTCCTTGAAGAAGCTCTGCATATTCGCCACCTGTAAAATGCCATCATAGAAATTTTCAAACGGCTCATACCATACACAGGTTCTTCGCTTTTCTACGGTTGAAGTAATGGTATCCACATCAATGATATGGTCACTGATTTCTGTCATCAACTTCATCAGAATTACTTCGTTGATGCATGGGAAGCACTCTGTACCTACCAGGTCATCTACATTCAGCTTTTCAAACCGCTGATGCAAACGTGCTTCATCTTCAACATACCTTGCCACATCATAAAGCTGCTGAATGTCCTCGCCATGAAGCCATTCCGAAATAAAATCGTAGCAATACGCCTGGTGCGGCATGGAAATGAAACCGTCCAGTCCGGCAAGATATTCCTGCCGCATGGTACGGGTAGCAGCTGTCAGCAGTAAATGAATTGCCAACCGTCCAAGGTCAGGTTCTTCCCCAGAAAATCCGCATCCCTGGCGAACCATCGCCCAGAATGCACCATCTGCATGATACTTTACAAAATCCTGATAAACCGTATTGTTGTTCAAATCAAGTCCTGCCCGGAACACACTGCGTAAAATCTGATTCGGCTGTGCGGCTTTCAATCCACATATTGCCGCCATCACAGCCATGTGCAACTGTGCCGGAGTTGCCGGAACTTTATTCTGTGTGCTGATTTTCAAACGACGGTCTTTCGCATTGAAATAAGCACGATAGTTCTTCACCTGTTTCCGCATAGCTGGAGTAGATGCAAATCCCATTTCATCCATCCAGATAGAGATCAGGTCTGCCCGGAACTCCTCACTGTAAAGCTCCACATCCAGAAGCCAGTTATCATCTGGACGGTTATAAGACAGCGGACTGTAAACCAGATAATTGGTAGTCAAATCATCCACTGAAAGCAGTTTTTTCACAGAAAACGCATTATTTCCAGTCAGTGCAACCACCTTTGCGTTTTCCAAAACTACTTCATCCAACTTGTCCTCAAATTCTTTATCTTCATCATACCAAAAGATGATACGGCGCTGATAAAATTCCGGCAAAGGAGCCGCAAATCTACGGTTTAAATCTTTTATTATTTTGTCTGTATCCATATTGCGTTATCTTCCTTCCGTGTTTTTCACATAAATCGTTCTTTTGGATGCACCTTCTTTTCTTAGCCAGCCACATTCAATCATTTTTCGTAAAATCTCTCTGGCTCTACGTTGTTTCACTCCAAGAAGCTCCACCACTTTTGCTGTTGTAATAGAATCATTTTTCAATATATATTTATAAATCTGCTGTTCTTGCTCATTTACCGGCAGTTTTCCGGCGGTTTTCCGGCAGTTTTCCGGCGGTTTTCCGGCACTATCCATTTTATTAATATTCTTCTTTCGGTTAACACGCCCCATAATTTGACCTCGATAAATGTTGATACGCAAATCAACTTCACCGCCAATAAACTCAGGTTCATGCAGACCGGCAGCCTTTACTTTTCCCATAATTCTCGGAATACCACTTCCCCAGTGTTCGATTAAATTCATATAAGAAAAAGCATGTGCAAGTGCTTCATTTCTTATTTTAGAATATCCCTCTTTCATGCGTTCTAAAGTTTGCCCCATTGGTAATTTCCCCGGAGAAGTAATTTCCAGTCTGTTATCATAAACAGCAATTTGTATCGTACCATGATCCAGATAACTGCGATGCACCATCGCATTGATAATCAACTCTCGAATAGCATCCGGTGGAATCTCGTAAATGTCTTGGCGATAAAGTCCTTCAATAGTTGCACCTAAATGAATATTTCTAAGAACAAACTGAAATGCCTCTTCTATTTGTTCCCAAAGCGGACCAGTATACTCCCGCCGATCGACAAAAACTTCTTTGGTTGTTCCCTTGAATACACCACATTGTGTTGCGATATAAAGACCTCCACTACCTGTTAAAATAGCATAGGCATTAGATGGATAATCTTTTCCGTCACGCTCAATCAAAATCCCCCAAGAACGAAGCTGCTGTCTGCCAACATCTTTAATTGCTGCTTTCTGTTCTTCATTATGAGTATTTTTTACTGCCTGTTCCTTCATTGCTTTACAAAGCGCATCAATATCTTCATCAGTGATAGTCAGCCCAGTACACAAAGCCTGATCAAAATAACGATTGCTTCCTTCAAACATCAGCTCTTTTATCATATATTCATCAGCAAGACGAGTTGTTCCGGCAACGCGTACGTACACGCCGCCTTCTCTGCCAAGGGCTTTGATATAATACGGCCTCTGTCTGCCTTCAGAAATTTCCACTACAATGATCGTCTTTCCTTCAATCGTTTGCAACGTAATATCTGGAATAATTGCCGGTTCACAGCTATCTGATACAGCATTGGCAATAGCATCCATTTTTTTGAATACATCTTCCTTATCAACTCCAACTACTTCTCTGGTTTTATCAGCAATTCCAAAGATAATTTTCCCTCCGGTTCCATTTGCAAAGGCAACCACAGACTTCATATATTTAATACTTCTTTCTGGCAGGTTCTCTTTGAACTCCACATTTTTTGATTCACCTACAAGAATTTCTTCTATGGTCATAATAACACCTCGCTCTCTTTTACGGCTTTATGTACTGTTACGATAGCATAGGTCCAATAAATTGAATTAATGCTGAAACAGCTGCTCCAAATTCGACCGTTCCTTTTATAGCCTGCAACGAAGCTATTGCCGTTTTTATCATAGATTTCTTTGGCTTTTCAGATATAACTTCTGCTTCTATAACTTCCAGGCTTTCAGATGCGGCTTCTTTATCTTCATCTGATGTAAGTGTGTCCATCTTTGTTCGTACTGTGGCAATCAACCATTCTATTTCATTTGCAGTTGCACCAATATTTGTAGTTGCCGTGACAGACGAATTATCATTCGCAATAATAGCTTGACCATTTTGTACAGTCACATTATAAACATTCTTTTCATCTATTCCCATATCAATACCTATTTTCGTTAAATACCTTTCTACATGGCGAATTAGTACCATAACAAACCGTTCATTAAATCCTTTGATTTTATCTTGCCATTTAGACGAAGAAGAATATCCCATGGCAACACCACGATATACAGAACTATTAGTTTCTACTAAGTATCGTAAAACAGCATACACATTTTGTACTTCTTCCTCATCAGTTTCGCCTAGTGAGAAAACCAGACGCCCGTATGATCCCTGAACTTCCTGAATTTCTTTTTCTAAATCCCAAGCACAACTGCCACAGTCATGGATATAATCACTTATGATCGGAGTGCTGTCCATGTATTTTACAAATTTTGCAAGCACCCCAGCATAATCCTCATAGTCTGCCTGAAGTAGTCGATTAGAACAACTGTTAAAATCATATTGAATTTTTCGCAACTCTTTTCTATTCAATTTCATAGTTTTTCACCCCACAAAACGGGCAATACGCACCCGTCATCTTTAATAATGGCTTAATTTTTGCAGTACGCTTACAGCACAAAAAATTGCAAATTTCCATTGCTTCTATGCCAGACCGAATAGGGTCTTCATTTTCATGCCTCGGACGTTTTCCAGCTTTGAATGTAATAATTCCTTTTTTACTATGTCGTTCCAATTTCTTGAATTCATTATAAATCATGTCATTAACGGCATTCGTCACCATTTTTATGGCAAGTTCAAGTACATCCTCGGTAACATAATTTTCACTTATCAAACCGCAGCTTGGACAAAATATATGAAGCACACCGTCATCCTCTAAATCAAAAGGAGTGCCCTTAAAATATGTGCCACAATGCTCACATTGCAGAAGAACATAGCCATCATCATCCGTGGGAATAGAAATCGTCATATTGATTTCGTCACTCATACTTTTCTCCTTTACTTTATTTTAGCCAAAACATCCTGTAAAATTGCATAGTTCCTCTTCACGCCGTCGTCCAGGTCGATGGAGATCATCTGATCGGCAAGGTGATGAATCTTTTCCTCGTAAGTACGAATTTCCGTATCCTGTGCCTGTAAAACGGTCAGCTTTTTATTCAGCTTCACACGCTCACCGGTAGAAGCGTTGGCAATCCGCTGTTCCAAATCGGCAATAGCCGTGCGGTAACGAGCCTGCTGTTCATGCACATAATCGGTACGGATACGGGCAATGGTGTCCGGCTGATAGCGATGCATATAAATCAATGCTTTGAAGCCGTTCTTTTTGCCGCTATCAAACAGCCAATAAATCGGGCGTTTTTGATAAATCTTGCAATGGTCTTTGTAGAAATCATTCAGGAAGTAATTCCGAATGACATCCTTTGGCTGACCTTTTCCGCCCAGTGCGTCGGCAATGAATTTCAGGTTTTCATCCAGTGTTTCTGCACCATAGACCGTTTTCACAAACTCTACAAACAAGCCGACAATATCGTCCTCGAAATATTCATCGTCGCAAATCGGGATGATGTTATCCTTATCGGCAGGGAAGGACACATACTTGCTGGCATCCCATTCGCCGCCTGCATAGGCAAGTCCCTCCATATCGAGAGAATAGCGACCGAACATACAGCCAACAGCGTATGAAATGAAGGAACAAATATCCCGTCCAAGATCTGCCTTGCGGACAGTTACATCCTTATCCTCAACCTCCGGTGTCAGCTCGTCCTGCAAGCCGTAAATGTCGATGAAGATACGATTAAGTTCTTCCTCGTTGGCTTTCAGCTGGTTAAAGCGTTCATTACATACCTGCTCCCAATGCCGGTATGCGGCATCAATACCATTCATTGTAAGGTAACCGTTTGCCTCTTCTTTAGCAACCATCTGTGGAGTAAATGCGGCATATTGCAGTAATGGATGACGCTGAAAATCCCATGAGGTTTCAAAAGAATCCCAGTCCAACTTTGACAGTTTTATGCAACTATCAACTACGTCTACTATTCGCTCATTATCAGGCGATATATACGAAAGCGATAACATATCCCCTGGCTTAAAATGAAGCGTCGGATTCAATACTGGAGAAACACTCTTCACAATTTTGGAATTTAAATATCCTATTAACTGTAATGTTTGCTTTAAGGTTACGCAAAAAGCCGCGTTACTTGCTGAATCAAACAAAAATCCCTTTTCATAATATCTATATGAAACCGTACTACTTGTAATATCATTCCAACCAATATGAGCTTTAAAGATATAATCCAAATTAAAGTTGTGTGCCCAAATCCGCTTTCCATCCGGAGACAATTTTGTTTGCATCTCATGTCCATCATTAGCCCAATTAACTACATATTCTAAATTTCCATACCATTTTCGATAATCGCCTGCTTTATTATATGGAAACCACTTTTTTGCTGATTTCAAAGCTTCTTCTCTCGAACAATTAAATCCAATTCCAGCATAATGAATTTCATACCATTTTTTTAAATAGTAATCGTTATTTCCTGGAACAAGTCCAATTCGGGCAATTACTCCGTAATCCCGAATTTTTTTTTGAGTAAAATACTCAAGAAAATTCCATGACATCCAATATGCCACCGGACTTCCCGGAATTTTGGAGAAGTTATCTGTACTTTGTTCATAATAGAAGCCACAACTATGATTTCCAATAGCTTCCAATGTTTTCTGTCGCTGAACTTCCATACCACCACGAAAATCAACTAATCTCAAATAACAGCCTTTCTTATTAACATAGCGGTTCTGGAAAGCAAAAGTACACACAGGAACCGTCGCTTCCTCAAAGGCAGAATATTCAAACTGAATCAGTGTTTCAATAGTTGCCTGAGTATACAGATAGTTACGCATTTTTTCATAACTCTGAATAAACATCCACACATACGGCGTAAAGAATCCACAATATCCGGATTCCTTTGTCATTTCCGAGCAATGGATTACGAATGCAGAGAAAAAGTCACTCTTATAATCGGCATAATTCTGCTTAATAAACTCGTTTAACCTTGGGTTCATATTAGACGCACCCATATACGGCGGATTCGTCACTACCACATCATACTTCTGTGCCAGTGCTTCTGCCACCTGCACCAGTGGCAACAACTCTACCAGTGCCACATCACGGGACATATGAATATCCTCTGTAATCTCAGCAAAACGGTCATACAAGGCAGACCAATCCTGCGGTGTGACCGTCAGAATAGAGCCATATTCTTTTGCATCATGCAATTCACTGATAATCGTATCCATTGCCGCTTTCAGCTTAGCATCTCCATTACAGAAATATTCCACAGCGAACTTGTCCACATGATTGCTCTCCACAATAGCATACACATGGGGCTGAATGCCACGACTGAAAAAACGGCGGTCATACTGACGGGCTTTCATCATCACTGCAAAGTATGCCAGCTGTGCTGCACGGTCGTCAATATCCAGACCATAGAGATTATTCTCCACAATGCTTGCCACCGCCTCGCGGGTAGTATAGCCATAGGATTCATAAATCTTCATCAGCACATCAAACATATACGCAAGGATATGACCGGAACCGGAGCAAGGATCAATGACTTTCAGCTGCTCCGGTGTCAGTGCGGCATATTCTTTACGGATTTCTGCAAGCTGTGCCTGCACTTCTGGTTCCTGCTCGGCTTCTTCCAGATAATAATGCCATTTGGTATCTTCTGGGCTGCGGTTTCCGGCAACATAGGCAGACTGTTCTTCCTCAGTCGGCAGAAGCTGTTCTTTGGCATCCGGGTGTCCTTCCAGCCACAAACGACCAAGGCTGTTTTCTACCATGTAGCGGACAATCCAGTCGGGCGTAAACAGCTGGGTAGCGGCAGGAATATTCTCTTTTGTGATTTTGACATTCTTTTTCAAGGCAGCGAATACATCATCCTTTTTCTCACTGTTGTAATACTGATACAACCAGCCGATAATCTGTACCGCATCCTTCCAATCATCCTCCGGTATCAGCTCGATCATCTGCTGAATCACACTGCCATCTCTCAGCAGATTGTCTGGCAGAAGAAGCTCAGTATAATCGCTGATTTTCTGGAACATTCCAGGCAGAATCTTGTTCAGAGCATTGCACTGCACAATCAGCAGATACTTATACAGTTCTTCGGTTTTTTCAGCTTCTTTCAGCTCATAGACTTTCTCCATATCCAATCCATCCAAATCCAGATGAATAGCTTCAGTGATGATCTGCGGCTTGAAGTTGTTTTCCTCGTCCGTAAACACACGCACATGAGAAGGGAGGTAGCCGTTGACCTCCATGAAACGCAGGGCAGAGAAGCGGTTGAACCATGTGTAGGCAACCTCCTCCATAACCTGCTTGTATCCTTTATCGTTAATCTCGGCAATCAGCGCCTGACGCTGTTTTTTCTCGGCATCAGTCAGAACTTTGCCGTTGATGCTGTCAGCTGTAGCATCAACGATGTTGTCTTCTGTGATGCCGTATTCTACACCTTTCAGCGAAACACGGGCGATCAACTCTGTTCTTGCCCAGACAGCAAACTTTTTAATCGCATTTTTATCCATACATCATTCCTCCAGACTCATAAGAACTGCTTTACAGGGATTCTCATCCGTTATCTTTGCTCCAGCTGTAACCGTTATTTCTTTCATTGGAATTGCATATTCAAAATCAAATTGCATATTCTCTATTGCAGCTCCTATTGATGGATTTTTTAATCCAACAGGAACTAAATAATATTTTCCAGCCTTGTTATACATGTCCAAAAACTGATCCCTATTACCTGATCCATTATTTTCATCCATCCACTGATAACGTGAAACCGTTGCTAAAAGTAGTTCTTGCATTTCTATTCCAAAATTATTTGCTCGGCTAATACTTGCATCAATATTCGCACCTATATGCAAAAAATATCCTTTTCCATAATTTCTATCATAAGATTTATATACCCAGCACGACTCAGGAAATGGTGGAACAATGTAATCAACTTTCAAAAAAGTATCTGCAAACTCCATATCTTTATAATTTTTCTTCCACTCTTTGAAAATTTCTTTACCTGCCGAGTAATTTGTAAAGAATAATCCTATTGCAGGTGCATCACCACCCCAAAGATATACTGTTCCTCTCCACTTTGCAGCATTCCATTTTTCAAGGTTAATTGGCGAAGAGAAGAACATTGTTTTTCGTTTCTTTTCTGGTAATGGCTTCAATTCACCTAATGGAGGTTTTTTACTGTTGGTAACCCCTCTGAAACGCCAATACAGTCTTTCATACTGCTTTTCATCCGAAAGATTATAGTATGTGTACGGTTTTAACGGCGTAGGTATATACCGTTGATCATTTTCATCAAAAAATGCTGCAATAAATTTATTTGTTTCTGCTACTGAATCATACAACATTTGATAGACAATACTAGCTTCCCATACAACGCCTTTCCCCTTTTTTTCTGAGTAGAGTTTTTGATTGTATGTTTCCTCACATAAAACAAGAACAAACTCTGACTCCATGATTTGATGCTCCATCCACCTTGGCCATCCTTCAGAAGGTGCTTCTTCATATTGATCTATCATCGCATCAATGCCTTCTGAACGTAGTCTATTTGCCAACTCCAACACTTTATCTTCATATGCTTGATTTTTATGTGCGTATGAAATAAACACTTTTGGGTTATGATCCATATTTGTCTCCTAATTTTCTAAATTGCTCCCCACATTCCTAATATTTGCCCGTATCGCAAACAACGGAACTGGGAGTGTTCCTTTTACCTTTTTCTTTTCAATGCTATACGCAATTACTTGACATTCTTCAAAATGTTCCTTTTGACAATGCCATTCCAGTGTATTTGCTTCCTGTTCTGATAAAGTATATACGATATTATGGAAAGGCAATATAATCCTGTCACTATCGGACATCTGACAATCTACCAATATTTTTTTCTTATGACAAATCACGAAGCTTTCCAAAACGAACGGCTTTTCCCCGACATTAAAAATTTCAATTCCATGTTCAGAGGGCCTTTCTTTCACACGGTATTCTTTTTCTGTCAACTCATTTTCTGGTGTTGCTACCATTTGGAAACAGAGCTTCGGTCGTCCTCGAAAAATAGTAGTCAATTCATTTAATACCCAGCCAATAATAACTCCTAAAATGCCAATAGCTGCACTAATCAATTCCATCCTTCGCTGTTCTCCATCTTTAATTCAGCTTAATCTCGTCGCAATTCTTCAGCAACTGTTTCAGCTGAGAACGAATCTTCTCTACATAATCATCAATGTCCGCATCCGTCTGTAAGGTCTTTGCCTGGAATACAACCTGACGGTTATAAGCACGAACTACCTTTTTCTTTGCCGGAGCCGCTTCTTTTCCTGTCTGAATCGGCTGAACCTGTGGCTTCGGAGCCGGAGGTGCGAGAACTGTTTCGATATGGCTGACGGTATCATCCTTATACTGGCACATCGGCAGGAACATGGCATCCAGAAGGGCAAGACTTTTTAATTCAGCGATTTTCTCCTTACACTGGCTGAAATACCGGTCTGACTTCTCAATCAGATGAGATGCCTTGGAATCACCATTTGCGGCAGTATGGGTTGCTTCCATACACTGACGAACGGTTTCCAGAACCTCGGCACGTTTTTCTTCCAGCATCTTATCATGAGCGGAACGAACCGTATCCATCAGTGGATTCAGTTCACGAATCCGGTTATAGTTGAACTTACTGCCTGTCTGTACCATAGTAATCAAGCGAATGGTATTCAGTGCCTTATAAGCTTCTTCATTTTCCACAATGCGGTCAAGGTCATCATGCAAAGATTTCTCAAACTGCACTGCCTGGTCAAATACAGTAACCTGGGTTTTGAAGAAATTCTCAATGCCATTGCTCATGGATTCTTTGTTTTCAAAGAGAGCATCCTCTTTTTTCAGTACACGCTCAATGAGAGCAATATTGTCTTTCTTCTGAGAAAGAACATCATCCATAAGACCGATAGCTGTCTGCACCAATCCACGATCCGGGTATTTATGACCTTCATAGCGGGCATCCAGAGAAGCGTAGTAATCACGCTGTTCACTGAATTTCTCAGTCACAAAGCGAATCAGACCATCTTCATCATCCGGCACATCCATGATGTCAAAATACTCACGGAGCATTTCTTTTACATCCCGCATCATGATAGCAGAAATGGTTTTACGTTTGCTGATGGAAGTCTTTCCGATTTCACTCTTTTTGCGGAGCATATCCGGCAGCTTCGGGTCATCCGGCTGAATGGTATTGCCTGCATATTTGATCGTCACTTTCTGGGAGTAAATCAGCTGTGCCGCAACTGCCGCAATGTCGATTTCTTTCCATCCATACGGAATCGCACTGTATTTGCTCTGAACATCAGCCATAGAAGTCGGCAGCTTTTTCGCATCCTGCATTTCCAGATATTCTTCCATAGCGGAAGCAGCGTCACGGTTCGGTTCCATGCCTGGGAGCATGGTAACTGTACCTGTCAGAATCTCAATAATATCTGCATCACTTCCTGCATTTTCTGTAATCAAATCGAGCTTGCTATATACATGAGCAACCAGATATTCCAAAGACTGGTCAATCTTGCTCTTGGCATTTCCAGCTTTGATTTCCAGTTGCTCACCATCTACATAGAACTGCCCCCCTTCAATGGCATTTTGCAATTCTGCCCTAGCACTCAGTTCATATTTGCCAGCTTCATCCTGCTGATTGCTGATAATTTTCTGTACACTCTTTGGTAACTGGCTTACATTTCTCTGCTTTACATACTTACGAATTTTCATAGCAGATTCCAGCGATTCATAGTAAGGTGTATCAGCTAGAACAACTATTGCCTCCTTGCCTTTGGATTCCGTCATCAAACGGAACTTTGTTTTTTCCGTGGCATCTGTTGCAACAGTCAGAAAACGTAAACGCATACCACCCTTTGCTACACCGACAGTAATACTATCTACCATCTGGTCGAAAGCAAAGTCATATTTTCCATAATGAAACTTCTTCGTAGTGAAAATATCACCATAAATCATCTGAGCAATACGCTCTACGATAGAGACGGTATCCACATTGGTATCTCTGATTTCACGCTGAATATCCTGTTCCTCATCCGTCAGGAAATTATAGGTATCACCAGTTCTGCCAATATAATTTTGGCTTAACAAACGGTCAAGGCAACCACGGACAGCTTCACGCATAATAATCTTATCTACACGAATATCATCTGCCATCAGTATTACGATATTATCCAAATTAGCTGGAATATCATCAATATATCGAATCAGATACAAGAGCTTCAACACATCCACATCCTGCTGCTCAATTCCATCACCATTGTCCGCTGCTTTCTGGCAACGCTCAATCACTCGTCGGATAGATCCGTCCAGGAAAGTATGTACAGTATCATAGAAGCGAAAGAACGGAACAAGGGCATACTCGTCCTTCTCCTGAATTTTCTGAGTAGCTTCTTGGAAACCGGAGAGCATGGAACGCTCACCACCGGACAGATGCTTACCGGAATTTCCGTGCTTACGAATTTCTGCAAATACTTTCTGCATAATAATAAACTGGTACGGCACAAATGGAAAATTTTCTGAGAACTCCCTTGGTCCGGAATAGCCTTTAATGTCCAAAATCGAGCCGCTGAAGCTGAACAGGTTACGCAGAACAGAATCATTCTGTTCATAAACCGTTTCCAAATCGATAACTGCTTCTGGTTTCTTTTTTAAAATACGCTTCTGGATAACTTCATCCACAGAGGAAGAAGATAAACTGAGTCTTGTTTTAAAACGAGCCTGAATACGGGAGAATTCATCCGCACGGACTTTGATAATTTCATCAATAGCTTCCTGTCCTGTACAGATTACCCAAATCTTACCTTCACACTCACTTCCAATTTTTTCCGTCAAAGACTGAAGATTCAAAAGCATATCGGTATCTGTACCAACATACTGACCAACCTCGTCAATCATAAACAACAGCCTAAAGTTTGCCGGTTTCGTATCTACATAATCTTTCATATCTTCCACGAGCTGTGCGATAGAAATTTCTGTCGCTGTTTTATCATAGAACCATGCCTTTGCATCATCCTCACTCATATCCAGAACTTCCATAAGAGTCGGAATAATGAACTTACCATTGAAAGCAAATACACGGCGCATTTCCAGCCAGGATTTACCTCTCTTTTCTTCAAAAACTCTGCGAAATTCCTCCGTCTTACCCTGCTGGTCAATGTAGCGTTCCATCATCGCAACTTTCAGATTTTCACCGTAAAATCCCAGATGGTTGTAGAACATCTTTGCAAAAACACGAAGAACAGCCGTTTTATCTTTATTGCTAAATCCCTCGATATCGATATTAAATAGTATCGTCTCTGTCTCTCCCTTAGTAGCATGGTCAATCAGCATAAATGTTGCAGGATCATCTTCAAACTTTTCCCGGAAACGTTCTACACTACGGACACCTTTTACTTCTTTATTTTCCAGAAGATACGAAAGCATTTTCAGAAAGTGAGATTTACCACTTCCAAAGAAGCCGGAAATCCATACTCCCATATCTGCAGTAGGCTGTTCAAAGGCATCATCATAATAATTGAAAAATGTAATAAAATGTTTCTTCAATTCTCTGGTAATGACGTACTCATTTAATTCCTGCTCAATCACATCATCAGCAGCCTGATCTACTTTAATAACTCCATTAATTTTGCGGTTAATATCGTCCACAAACATATCTCGAATTATCATGAATTTATCCCCCTTAATCAATCACATTGAATGCCCGATAATAATCATTTGGTGTCAAACGATTGAACAACCTTACATGATGGCCATCAAACTCACCCGGATACATAACTATAATCGGAACATCTGAAAAATATGGCTGCAAGGCTTCCAGCAATGTATGAATTCTCATAAACGGAAATACCTCACCCACTCCTGTTAGCATCAGCACATCACCCAGTTCATGTGGTTCATACTGTATTTTATTAATGAACTCCCCATTGCCAATTGCAGCATTAAGCTGTTCTAAAAGATAAACACTTCCATCCGCTTCTTCCATATCAGGAATTGCTTCTGTGATGTCCATATCATCACAGATAGAAAGAAATATTTTATACAAATTACAAATCTTTAAATGGCAATTCAAAGTCTGATCCGTCTCCAACTGATTCACAAAATGACGCACCGCCATTTCATTTTCTGGCTCATAACAGAAGATTCTGATATTTACCTCATTGCTCAATCCTTTGCCTTCCAAAAATTCCTGTTCTTGAATTAAGGTCCGAATTTTATCTAAGCGTTCTTTAATATTATTCATTAGCTACCTCCTACAAAAAATGCTCCATCGAAACATTTTGTTCGCTTATGTGTATGAAAAGCAATTAAATGCTGGTAATACCTCCGTATCCCCATTGCTTCTGATAGCATTTTCCAAAATAGGATACAGCCATACCGGATTTAAATGATCTGCTCTAATATTGTCTATATATTCTGTTTCAACAAGCACTCTGGCAATAATCTGTTTTAACTTTGTTATCGTGCTGTCACTCCAAGAAGCCACAGTATCATTCTGCTCCTGCAAGCGCAGAAAAAATGTATTTAAATCTATCTTACCAAAAGACATATCTCTTAACCGATACTTTTCTCCAATAACTGTCAGCATAAATTCCCAGATAAGTCGACTCTGCTTCATCATCGCATACAAACAAATCTGCTTTGCAACATCAGTTGGCTGAGACGCAATCGCAGAAATTAAAGTTTTATCTTCTAGAGTATGAAGCCGTCTGATGCAGGCTTTTGCCATCCTTGTAATGGATTTTTCTGTTGGATACTGGAAAAGATTCTGTTGAACAATTTCTTCCACAATCGCTTCATCTGATAATCCTTCATTCATCAGCTTTGCAGTAGAACGCATCTCATAAAAAAGAAATGGTTCTCTGGTCAGAGACGCAATATACGGATAAGAACAATCCATAATGTCGTACCTCCTTATTGCTCCTCTTTTCTATCCGGAACAAATTCCACAATATCTCCAATATCACAGTTTAAAGCTGTGCAAATCTTTGATAAAATCTCTGTACTTACATTCTCATCCTTAGATAATCGAGACATGGTTGTTGTACTAACACCTGTCTTTGCACGCAAATCCTTTTTCATCATGTCTTTATCAATCAATAATTTCCACAATTTTTTATAACTAATTGCCATATTTTCACCTCAGTTTTATTCACTCAAAGAACAGTAGTTCATAATCTATTTATTATCATATCATAGAAATGCGTTTACAGCAATCTAATATAGCAAAAATCATAATTTAATTCTGAAATATCGCATTTCATTTTTTGAACTGTATTATTCCATATCATCATAACAACTAATATTCTACAAATCATATTATAAGAATATTTTTCCACTTCTATTCTCTTCTTCCCTCCCTTCTCTTCTCCCCTTCCCACCACCTATACATTACATGAATGAATAGAATAGATACTTCATACCTTATATACTTAATTTCTCAGTATTTAATTAGTTATATATTTTATAGTACAGGAAAAGCCTACATTGGATTTCCCAGACATGGTTTTTCCTGCTGTCTGATATTCCAATATAGGCTTTGCCTGCATCGGTTATGTAAATATAGCCAACTTATAATTAACTGTTTTCTTCTCCTCTTGGTACTTCTCTTACCGTATATACCGTTCCCTGATAGCATCCGGCTTTATTTCAACTTCTGTCTTTTTCTACATATCCTTGAGTTTCTAACTCTTTCATTGCGGTTCGTACAGAGTCGATTCCATCTTTACTCAATGTTGCCAGGCCTTTCATACTGTAATTCCAGTCGTCTGGAAGGCTTAACATTAAGGATAATAAACCTTTTGCTTTTAATGACAATTTCTTATTTTTAAAATGATGGTTACTCATTACTGTAAAATTTTTCGTTCTTTCTACTCTGATTATTTCTGACATAATTCGTTCTCCTTTTCATTTCTCACAAAATATATGTATATTTCTCATCCGGTAACTTTCCACGCTCCAGATTTTATTATCTCGACTTAACAAACTAATTTTTTAAATATAAATCGGCTCTTTCAAAATAATTTCTTCTGCGATAGCTTTCTGCTGATTTACTGCTCTGATCCAGACTAAATAATCTGATTTTTTATCTGGCAGGCCATATCTTTTTTCTAATTGTTTTAAAATCAATTCTTCTCGTTCTCTGGCAGCTTTATCTATTTCCAGTAAATGTTTTTCTACAGTTCCCTGTAAGAGCATGCACTGGTATAATGAATTTTTATGTTTTTTCAGATAATTTTTGCGTAAAATACCGTATCTGCCAAGTTCCTCTATCTGCTCATTGGATTTATAAATGAGATTTGGTATTAAATATTCATTTACATTTGTATAAGTTATTTTAGCCATTGCCTTCGTTCTTCCTTTCTATGTCTATATCCTCTATTAACCGCCCCATTTTCGTTAATATACAGTAAGCTCCTACTCTTCTCTCTACTTCCGATTCTTTTCTGCCTATTCTTTTAATAAATATTCAATTAATGCGGTCTGCTGTGAAGGTGTAAAGTTCTCTGGAAAGTATTTTCCGATTCATTCCATTGGTAGTTTTATCTGTTCTCGTTGATTTGGTTTTTCTTCCTGAAGGATTTCGTATATTTCATCTATGTCAAGGCATTGTTGCTGACTCATTCTTTTTAAGCAATTTGCCTGCGACAGGTTTGGGATTGACTGCTCCCACTCCATGATTACATAAAGTTGATACTGCTCATCTTCTGTTAAAAAGGAAAGTTCCACGGCAGAGCGAAGGGCAAGCATTTCTTTATCTACCATATCTAAAATTTTAGGTATTAGCTTTGTCAGGCGAATATAGCGTTTAATTTGCGTGACGCTTTCTCCTACCATACGGGCAAGCTGCTCATTGCTTCTGTTGCCTTTTGTCGAACCAGCTTTTTTAATGTTTGCTTTCCCATTTTTCTCAATTTCTGTTTCTAATATGGATAGCTCTGTCAGTTTGGCTATACACTTCGGATCCATTGGGTCCGTAGTAGTTTTTTCAGATTTGCCTTGATGCTTCATGGCTTCCAGGCGCATTTTGTAGGAAAATGCTTTCTCGCTTGGCAGTATTTTTTCTCTTTGCAAGTTGCTGTCTACCATAGCTATTATCGCCTGTTCATCGTTTAAATCCCGGATAATTACTGGTACTTCTGTTAATCCTGCCCACAGAGCTGCTTCTTTTCTTCTATGTCCAGATATAATTTCATATCCTCTTCCATATGGACTGTTTCGTACTAATAGGGGAACAATGATTCCTTCTGTTTCGATGCTTCTGCGGAGTTCAAATAGTTACTGATCTCTTTTGACTTTAAAAGGATGTCCCTCGAAGTTATATAAGTCCTTAATTTTGACCTGTACAATTTTTACACCCGACACGTCACTTGTTAATGAATACATTTCTCTCTTTTTTACCATTTTATAGTTCCTCCTTTATTATTGGATAAATGAAAAGGACGCTCGTATTTCAGAAGTGCTGAAAACAAGCGTCCTTTCGGTTCTTAATTATGATATTTTCTATAAAATGTTACAGAGAGTCTGATGCATTCCCGGTTACCAGATGTAAAGCTACTGATACTTCTATGCTGTTCTTCCTCTGCTTTTTTTACCTGTTGGCGAGAAAGTCATATATCTCGTAAAATGGCTAAAACAAAGGATTTCTACGAGTTCGCCCGATGGAGTAAACACACCGTCTCCACATGCACCGTCCCAGGAAACATATCCACAGCACATGCCTTCTCTACTTGATACCCAGCTTCCTCCAGCACTTCTAAGTCTCTCA
>JBJELZ010000033.1:0-3586 GCA_051879415.1 Lachnospiraceae bacterium
ATTGCAGCAGGACTGGATCCTAAGAAGAGTTGTATATATTATCAGTCTCATGTCAGCGGGCATGCAGAATTGTCATGGATTCTGAACTGCTTTACCTATATGGGTGAATTAAACCGTATGACACAGTTCAAAGATAAATCAGCAAAGCATGCGGATAATATTAACGCAGGACTCTTTACTTATCCGGTGCTGATGGCAGCCGATATCCTGTTGTATCAGACGGATGTGGTGCCGGTTGGTAAGGATCAGCTGCAGCATCTGGAGATTACAAGAGATATTGCACAGCGTTTTAATGCGATCTATGGAGATGTATTTACGATCCCTGAGCCGTATCTTGGTAAAGTTGGAGCAAAGATCATGAGCCTTCAGGATCCGACAAAGAAGATGTCAAAGTCAGATGAAAACGTAAATGCTTCCGTATATCTGATGGATGATCCGGACACAATCATGCGGAAATTCAAACGTGCCGTAACGGATTCAGAGGGATGCGTCAGATACAGTGAGGAACAGCCGGGAATCAGAAATCTGATTGATATTTACTGTGCATGTACAGGAAAGACCCCTGCAGAAACAGAAAAGGAATTTGCCGGTAAGGGATATGGTGACTTCAAGATGGCTGTTGGTGAGTCTGTTGTGGATATTTTGAGACCTTTGCAGGAACGTTTTGAGGACCTTTGCAAGGATAAGGCATATATTGATTCCATTATTAAGGAAAATGGTGAAAAAGCAGATTATTATGCAACAAAGACCTTAAGAAAAGTACAGAAGAAGGTTGGTTTCCCGGAACGAATCAGATAATTACAAATACGAGATAAAGGAGTGGATGGGAATGATGGCTAAAAATTCTATGATGGAATTAAATGACAACCGGAACGAGATGTTCAATGAACTGGTGCAGTTTTGTATGAAATCCGGTGAGATTGATCAGAATCTTTACACAGAATATGATGTAAAGCGAGGATTAAGGGATGCCAATGGTAAGGGTGTCCTGACAGGTCTTACGGAGATTTCGGATGTTGTGGCCTATGATCTGATTGATGGAAAACAGGTGCCGGCAGAAGGAAGACTTTACTACCAGGGATATAATGTGGAAGATCTTCTTAAGGGAATTGGCAACAGAAGATATGCATTTGAAGAAGTAACGTATCTTCTGCTGTTTGGCGCATTGCCCACCAAGAAGCAGTTTGATAATTTTCTTGCCATTCTTGCAGACCTTCAGGAGCTGTCCGGTGATTTTGTCAGGGATGTCATCCTGCATAATCCCAGTGTCAATGTCATGAACTCCCTGCAGAAAGCAGTATTAAATCTGTATTCGTATGATGAAAATCCGGATGATATTTCGGTACCCAATGTATTAAGACAGTGCCTGCAGATGATAGGTAAGCTGCCTATGATGTCTGTTTACGCATACCACGGGTATCGTCATTTTAATCTGAATAAGAATCTGATTATCAGAAATCCGAAAAAGGACTATTCCACAGCGGAAAATATATTAAATATGCTTCGTCCGGATGGGAAATTTACACCGTTAGAGGCTTCTGTGCTTGACGTTGCACTTGTGCTTCATGCGGATCATGGCGGTGGTAACAATTCAACATTTACCACACATGTTGTAACCTCTACCGGAACGGATACCTATTCTGCAGTGGCAGCATCCATTGCTTCCCTGAAGGGGCCGCGTCATGGTGGTGCCAACCTGAAGGTTCAGCAGATGTTTGCCAATATTAAGGAAAACGTTCCTGACTGGTCAGATGAGGAGGAACTGGAAGCATATCTGGCAAAGATACTTCGCAAGGAAGCTTTTGACAAGGCAGGGCTGATATATGGTATGGGTCATGCGGTATATACAGATTCCGATCCAAGGGAGAAGGTTTTGAAGGATTGTACCAGGAAGCTGGCGGAAGAGAAGAACCGTATGAAAGAATTTAACCTGTATGACAGTGTAGAGCGGATTGCCGGTAAATTGATCGGACAGAACCGCCGGCTGTTTAAACCGGTATGTGCAAATGTTGACTTCTACAGTGGATTTATGTATTCCATGTTAAATATTCCGGAGGAATTATTCACCCCGATTTTTGCAATTTCACGTATTTCCGGATGGAGTGCACACAGACTGGAAGAACTTGTCAATAAAGGAAAAATTATCCGTCCTGCTTATAAGTATGTGGGAACCCATAGGGACTTTATAAAAATGGAAGACCGGATTGATTAAATGAGAAATGGAATGGAGGAGGCAGTCTATGAGTACATCCGCTAAATATATAGCATATGTATCCTGCTATACACAGGGAGATAAGAATGGTATTAAGATTTTTGATGTAAATGTAAAAAAAGGAACATTTCAGGAAAAGAATGAAATCCAGATTTCTAATTCTTCCTATATATCGATTTCCCACAACCGTAAAAATCTTTATTCCATTACAGACTATGGAGTAGAGGCATACCGGATTCTGCCGGATGGCGATCTGAAGACAATCTCTGCGGCATCCATCAATGGTATGCGGGGATGTTATCTTTCTACAGATTATGAAGATAAGTTCTTGTTTGTAGCCGGATATCATGATGGTAAAATCACGGTTATGAAGCTGGCAGAGGATGGAAGCATTCTTGGTATTACGGATGAGATTTATCATAAAGGCATGGGAAGTATTGTTGACCGGAGCTATCGTCCGCATGTCAATTGTGTTAAGATGACAAGGGACAATAAATATCTTCTTGCAGCCGATCTTGGAATGGATCATGTGAAGGTTTATGAGCTGGATCATAATACAGGCAAACTGAAGCTGGTTGATATCATTCATTCGGAACAGTATTCCGGACCGAGGCATATCAAAGTATCAAAGGATGGGCAGTTTATTTATATTGTCCATGAAGCCAAGAATTGTGTGGATGTGTATCATTATGAAGATGATGGTAAGAATCCTTCCTTTGAAAAGATCCAGACAATATCAACCTTAAATGACTATCATGCCGGGGATGCCGCTGCCAGCGGAATCAATCTTTCCTGGGATTATAATTATCTGATCTGTTCCAATGCAGGAGATAACAGTGTATGCATTTTTCATATTGATAAAAAGACAGGATTACTTGAGAAGATTTTGTGCCTGCCAATCAGCGGAAGCTATCCAAAGGATGCAATGATGTTTCCGGATAACAAACATCTGGTATCCCTGAATCACGAAAATAATACCATGACATTCTTTGCAGTTGATTTGAAACAGGGAACGATTGTGATGAATGCGAAGGAAATAAAGATTATGCAGCCTAATTGTATTGTATTCCACAGGCTGGAGCAGGAAGAGACTGCAGAATAGAGATGATACCGGGGCAAAAGCCCATTTGCAATTTATAATTTGGCAGAATTTAAAAAATATATTGTTTGAATGACATTATGCGCTGTGAAGATGAGACTCTATAAATCGTGGAAGCCTTTGCTGAACACGATTTATGTTTTTTGAGGCTCATCGTAACGTTTAGCGCATAGGAATGAAAACAATATATTTTTTATATTCTGCCATATAAAGTTTTGGAACGGGCTTTTGCCCCGGTATCTGGAAATTGGAATAGAAATAGAAATCCCCTGTGT
>JBJELZ010000034.1:0-17392 GCA_051879415.1 Lachnospiraceae bacterium
TTAAATTTGCAGACTGGAACTTCGGATTCCAATTCAGCCCCATTGAGTCCTCTTAGGTGGCAATTTACCTAAGAGGTTTTTGTTTTCTCTATTATCAATAAATATTTATCGAAAAACAATAAAATTTTATTGACAATAGAGAAACGACGTGATATGCTCATGATCATAAAGATGAATTGTCGTGACCCATCGAAAGTAAGGAGAGTAACATCCGGAAAGGGAGTAGTATCAATGAAAAATACATATCTTATCGTATCAAAATGTCTTCTGAATGTAATGTTTTTCTGCGGGATTCCAGTAACCATTACGGTTCCGCTTACATTGAAATGGTACAGCCGGATCAACAGCTACTATGCTGCATATTATTGGATTCAGACAGTTCTGTTTTTCTTATCCGGCATTTTTGCCTGTCTGATCGTCTATGAGCTGCGCAGAATGATACGTTCCGTGGAGAAGGAAGACTGCTTTATTATGGAGAATGTAAATGCACTGAAACGAATGGGAAATTACAGTTTCGTGATAGCTGCAGTTACCTCTATCCGTTTGTTTCTGTATGCAACACCGGGCGTATTTGTTGTGATTCTTGTGTTTGTAATTGCAGGGCTTTTTTCCAAGGTGCTGGCAGGAGTCTTTGAAAAAGCAGTCAATTATAAACAGGAAAGTGATCTGACGATCTAGAAGGGAATGGTGTATGATATGGCAATTATGATAAATCTGGATGTCATGATGGCAAAAAGAAAAATCGGTTTGGTAGAGCTTGCGGAGAAGGTGGACCTGACACCGGCCAATCTATCTATTTTAAAGAATAATAAAGCAAAGGCGGTAAGATTTTCTACTCTCAATGAAATCTGCAAAGCACTTGAATGTCAGCCGGGTGACATTATTGAATATGTGAAAGATAAAGAAGAAAATGATATTTCATAGAAAATAAAGCATTGAATAATAGGTTATAAAATAAAATCTTAGAAAGGCAGGTGTCCTGTATGGATGCAGATCAGGTATTTCAAAAATTAGAAGAATTAAAACAGGATGAGGCAATGAAGGAATATTATGACCAGACCAATCAATCCCAGCCACCGGTTTATGAGTCCAAAGTCAGAGTGGTTCCACCGCTGGTACAAAAAATAAGAGATGAATTTCCGTTTTTTGCAATTTCATCTGTTATCTATGCAATCCTTTATACATTCTGTTTATACAAAAACAGTTCCGGTATTACAGCTCCGCTCTATGCTGCAGCAACCATTGCCTATTTTTATCTTGGAATCAGGAAACTGGAAGTTAAGGTAAAACGGGAGAGTATATTTTATGCTGTCAGCATACTGCTCCTGGGTGGGAATCTGTGTTTGACAGATGATGGATTTATTATCGTCTGTGATTATATTGGCATTTTCCTTCTGCTGTTTAGCGGTCTGCTTCATCAGTTTTATGAAGATAAGGATTGGGGACTTTTTGGAAATCTTAGTGCGATCTTTTCCACAGCATTGGGAGCGCTTGAATTTATTGCAGCACCTTTTGTGGATCTGAAGATATGGAAGAGCCGGCAGAAGAAAGAAGAGAAAAATGCTACGTGGAAATATATTCTTTCCGGTATTCTGATCGGACTGCCGTTGCTGATTGTTGTTCTGGCATTGCTTTCCAGCGCAGATGTTGTATTTGGCAGATTCTTTCAACGGTTTTTCAGGGCATTTTCCATGCTGGAAGGGATCGGAGACTGGATAGGAATTGCAGTTATGACAATCCTGGTATTCCTTATATCTTATGGAATTCTGGTAAAACTTGCCAGCTGTCAGAAGATGGAATATCATGGAAAAGGTAAGAACGGAGAACCGGTCATAGCAATTACGATTAATGCGATGCTGGCAGTTGTATATTTATTATTTTCCGTCATTCAGATTCTCTATCTGTTCCTCGGACGTTTTTCCCTTCCGGACGGGTATACCTATGCGGAGTATGCAAGACAGGGATTTTTCCAGCTGCTGGTGGTCTGCATGATTAATATTGTACTGGTGTTGATCTGTTTATACAGATTTAAGGAAAGTAAAGTTTTAAAAGGAATGCTTACAGTGATCAGTGGCTGTACCTATATTATGATTGCCTCCAGCGCACTCAGAATGAGTATGTATGTAGAGGCATATGATCTGACCTATCTGAGAGTGCTGGTGTTCTGGGGACTTGGCCTGCTTTTCTTTCTTATGAGCGGTATTGTGATCTATATTTTTCGTCAGAAGTTTCCGCTGTTTCAGTATTGTATGGTAGTAGTAACAGTGCTGTATCTTGGCCTTGCCTATGCACATCCGGATTATCTGATTGCGGCATGCAATCTGGATGAACAGCATATCAGCGGACATGTGGATTATCGATATCTGGAAAGTTTGTCTGCAGATGCATTCCCGGCATTTCAGGATGCCATGGAAAGAGAAGAAGATTCAGAATATTACGAGGCACTTTCTGAGTGTTTTGATTCCTATATGATACGTCAGGAAAGATACCGGGGCTCAGAGAAAAATGTCAGCCTGCGCAGATACAATTTTTCCAGAGCCCGGCAGGAGAATGGCCTTTAGGCTATTCTCTTGCGGTTCCGTAATAAATCAGGGAAAGCATATCCGGACCGGTATGGGCACCGATGATCGGACTTAACATGGTAATTCTGACAGTCAGGTCATTATGATTTTCCAGCACCATCGACTTTAATGCTTCGGCATCTTCCATGCAGTCAGCACAACAGATGTAGACAGTCTTGCTTAAGCTTTCGTCAAAGGAAGTTTCAAACTGGTCGATCAGATGGCGCATTGCCTGCTTGTTCCCACGCTTTTTGGCAACTGTATCCAGCTTACCGGCTGCATTGATAGTTAAGATGGGCTTGATATTCAGTGCTGTTCCCATGATTGCTGTGGCAGCAGAAATGCGGCCGCCGCGTTTGAGATACATCAGATCTTCTACCTTGAACCAGTAATTCACATTTTTTGCATGGTCTCTGAGCCATGCAGCATTTTCAGCAAGTGTCATACCGTCTGCCCTGTTTTTGCAGGCAGATTCTGTTAACAGTCCCATACCACCGGTTGCACCTAAGCTGTCAACGACTTCAATGGATACATGTTCATATTTTTCCTTTAACATTTCTACAGCAGCAAGAGCCGATTCATAGGTATTACTCAATCCGCTGGAAAGAGAGATATATAAAATGGGCTGCTGCTTTTCAACAAACGGTTCAAATACAGAGATATAATTGAATGGATTGATCTGGCTTGTTCTGGTCGGAATCTTGTTACGCAGCTTATCATAATAGGTGTGCATTGTCTCATTGCTTTCGGGCTTTTCACAATGAAATGTAGTTTCCCCAATCATATATTCCATGGGAACGTAGTGGACATGACCTGCCTTGGAAGCTTCCCGGTCGATATCCAGGGATACATCAGAAAAAATCTCATAATTCATGGATCAGAACCATACCTTTCGTTTATCTTTTGGATGTGATGCAGATATTCTTTGTAAAATATTTCAATTAATGATATAATGTGGAAATGAAATTTGTCAATGAAATTCTGTACAGAAGGCAGAGATTGGCAAATGATGCAAAAGCTGTTAAAACAGGTATCAAATCATATGATTTTAAAGGAGGAAAAATGATGGGACAGTATCCTAATGCCGGAGAAGGCATTAAAAAGGTGTTTATTGGTGAAATACTGGCAGTGGTTGGTGTATTACTTTCATGGATTCCGTTGGTGGGATTACTTATTATCATTGCGGCATATGTACTTACGCTGATGGGACTTAAGAAAGCAGGGGAGGATCAGCAGGATTACAATAAGGCAGTAACACTGATTCTTATTAATATTGTAGTTAGTGTACTGGGAACTATTTTGGGATTTATTCCTGCAATCGGCGGAATTTTATCTACCTTGGCAAGCATTGCATCAACAGTTATCACATTATTAGTTGTTTATCAAGTAATCATGACATCCAATGGTTTGTTGGATAGCATTGGTGCAGCTGATATTTCCGGAAAAGGAAAAACAGTATGGGGATTGTATCTGGTATGCAATATTATCGGTATCATCTGCAGCATTCTGAATAAGATTCCATTGCTTAACATTTTATCAGGTATTATCAGTATTATTGTTGGAATTGTTTCCCTTGTTGCCGGAATTATGTATCTGATTTATCTGAACAAAACATCAAAGGCTCTGGGAGCCTAATACGATCCGCAGCATTTCCTGTGCTCTTTGGACGAGTGTGTGACAGCTTTTTACCTTCTGATAACCATTTTGGGCGATTTGCGCCCGTTCGTCCTCATGAGCCAGGAAATAGCGGATTTTTTCTATCAGGTCCGGAATACTTTCGTATAATACCAGATCTTCTCCGGGAATAAAATATTCCGGGATTTCTGACTGGTAGTTGGAGAGAACAAAACCTCCGGCTGCCATGATATCAAAAATTCTCTGGGGAATACCGGATTTTATTGTCCTTGCAGTCATGTTCAGGTTGATTTTACTGCATTGGAAAATCTTAGGCATCATCGTAAAGGATTTTGCAATTCCACGGTTGTGGATTGCAGGGAGCATAGAAGTATCCTCTGTGGTATAGAGATCTGTAGGATATTCCCGGCTGATTGCCTGCAGAGTCTGAATCCGGTCTTTCTGTGTACATTTAAAGCCAATATACTGGTCTGCAATAATTGCCCTGATATCTTCATCATAGTCAGGAAGAACTGACCATCCGGCATATCTTTTGAATTCTTCTGCCCACTGATCACTGAAGGCATTTTTAATCAGATCATATCCATAAACCTGCAACTGTGCCTGAATAAGTCCATCAATATAACCTCTCATATGTTCCGGGAGCAGAGAGGCAGCCTTGTCATAAATACAGTTTTCCGTGTGAAATGAACCAATAAAAGAAACATCGCAGTCATATTGTGCATGGTCTTCTTCGGAAGAAATGATGGTGTCATAAAAAAGGGTATCTGCACCAAGAGGAAGATAATGTACATTGTCAGGAAACAGTGCGGCATACTGCTGATACAGAGTACGGTCAAAAAGAAATGCATGACAATAGGCACTGCCCAGAGACTTTGAGGAAAGTGTCAGGGAAGGACTGTCAACCGTATAGGAAATATAAGGAATTCGATAAATATTACAGATTTTGGCAATTAACGGAATAAAATTAATGGAAAAAACGCAATTTACTTCCGGATGTTGTTTTAGAAACGCAGCTAATGCAGTCAGATACTGTGTGTCGAGATCCTTATTGGAGATCGGGTGCTGAAAGGGGATGACCTGATGACCAAGATGGGTAAAGGCATGCGTCAGACCCGGTTCGCAAATGCTGTTCCAATAGCAGAATAGTATATTCATCCTGTTTCCCTTCCTTTTAAAAATATGTTTCTGTAATTCTTACTTTCATTTCATTTCCATGTACATGTACATGTACATACTTCGTACTATATGTATCCATTATATCACATATGGAATGGGATGCCATCCCGGAAAATAACCTATGCTGCTTGACAGGAAGGATTGTTTGCTGTAGAATTGCAAATGATTTGCATTTGCGAATGATTTGCAATTGCAGGCGATTTGCAATTGCAAGTAATTTGCAATTGCATTGGGAGGGAAATAGAAAAATGCAGAAACAGTATCGAACCAGATGCAGAGACAGTATTATGGAATATTTAAAAAGTCATGCAGATAACAGTTTTTCCGCAGCGGATATTTATGAAGATTTGATCCGGAAGGAAGAATCCATAAATCTTGCAACGGTGTACCGTAATCTGGAAAAACTGACGGAAAGCGGACAGCTGATGAAATATAAGATGGCAGGGGAGGAATGCTGCAGGTATCAGTTTGTAGAACCTTGTGGAAACTGTCAGGCACATATCCATATGCAGTGCAGAGAGTGCGGAAGACTGTTTCATCTGGAATGTACTTTTATGGATGAACTGACTGCACATCTGATGCAGCATCACGGGTTTACCCTGGAGTGCCCCGGATCTATGTTAAGCGGATTATGCCGGGAATGCAGGGAAAAGAGTAACACATTTTCGCCGGATGAATCAAAGGAGTGAAGAAAGAGCATGAAAACAAGGTTTCAGAAAAATATATCTGTTACATTATTGCTGATGTTTGTCATCAGTGTATTTCTGCTTTGCGGATGTGGTGCATCACAGTCGGCAGAGAAAGATGACAGGCTTCATATTGTATGTACTACATTTCCGCTTTATGACTGGACAAGACAGGTGCTTGCAGGTCAGGAGGAATGGGCAGAGATATCTCTTCTGATGGATGGCGGTACGGATATTCACAATTACCAGCCGACAGCAGAGGATATTCTTATGATTTCAGAGGCAGATATTGTCATATATGTAGGCGGAGAATCTGATCGGTGGATGAGAGATGTAATTGCTGCCGTGCCGGAGGAGAAGAGAGAAGGACAGCAGTATCTTAATCTGATGGAGATTCTGGATTCTGCACTCAGGGAAGAAGAATATGTAGAAGGTATGGAGGCGGAAGAAGAGGAAGTAACAGATATAGGCGCAGATGAATCTGCACATATGGAATTTGATGAACACATCTGGCTTTCCTTAAAGAATGCCGCTGTCTGTGTGCAGGCGATTGAGACCGCAGCTGCTTCTGCAGGAGAAGAAACAATGCAGCATGCTGTCACGGAGAATGCAGAACAATATATTGGAGAGCTGGAAGCACTGGATCAGGAATATGAGCAGATGGTGCAGGCAGCACCATGGAAAACAGTGCTGGTTGCCGACAGGTTTCCATTTCTATATCTTATGAAGGATTATGGGATATCGTATTATGCGGCATTCCAGGGCTGCAGTGCAGAGACAGATGCCAGCTTTGAAACGGTTATTTTTCTCGCCGGTAAAATGGATGAATATGATCTTCCGGCAGTGCTTGTCATAGAGAATGGAAATGACCGGATTGCCGAGACAGTGATCGAAAATACTGCCAGCCGGGATCAGAAGATTCTGATTCTGAATTCCCTGCAGTCGGTAACCGCTGGGGAGATTGCACAGGGTGTAACTTATCTGTCTGTTATGCAGGATAATTTTTCGGTTCTTAAGGAAGCACTTTACGGAGTGAAAGAGTAAGCAGAAAGAAGGGAATATTAGTGGCTTATATCAGCTGTAAGGATTTAACATTAGGATATGAGGATGGTGTGGTTGCCGAACACATCAGTTTTGAAGTCAATAAAGGGGAGTATTTATGTGTAGTTGGAGAAAATGGTGCCGGTAAAAGTACACTGATTAAGACGATGCTTCATTTAATGAAGCCGCTTGCAGGAGAACTTGTTATGGGAGACGGCATCACTTCACGGGAAATCGGCTATCTTCCGCAGCAGACATTGGTTCAGAAGGATTTTCCTGCCTCGGTCTGGGAAATCGTGTTATCCGGTACTCTGCCAAAATGTGGCAGGCGTCCATGGTATACCAGGGCAGAGAAGGAGCTGGCGCAGGAGAATCTGAACCGGATGGGAATAGCAGAGTTAAAAACACAATGTTACAGAAATCTGTCCGGAGGGCAGCAGCAGAGGGTTCTTTTGGCAAGAGCACTATGTGCCGGTTCCAAGTTACTTCTCTTGGATGAGCCGGTTACAGGGCTGGATCCAAAAGCAGTGGATGAATTTTATATGCTGATCAGAAAGCTGAATCAGGAGGGTATGGCGATTATCATGGTTTCCCATGATGTTCATGCAGCGATGAAGGATGCAACCCATATCCTTCATATTGAAAGAGAGCAGTCCTTTTTCGGAAAGAAAGAGGATTACCGGAATATGCAGGAAAGGCAGTGATATGAGAATGACTGGAATCGTAGCAAAGCTTCAATTATATTTGGAATATCCTTTTGTGCGCTATGCATTGATTGTTGGAACGCTGATTGCACTCTGCGCCTCTTTGCTGGGAGTTGTTCTTGTTTTGAAGCGGTTTTCTTTTATTGGAGATGGTCTGTCCCATGTGGCATTTGGTGCCATGGCGGTAGCCACAGTCTGTAAACTGGCAGATCAGACGCTTTTTATTATGCCGGTTACAGTGCTTGCAGCAATCCTATTGCTGAGAACCGGACAGAATACAAAAATTAAAGGGGATGCGGCAATTGCCATGCTTTCGGTTGGAGCACTGGCTGTCGGTTATCTTGTATTGAACCTCTTTTCAACCTCAGCCAATGTCTCAGGAGATGTCTGCAGTACTCTGTTTGGCTCTACAGCAATTCTGAGTCTGACAAAAGGTGAGGTCTGGATGTGCGTGGTATTATCCATTGTGGTTCTGATTTTATGCGGACTCTATTATAACAGAATTTTTTCGGTTGTTTTTGATGAGGCTTTTGCCCGGGCAACCGGCACCAATGCAGGACTTTACAATTTGCTGATAGCGGTTATTACAGCGATCATTATCGTTCTTGCCATGAATCTGGTTGGTTCCCTGCTGATCTCAGCCCTTTTGATTTTTCCTGCCTTATCTGCAATGAGGGTATTTCAGCAATTTAAAGGAGTTGTGATCTATGCGGCAGTGCTTTCAGTATTCTGTGCAGTCAGCGGAATCCTTGTTTCCATTCTGATTTCTTCGCCTGTCGGAGCGACGATTGTGGTGATTAATATCATCATGTTCTTCTGCAACTGTCTGCTTGGCCGGATTCTGGGAAGGGGATAGATTAGATACCGGGGGCAAAAGCCTGTTCCATAAATGTTATATGGCAGAATGTACAAAATAAATCACTTGGATGACATTTTGCGCTGTGAAGATGAGACTCTATAAATCGTGGAAGCCTTTGCTGAACACGATTTATGTTTTTTGAGGCTCATCGTAACGTTTAGCGCATAGGAATCCAAGTGATTTATTTTGTGCATTTTGCAAATTAAAAATTGCAAACAGGCTTTTGCTCCCCAATATCTGGATAAAAAATATCAGCAGAATTGGGAGCAGTATTGACGAATGGGTGTAACAATTGTTATAGTAGAAACTACAAAAACAGTATGATGAATGGGGAACAATATGTACATTAATGAACTGCCGGAAGGGATTGATATCATCATTAATACCTGTATCGGAAAAGAGAAGATGGAGTTTACAACCAAGACCTTATCCATGGATCAGAAGGCCTTTGGGAAAATTGGTTATGGCGAGCATGTGCGTGTGGTTGCGCCCATTCAGATTGACGGAAAAACGGTAGGATTTCCTCCCGGATATGACTATAAGGTGATTGCAACCCATGAGGATGTACCTTATCTTTGGACGCAGGTGGCAATTTTTCTGCTTTCTATTCCCGGCTCCGGTGAAAAGATTCATGTGATTGTCAGTGATCAGGATGCAAAGAAATATAACAGACGCAACTCTTTCAGACAATGGGTAGGAGCGGAAGGAAAAGCACAGATCAATAATCAGATGGTTGAGATTGTTGTAAAGGACATCAGTTCCACCGGTATTTCCATTGTCTTAAAGAAAGAATATGGGATTCCGAACCCCGGAGAACTGGTTCATGTTGTATTTGAAGATGCTTCCTGTGATATCCGCTTTAGTCTGATCGCAGAAGTGGTCAGATGTATTGAACTGGATGGGCTTAGAAGTATCGTAGGATGTAAATTAAAAAATCCCAGTTCTGTCATTGAAAAATATATTACTCAGAAGCAAAGAAATGCAATGAAAGTAGGAAACGGAAAGCAGGAAGAGAAGTAGCAGGGGACGTTTGAAAGATAAGAGGAATGGAGCATGATGGGACGCGAAGCAGAATATATTAAAAAAAATAAAAGATTTCGTCCGGCGATCATCGTAAGTATGTGTATGGGCGTATTCTGTATCGGGGTGTCCGTAGGAATGATGCGGATTGCACATTTTGGAACAGATCCGTTTTCCTGCATGAATCTGGGGTTGAAAAACTTTTTGCCGTTCAGTTACGGAACCTGTCAGATGCTGGTTAATATTATCCTTCTGATTGTAATGCTGCTGACGTATAAAGAGTTTATCGGTCTTGGAACATTGGCAAATGTGGTAGGATGTGGATACGCTGCTGATTTTACAGTATGGGTTTTGGAAAATTGTCATATTACAACAGAAAGCATGAGCGGATATTTTATGCTTCGGATATTGTTTATGCTTGCCGGCGTAGTGCTTTTAGCATTTGGGGTAGCTCTTTATATGCAGTGCGATATCGGAATTGCCCCATATGATTCTCTGGGATCAATTATAGAGCGGGCAACACAAGGTAAGTTAAAATTTCAGTGGGTACGGATCGGTACGGATGTGGCCTGCGTCGTAATAGGTTTTTTGGCAGGAAGTGTTGTGGGAGTGGCAACCGTAATTACGGCATTCTTTGTAGGACCATTGGTGACATTTTTCAGAAACAGACTTGGAAAGATGCGTATCTTTTCTGTAGTGCAAAAAGAAATGGAGTAATGAAATATGATTTCGGACTGGATGATTTATCTGATCATACTGGCAGTCGGTGGTCTGATCTGTTTTCGGGGACTCAGTCTGTATAAGCTGGTTCAATTTCTGATCTGCGGGTGGGCAGGAGCTTCGCTGGCATGGTGGATTTTAGGAAAATTACCGTTAGAACTGGAGACATCCGTAACCACGCTCATTGGGCTTGCAGTTGGACTGCTTGCAGGTTTTCTGGGCTTTCACTTTTATAAGGTTGGATTGTTCATTACTGCACAAATCAGTTCCTTTCTGGTTGTATTTTCATTTTTCTGGCGTCAGGCAATGGAATTAGGAAGAACGCTTCTGGAACAGATTGGAGAAGTGGAAGCGGTTTTTTCTGTCAGCAATTTTTTACATACGATGCTGACAGAACCGAAGGAAAAAAGTGATCTGGGTATTTTGGATCTTATGCTGATGAATGCCGGAATCCAGCCTGAAGTATGGAGCACAGAGATGGAACAGATCATGGCATTGATCAGACAGGGAGTGCTCTGGGCCGGTATTGCCGGACTGGTATGCGGTATGCTTGCTCTTATTTTGGGAGATTATGTGATCATCACTGTGACAGCACTATTTGGCGGTATGCTGTTAAATCTTCTGGTGGAACTGATTGTTCCCGTAAGCCATCAGATTTCTACTCTGTTGTTGTGTGGTTTTGCAATTCTTGGATTTGTGATGCAGTTAAAAAGAAAGCGGGCAGGATGAAAACTGCCCGTTTTGATATAGATCATATTAATTGCTGGAACCGGAGATGATGCCGGCGATGGAATTTTCTATCATTTCCATAACTAACTGTGTGCCGGACTGACTACTCATATATTCTCTTGCTTTTTCCTGATCCGTCAGAATGGACATGACGTCAGAACTGCTGTTGTCGGAGGCTTCCTTTTTCAGAGTCTCAATACTTTCTGTAAGTTCCTGAATGGCAGCGACCAGTTCCTCATCCTCCCCATTGTCTATATAGCTGGCAAGAACATCGGAAAAGTCTGTTTTTGCTGTCGTTTCAGCAGATTGTGTGCTTTCAGCTGATAACTGTCCTGTATGGGGGAGTGATACAACATGGCTGGGATAATGTGTCTGATATACGGAACCTGCCAGTTCATTTACGTTCATGGGAAATCTCCTTGCTGTTTTTCGTTATCTATACAAATAGAAAGATAATTTATTATAACACAAATTTTCTGATATGATAAGTATCATATAAAACCAGAAGAAAGAAAAGTACCTATACAATGAAAAAAGATACCTCCAATTGGTTTGCACAATTGAAAAAGGCAGGAAATCTATTTTTGAAGGATTTGTATTCCATCCGGTATGCACTGGTTTGGTTCATGGTCTACTGGATTGTGGCAAGGCTGCTTTTTCACCATTTTTGCCCAATGGTGATTATTACAGGCTTCCCCTGTCCGGGATGTGGTATGACCAGGGCAGCGCTTCATCTTGTTTTTGGTGAGTTTGATGAAGCCTGGCGTTATAATCCGGCAGTTTATGTCTGGATTCTATATAGTGTGCAGTTGGTTTGGAAACGTTATGTGAAACAGGAGAAGCAGATGAAACAGACAGGCATATTGATTGTGGTTTTCGGTCTCACAATCTTATGTTATATCTGGAGAATGTTTACGGTATTTCCCCATACACCGCCCATGCGCTATGAATGGGATAATCTTCTGGCAAAGAAACTGCCCTTTTATCAGGAACTGATAAAGCGGATGTTTTTTCGCTAAAAATAACCGGTGATATTCAGTGGATAAAAGTTTCGTAATCATTTATTGCTCCTGGAAATTGAATGTGCTATAATTTTTTTGTAATTTATATTTTTACATTTGGAGGGAGAAAAGATGGATAGTAACAATATGAACCAGCCTGGGGCAGATCAGTCCCAGAACAATTATCAGCAGCCGGCATATCAGCCTGCTGTAGACCAGACGCAGAATACATATCAGAATACATACCAGAATGCATATCAGCAGTCTGCTCCCATGTATTCACAGCAGCCGGTATATCAGGCACCTGTCAATGATGAAATAGTATCCGTAGGTGACTGGATGCTCACCATGTTGATTTTGTGTGTACCTTGTGTGAATATCATCATGATGTTTGTATGGGCATTCAGTGGAGGAACACCGAAAAGTAAGTCTAACTTCTTTAAGGCATACTTGATTTTTGCTGCAATTGGATTAGGAATCGGACTTCTGATATCCATTATTGCAGGTGGAGCAATCTTTGGCATGCTTGCTGAACTGGCTTAAGTCGCTAAATAAAGTTAATCTTTCGTCCAGCGTCCGCTGGCACCACAGGGCAGGATAAGACCGTTTCCGGAGATGGGAAGACCAATCTCGGAAGCACTTACCTGCCCTTTTTTATGCTTTGCAATTGCTGTTTCCAGCATATAAGTCAATACAGCAGGCTGTAAGCCTGTGGTATAAGAGTTGATCAGGAAAAAGGATGCATCTTCGGAAAGAAGCTGTGAGGCAGACTGAATCAGCGGGAAAACAGCCTCTTCAATTTTCCAGATTTCGCCCTTGGGTCCTCTTCCATAGGAAGGAGGATCCATAATAATTCCTTCGTAGCGGTTGCCGCGTCGAAGCTCCCGTTCAACAAATTTGACACAGTCATCCACAAGCCAGCGGACAGAATGACTACCGATACCTGAGGATAAAGCATTTTCTTTGGCCCAGCCGACCATGCCCTTGGAAGCATCCACATGTGTAACGAAAGCACCTGCCGCTGCTGCAGCAATGGTTGCACCACCGGTGTAGGCAAAGAGATTCAAAACACGGAAAGGCCGCTCCGGAGACGGATGATCACCGGAAGCTTCATAGGAACCATTCCGGATCTGGCTGGAAATAATCTGGGAGAACCAGTCCCAGTTAACTGCCTGTTCCGGAAAGAGTCCGGTATGCTTAAAGGCAAAAGGTTTTAAATGAAATTGAAGCGGTGAGGCACCGACGGTTTCCGGTAAATGATAGGAAATGTTCCATTCCTGCGGCAAACCGAAGAATTCCCATTCGCCACCACCTTTACTGCTTCTGTGGTAATGACCATTTTTCTTTTTCCATCCGGGATGTTCATGCGGGGTATTCCAGATGACCTGGGGGTCTGGTCGTACCAGAATATAATCGCCCCAGCGTTCCAGTTTTTCTCCATTTGATGTATCATAAACTTCATAATCTTTCCATCTGTCTGCACTCCACATATGGCTCTCCTTATAAATCCTGTTGACGTATTATTTGTTTCTATATTATAATAACTCGGTATGAATGGCAAGTGAAAGGATGAGGGTGTTATTATGACAAGTTTAACAGCATGGATACTTGTTGCCTTTGTGATTTACCTGTTTATCATGGTAGCGATTGGTGCAATGTATTCCAAGAGAAATGAAAATGCCGAGGATTATTTCCTGGGCGGCAGAAAATTAGGCGGATTTGTTGCTGCTCTTTCAGCGCAGGCATCTGATATGAGTGGATGGCTTCTGATGGGTCTGCCGGGTGCTATTTTTGTGGCAGGTCTCGCCGGAGATGGCTGGTGTGCATTGGGACTTTTGATCGGAACAGTTCTTAACTGGCTGGTATTGGCTTCAAGACTTCGTAAATACACGATTAAAGCCAATAATTCTGTGACAATTCCGATGTTTCTGGAAAACCGTTTCCGTGATAAGAAGAAGGTGCTGATGCTGGTTTCTTCTATAATAATTGTAATTTTCTTTGCAGTATATTGTGCTTCAGCACTTGCTGCAGGCGGTCAGCTGTTTCAGTCAATCTTCGGTATTGATTATATTATTGCATTGACGATCGGAGCAGTTGTAATTCTTACATATACATTCCTGGGTGGTTTCTTTGCAGTATGTACAACCGACTTTATTCAGGGAACTCTGATGCTGGTTGCACTTCTTGCGGTTCCCATTTGTGCCGTATGCTTTATGCATGCAGATGGAATTACCATAACAGCGGGACTGGCAGCCAACGGAATTACAGCAGAAAGTGCACCGGGCTTCTTGAATATGGCTGCAGGTAACAATGTGGTTAGTATTATTTCCGGTTTGGCATGGGGACTTGGATATTTCGGAATGCCGCATATTCTTGTCCGTTTTATGGCAGTAAAGGATGAGAAGGAAATGACAAAATCCAAGACAGTGGCAATTGCCTGGGTTGTTCTTTCCTTGGTTGCAGCATGTGTGATCGGTATTGTCGGACGGGCTTATATGCACTCTGCAACAGTTGTAAACGAAAATGGAAAAGAGGAAACAGTGATTGTGCTCGATGCGGAAGATGTGGAAGCCGAGCAGGGCGGTGAACTGACAACAGTTGGTTCAGAACGTATTTTTATCGAAATGATTAAGAAGGTATTTACAGAAGAAGTAAAAGCACCGTTGATTGCAGGAATTTTCCTTTGCGGTATCCTTGCAGCGATCATGTCTACGGCCGATTCCCAGCTTTTAGTTAGTGCATCGGCGGTTGCAGAGGATATTTATAAAGGAATTCTGAAAAAGGATGCGGATGATAAAAAGGTTCTTGTGATCAGCCGTGCCACAATTATAGTGATTGCCATCATTGCTTATGTGATCGCACTTGATCCGAAATCTTCCATTATGGGACTGGTATCCAATGCATGGGCAGGTCTTGGCGCAGCATTCGGGCCACTGGTACTGATGGCATTATTCTGGAAACGAACCAATTTTGCAGGAGCAGTGGCAGGACTGATTTCCGGTGCCGTGACAGTTATTCTCTGGGATTATATTCCTTTGATTAGTCAGGCAGGCAAAGCTGTTACGCTTGGTTCCTATACGGGGCTTTATTCCCTGGCAGTTGGATTCCCGGTCAGCCTCCTTTGCATCATCGTGGTCAGCCTTATGACACCGAAGCCGTCTGAGGAAATGCTGAAGGAATTCGATGAAGTGAAAGATGTAGAGTAAACGCTCTTGCATTTCAAGGAGAGTGTCAAAAGTCCATTTTAGGGAGCTATCCTGTCGGATTGCACAAATAAGTTGTTTGAATTTCCGTTGTGCTAATCGTTCCAATGAGCCTCTAACATGGAAATCGTGTTCAGCAAAGGCTTCCACGATTTCCAGAGTCTCATTTCCACAGCACAAAAGTCATTCAAACAATCTTATTTGTGCAATCTGGCAGGGAAGAAAGATGAACATGGACTTTTGACACTCAGATTATATATAAAAGCAGTGAAAAAACACAATTTGGCAATAGCAACAAAAAGAAATTGAAAAATTTGGATAACTTTTTAAAAAAGTGCTTGCAATTTGAATCGTTATCCTATATACTATCAATTGCTGTGGCATGATAGCGATGAAGCGTGAGGTTGCTGTTATGGCGAAAGCGATAACAGGTTTTCCGTGGAGCGAATGTCAGTGGTGGACAGGATTCCACCGATAATATTGACGACAAGTCACTGTACAATGTGAAAACAGTCTGCAGTAAAGCAGAAACGACGTGTGCGTTGCGGTTCTGAATAGTCAGGACACACACGGGAAAGTGTACAGTCACCAGCTTGTCGTGCTTGAAAACAAAGTACGAAAAGGAGGCGACTTTTTTTATGGCAAGTCAGAAAATGAGAGTCACATTAAAAGCGTATGATCATCAGTTGGTTGATGCATCAGCAAAGAAGATCATCGAGACGGTGAAGAAGAATGGTGGGGAAACAAGCGGCCCGGTACCTCTTCCTACAAAAAAGGAAGTAGTTACAATCCTTCGTGCGGTTCACAAGTACAAGGATTCCAGAGAGCAGTTCGAGCAGAGAACCCACAAGAGAATGATTGACATTCTCAATCCTTCCCAGAAGATCGTTGAATCTTTGAAGAAGATGGATATTCCTGCCGGTGTCTATGTTGATTTAAAAATGAAATAATGAAAACCTCTACTAACTTTATGTATGGATGGAAACGGTTGCAGGTCACAGCAAATCGCAACAACAAAAGTCTATACCGCTTTAGTAGAAAGAAGGAGGAAAAATGAAGAAAGCAATTTTAGCAACAAAAGTCGGAATGACACAGATATTTAACGAAGACGGAAATCTGATTCCTGTTACAGTACTTCAGGCAGGTCCCTGCTATGTAACACAGGTAAAGACAGTTGAGAATGACGGTTACAGCGCAGTACAGGTTGGCTTCGTTGATAAGAAGGAAAAGATTGTTAATAAGGACAAAGCCGGTAAGAAAGAAATCGCTCACCGCCACGGTGTTAATAAGCCGCAGCAGGGACATTTCAAGAAGGCTGGCGTTTCTGCAAAGAGATATGTTAGAGAATTTAAGTTCGAAAATGCTGAGGAATATACTCTGGCACAGGAGATCAAGGCAGATATCTTCGCAGTAGGAGATAAGATTGATGCTTCTGCAATCTCAAAGGGAAAAGGCTTCCAGGGCGCAATCAAGAGACATGGACAGTCCAGAGGACCGATGGCACATGGTTCCAAATATCATCGTCATGCAGGTTCTAACGGTGCATGTTCCAGCCCCAGCCGTGTATTCAAGGGAAAGAAGATGCCCGGACACATGGGATGTGAAGCAATTACCGTAAAGAATCTTGAGGTTGTAAGAGTTGATGCGGAAAAGAATCTTCTTCTGGTAAAGGGAGCTGTTCCCGGACCTAAGAAGGCATTAGTAACAATAAAAGAAACCACTAAGGCAGAAGCTTAAGCTGGTTGGAAGGAGGATTACTAACAATGGCAAAAGTATCAGTTGTTAATATGGAAGGTAAAGAAGTTGGTACAATTGACTTAAGTGATGCTGTTTTTGGTGTTGAGATCAATGAACACTTAGTACACATGGCTGTCGTACAGCAACTTGCAAATAATCGTCAGGGAACACAGAAAGCAAAGACACGTTCTGAAGTATCAGGCGGCGGAAGAAAGCCCTGGAGACAGAAGGGAACAGGTCATGCAAGACAGGGTTCCATCAGAGCACCGCAGTGGACAGGTGGTGGAGTTGTATTTGCTCCGGTACCGAGAGATTAT
>JBJELZ010000035.1:0-3532 GCA_051879415.1 Lachnospiraceae bacterium
TTGGCACTTTGGGAAGCTATATTCATTTTAGAATTACAATTTGCGAAAACTCGAGCAATCCATATAATCGGGGAATAAAGCAATTTATTGACTTTGAAGCTTAATTGTGGTATTTTTTCCATATTGGTGTATTTTTATGAATTGGTATATTCATTTAGAAAATGAATTCATTTAGAAAATGAGTGATAAAAAGAGAAAGGCTGGAAGGGATTTACCATGGCAAAGGAATTGGAGAAAACATACAATCCGGCAGAGATTGAGGACCGGTTATATGAAAAATGGGAGAAAAATAAATATTTTCATGCAGAAGTAGACCGCAGTAAGAAACCGTTTACCATTGTGATGCCGCCGCCAAATATTACAGGGCAGCTGCATATGGGACATGCACTGGATAATACCATGCAGGATATTCTGATCCGTTTCAAGAGAATGCAGGGATATAGTGCTCTGTGGCAGCCGGGGACAGATCATGCTGCGATTGCGACAGAAGTAAAAGTAATCGAGAAATTAAGATCTGAGGGAATTGATAAAAATGAGATCGGCAGGGAAGAATTCTTAAAGCATGCATGGGCATGGAAGGAAGAATACGGCGGAAGGATTATTAAGCAGTTAAAGAAAATGGGTTCCTCTGCTGATTGGGACAGAGAACGTTTTACCATGGATGAGGGCTGTTCTGAAGCTGTTCTTGAAGTTTTTATCAAGCTGTATGAGAAAGGATATATCTATAAAGGCTCCAGAATCATTAACTGGTGTCCGGTATGTCAGACCTCTATTTCAGATGCAGAGGTTGAGCATGAGGATCAGGCAGGACATTTCTGGCATATTAATTACCCGATTGTGGGGGAAGAAGGAAAATATGTAGAAATTGCAACAACGCGTCCGGAAACATTGTTAGGAGATACTGCAGTTGCAGTAAATCCTGAAGATGAGAGATACAAGCATCTGATTGGTAAGATGTTAAAACTGCCTCTGACAGATCGTGAGATTCCTGTGATTGCTGATGAATATGTTGATAAAGAATTTGGAACAGGTTGCGTGAAGATTACACCGGCTCATGATCCCAATGACTTTGAGGTAGGAAAGCGTCACAATCTGGAAGAAATTAATATATTAAATGATGATGCTACGATTAATGAAATCGGTGGTAAGTATGCAGGCATGGATCGTTATGAAGCACGAAAAGCCATGGTTGCAGATCTGGATGCACAGGGACTGCTGGTTAAGGTGGTTGACCACAATCACAATGTCGGAATACACGACAGATGCCGTACCACAGTAGAACCGATGATCAAACCCCAGTGGTTTGTCCGGATGAAGGAAATGGGCGAGGCTGCCCTTAAGGTGGTAGATACGGATGATCTGAACTTTGTACCTGAGAGCTTTGCAAAGACCTATAAGCACTGGCTGGAAAATATCCGTGACTGGTGTATCTCCAGACAGCTTTGGTGGGGACACAGAATTCCGGCATATTACTGCCAGGAGTGCGGTGAAATGGTGGTTGCCAAATCCGCACCGGAGAAATGTCCAAAATGCGGCTGCACTACTATGAAGCAGGATGAGGATACACTGGATACATGGTTCTCTTCAGCCTTATGGCCTTTCTCAACTCTGGGATGGCCCAATCAGACAGAGGAAATGTCTTACTTCTATCCGACGGATGTTTTGGTAACCGGATATGACATTATCTTTTTCTGGGTAGTCAGAATGGTATTTTCCGCACTGGAGCAGACCGGTAAATCACCGTTTAAGTATGTACTGATTCATGGTCTGGTACGTGATTCCCAGGGACGTAAAATGAGTAAATCACTTGGCAATGGTATTGATCCGTTGGAGGTAATTGATAAGTACGGTGCTGATGCACTTCGGCTTACACTGATCACGGGAAATGCACCGGGAAATGATATGCGTTTCTATTGGGAACGTGTCGAGGCAAGCCGTAATTTTGCCAATAAGATCTGGAATGCTTCAAGATTTATCATGATGAATATCGAAAAAGCTGATATTACGGAGGTTGCATTGGAAGATCTGACCATGGCGGATAAGTGGATCCTTTCCAAGATGAATCAGCTGACAGTTGATGTAACCGATAATATGGAGCATTTTGAGCTGGGCGTTGCCGTTTCCAAAATCTATGATTTTATCTGGGAGGAATTCTGCGACTGGTATATTGAAATGGTTAAGCCGCGTCTGTACAGTGAAAATGATACCAGCAAAGCAGCTGCAATCTATACCTTAAAGACAGTTCTGATTGAATCCTTGAAGCTGTTGCATCCGTATATGCCGTTTATTACGGAGGAGATTTTCTGTAACCTTCAGGATGAGGAAGAGTCCATTATGATCTCCAAGTGGCCGGAGTATCAGGAGAAATATGTATTTGCAAAGGAAGAGGCAGCCATTGAGACAATCAAGGAAGCTGTCCGTGGTATCCGAAATACACGTACTTCCATGAACGTAGCACCGAGCCGCAAGGCAAAGGTATATATTGTATCGGAAAATGCAGAGCTTCGTGAAATTTTTGAAAGTGGCAAGGTATTTTTGGCAACCTTAGGCTATGCAAGTGAAATTGTGATTCAGGCGGATAAGACAGGTATTGATGCAGATGCAGTTTCTGTAGTGATTCCAAACGGAACCATATACATGCCGTTTGCAGACCTGGTAGATATTGCAAAAGAGCTGGAGCGTCTGGAAAAGGAAGAAAAGCGGCTGGAAGGTGAGATTGCCAGAGTTAACGGCATGCTGAATAATGAACGATTCATGAGTAAGGCACCGGAAGCAAAGGTAAAAGAAGAAAAAGAGAAGCTTACCAAATATACCCAGATGATGGAACAGGTACAGGGACAGTTAAAACATCTGAGAGGATAATTATTCTTCTGAACTCAGGGTTTGCACAATTAAAAAAATATTTATTTTTAAAAAGCTAATGATCAGGTATCGTTAGCTTTTTATCATTTCATGCAGAATTCATATAGCTTAATGAAAAAGCTGAATAGGAAAATTACTTACTTTTTACCATGATGTATAAAAATACTGTTGGGTTCAAAGAATAGGAATATTAGAGATACACTTGAAATGCAGGAACATTTGTGAGTGTTATGAAATATTCGGAAAGGATTGGTTTGGTTATGGATCAGAAATATGAAAAACCGGAGGAAATAAAACATCAGGAATATCAGGAATATATCAAACAGATAACACCAACGCATAAATTGTGGAAGCAGATGCTTCATGCATTTATTGTGGGTGGCATTATTTGTACCATAGGACAGATCATTCTTAATGTTGCAACCAATGTTATGGGAATGGATAAGCAGTCAGCGGCAAGCTGGTGTTCTCTGATTCTGATATTTATCTCGGTTAACCTGACCGGAATCGGCTGGTATTCCAAGATCTCAAAATGGGGCGGCGCAGGAGCACTGGTGCCGATCACAGGTTTTGCTAACAGCGTAGTCTCTCCGGCTATTGAGTATAAAAAAGAGGGACAGGTTTTTGGAATTGGATGTAAGATCTTTACCATCGCAGGTCCGGTGATTTT
>JBJELZ010000036.1:0-17220 GCA_051879415.1 Lachnospiraceae bacterium
TGGCACTTTGGGAAGCTATATTCATTTTAGAATTACAATTTGCGAAAACTCGAGTCTTAAAGTGGATGTGATTTTAAAAAAATTTTCATGACAGGTATATTTCATTCGTTACCTGCCCATAATAAAATCAGTCAATGGAATCCCCTCCATTGGTCTCCTCCCCTTTTTTGAGAGCCGGCTCTTGTAGTCCGGCTCTTTTTATAACCCCAGAATCATTAATTGCCGGAGTGTCCTGATTTTTTGATATATTGTATGGCATCCCTGACAGATTCCACAGGCACCATATGAATCTCCTTGCCGTCCGGCATTTTCAGGTTTTTAATCCGCTCCATGGAAACCTTCGGCACAACACAGGTGGTAAATCCCATTTTTACTGCTTCACTGACACGCTGCTCTATCATACTGACTGCACGAACTTCGCCGCTTAATCCGACTTCCCCTACTGCAACCATCCGGTCATCCAACGGCTGATTCATAAAACTGGAAATAACCGCCATTGCAATCCCCAGATCAACTGCCGGTTCCACAATCCTCATACCGCCTGCCACATTGACATAAGCATCACAGTTTCCCAAAGACAGACCAAGCCGTTTTTCCAATACCGCCATCAAAAGGTTTAACCTGTTAAAATCCGCACCGGATGCCTGTCTTCTCGGAATTCCAAAATTGGTCTGACAGACAAGTGCCTGAATCTCAATCAGAATTGGTCTTGTCCCCTCAATCGTACATGCCGTTACTGTTCCGCTGGCATTTTCCGGTCTTCCGTTCAGCATATATTCTGATGGATTTTTCACTTCCACCAGTCCCTTCTCACACATTTCAAAAACACCGATTTCATTGGTTGAGCCAAAACGGTTTTTCACTCCCCGCAGAATCCGATAGGAAGCATGCCGCTCTCCCTCAAAGTAAAGCACCGTATCCACCATATGTTCCAATACCCTGGGGCCGGCTACCGTTCCTTCTTTTGTTACATGTCCTACAATAAAGATTGCAACACCAAGTGATTTTGCAAGCTGGAGCAATACAGCCGTAGCTTCCCTTACCTGTGAAACGCTCCCGGGTGCACTGGATACTTCTTCATCGTACATTGTCTGAATGGAGTCTATGATTACGATCTCCGGCTTCTTATTTCTGATCACTTCCGCAATATCTGTCAGATTCGTTTCACAAAGCAAAAACATATCCTGTTCAAATTCTCCAAGACGGTCAGCACGCATTTTAATCTGCTTAAGTGACTCCTCTCCTGAAATATAAAGAACATCCCGCTTTGCATAAACAAGTTTTTTGCAGACCTGAAGCAAAAGGGTGGATTTGCCAATTCCCGGATCACCGCCTACCAGGATTAATGAGCCGGGCACGATTCCTCCACCAAGCACCCGGTCCAGTTCTCCAATCCCACTGGAGATTCTATCCTGCTCTGTCAATGAAATTTCTGACAAAAGAGTCGGCACTGAATTCTCCTTTAAAAACCGTTTTGCAGATGCCTTATTATCTGTCTTTATGATCTCCTCGGTCATGCTGTTCCATGCATGACAAGCCGGACACTGCCCCATCCATTTGGCTGATTCATAACCACATTCCTTACAAAAGAATGCCGATTTTACTTTTCCTTTTGCCATCCAGACCGGCGCTCCTTTCTATCAACATTTTTCTATCAAAAGTTTTCCTATCAGAAAGACCTTCCGTCAGGAAGGTCCTTCAAGGGTTCTTATTTCTCTGATAATCTATCTGGTAATCTCTACCTCAACTTCATCTTCTTCTGCCAGTTCAACACTAAGCACAAGTTTTCCGCCAAGATTGGTTTTCATCATGCCAATCGCTTCCCCTTTTACCTTTACCTGATATTCCGTATCCTCGGAAAGTCCGACCGTAATCTGGGCATCTTCATTTCCTTCAACGATAAATGAAATACCATTTTCTGTTTCTTTAAAATTCAGGACAGCGGTTCCGGGAACTGACTCATATAAAAACATACCATTCTTTTCCAGTCTTGTAATCTCCTGAAATGTTTTAACCTTCAACAGATCCCCATTATGCTCATAGTCCTCAACCTTAGATTTCTTATCCAGGGTATAATCTCCGAAACTGATACTTCCATCACTCTCTGAGCGGAGCAATTCCTTCACTACAGCCATTGTTGTCTTCCTCCATCATGTTTTTTATTTTACAGTGCTGTCACAATTGACCTCTGCTGTCTGCACGATCTTTTGTTATCAGATCTATTATAACTTATTTTTTGACACAATACCACACCGGATTTACTTTTTTATAAAGACAATCTGATCTTTTTTCAAAGATGCTGTCACTTTATCTCCGGGTACAATTTCTCCAGCCAGCAGCTCCTCTGCAAGCTTATCCTCAATCTGTGTCTGTATCGCTCTCTTTAAGGGTCTGGCACCCATCTTCAGATCCGCATACTTTTCAACCAGATGGTCTTTTACAGCAGCGGATATACTCAGTGACAGATTCAATTGGTTTTTACATCTCTCACAAAGACTCTTTGACAGAATCGTTACAATCTGGCGCAGATTCGTTTTTGTCAGAGCATGGAAAACAATCATTTCATCAATACGATTGATAAATTCCGGCTTAAAGATTCTCTTGACCTCCTCCAGTACTCCATCCTTCATCTTCTTATGATCCAGTTCTGCATCTGCTTTGGCAGTAAATCCCAGATTCTTTGGTGCAATGATCCGCTGTGCACCGGCATTGGAAGTCATAATCAGAATCGTATTTTTAAAGCTGACCTTTCTTCCCTTGGAATCCGTAATATGACCATCATCCAGTACCTGAAGAAGAATATTAAACACATCCGGATGTGCCTTTTCTATCTCATCAAATAAGATCACAGAATACGGATTCTGACGTACCTTTTCTGATAGCTGACCTCCTTCATCAAACCCCACATATCCCGGCGGTGAACCTATCATTTTAGAAACAGAATGCTGTTCCATATATTCAGACATATCAACACGAATCAATGCCGTTTCAGAGCCAAATACAACCTCCGCCAGAGCTTTGGATAATTCGGTCTTTCCAACACCTGTCGGTCCCAGAAACAGGAAAGAACCTAATGGTCTGTTCGGATCCTGCAGTCCCACTCTTCCTCGCCTGATTGATCTGGATACTGCACTGACTGCTTCCTCCTGACCAACAACCCTCTTATGAAGTGTATCCTCAAGGCGGAGTAATCTCTCGCTTTCTTTTTCTGTAAGCTTTTTCACCGGAATCTTCGTCCAGATGCTGACAACCTCTGCAATTGCATTTTCATCTACCACGCAGTCTTTTTCCTGCAACCTTTTTTCATGACTGTTCTGCATACGCTCCAGTTTCTTTTTCAGTTGTTCCTGTTCCAGGCGAAGTTCCGCCGCCTGAGTAAATGCCTCAATCATCAGGGAACGCTCGATCTGGGCTTCCTTTTTCTGAATTTGTTCCTGAAGCTCCTTTAAATTGGGCGGCAGAATCATGGATTTTAGTTTTGCCGCTGCCGCTGCTTCGTCAATCAGGTCAATTGCCTTATCCGGAAGATTTCTATCATTTATATAACGTTCTGATAGCCTTACTGCCGCATCAAGTGCTTCCGGAAGAATCTTAATTCCATGATGCTCCTCATATTTATGATAAATTCCCTTCATTATGGTAATCGCTTCTTCAATCGTCGGTTCTTCTACCGTAACAGGCTGGAAACGTCTTTCCAGTGCAGCATCTTTTTCAAAATATTTACGATATTCTGAAATTGTGGTTGCACCAATCATCTGAATCTCGCCTCTTGCAAGGGAAGGTTTTAAAATATTGGATGCATCAATTGCTCCCTCTGCTCCTCCCGCACCAATGATGGTATGGATTTCATCCAAAAACAGGATAATATTTCCGTTGGCAATGACTTCCTTCATTACCTTCTTAATCCGTTCCTCAAACTCTCCACGATATTTGCTTCCTGCCACCATACCGGACAAGTCAAGTGTTACAACACGTTTTCCTTTCAGGATATCCGGCACCTCGTCCGCTGCAATGCGGCTTGCAAGTCCTTCTACAATAGCAGTCTTACCAACTCCGGGTTCTCCGATCAGGCAAGGATTATTTTTGGTTCTTCGGCTGATAATCTGAATTACCCGCTGGATTTCATTCTTTCGCCCCACAACCGGATCCAATTTTCCCTCTTTCGCCAATGCAGTAAGATCACGACTATATTGATCTAAGGTTGAAGTTTGTTCTTTTTTCTTTTTCTTATTATTTCGAAGTTCCATCTCCTCCTGCCTAAGCAGTTCCTCATCTCCAACCAGTCGAAGGAGCTCCATATAAACCTTACCCGGATTAATTCCCATGGCAGCCATTAAACGGACGGCCACACTGTCCGTCTCCCTGATTAATGCCATCAGGATATGCTCTGTTCCGGCAGCTGCTGCATGGGTCTTTTGTGCATATCTGCTGCTTTCCTCCAATACCTTTGCTGCCTTTACAGAATACTCCTTATGGTCACGTAGCAAAAGACTCCCCTGTGGCACAATCGCTTCCTGGATTAAATCCTCCAGACGGGTTTCATCAACATGGTTCTCCTTCAGCACCATAGCTGCAACACCGGTTCTTTCTCGGATCAGCCCTAACAGAAGATGCTCTGTTCCAACATATCCTGCATGAAACTGTTTTGCTGCCTTTTGCGCCTGAAGAAGTGCATTCTTAGCTTTTTCCGTAAATTCCAAAGCCATAAATCTATCCTTTCTTTCCTGTTATGATATAGATTTTGAAAAGGCAACTGTATTGATACAGCTGCCCTCTTTGGTTTCTTAATATTCGTCATCCCGCTTAGATGTTGTCCTCTGTGCGTAACGCTGCTGTCCTGTCTGTCTTTGTGCATAACGCTGCTGACCCTGGGCTGCAGTACCTGCCTGCCTTACCGGACGGTTCTGTGCAGCAGGAGCTGATTGTCTTGGCTGTCCGGAAGGAACTGATTGTCTTGACTGTCCGGAAGGAGCCGCTTGTCTTGACTGTCCGGAAGGAACTGATTGTCTCGGCTGTGCCTGTGAAACTCTTTCTCCCTGCTTTACAACCACCTGATGTGTCTGACGGCTGGAACTTCTGCGTTCCTCATACTCATCCTCATCCTCGTAGTCATCCTCATCCTCATAGTCATCCTCGTCTGACCTTGAAAACTTTTTAAATATGGAACCACGCTTTGTTCTTGGTTCTTCCTCTTCATCATAGTCATCGTCATCATAATCATCATCATCATAGTCATCATAATCATCCTGACCGCCACCATTCATCAGCTTGATTCCCATGACAAGTGTAACAACAACTAAAAGTACACAGATTACAATAACAACAATGAATGCTGTTTTGGAAACGCCCTCTCCATTGCCGGAAACTGTTGCAGATGCTGCTACTGCACCATCTCCCATGAAATCGCTGTAACGTACATATCCTCCGCTGACCTTATCATAAAGATACCAGCCTGTATTGCCGGAAGCTGTCGTTGCATAAAAAATGTAATACTCATTGGATTCATCAGCCCATGCAGGAATCGTCATACCATTAATTTCAATCTCTACAGAGCGGAATGTTGCTGCCAGATTCTGAGGAACCGATTCACTTTCCATCGGTGTCAATTCACCAATTCCACTTAAACCGGAATTTCCTGCATTATCTGAAGCTGCAGGTGTTTCTGCAGCAGGAGTATCCTCTGCAGGCACGTCACCTTCACCCGTTTCTCCTTCTGTCACTTCCCCTGCACTTGTATCTGCAGGAATCTCCACAAGATCCTCTCGGATATAACCTGTCTTGGTTTCTCCGTTGATTACACAGGTTACCTGATACCAATTATGACCATCTGCTGAACTGGTAACACTCTGTACTGTTAAAGGTGCATTGGCATTCAACTGTCCAACTACAGCACTATCTGTACTTGCTTCTGAACGAATATTCGTATTGTCACCCTTTACGTAGATTGTTGTTCCCGGCTCTGCTGTAGCCAGTACAGTGATTCCCATAGCCATCATGAATACAAATGCACATATAATCACTGCCATTCTGTTGATTCTTTTCCATACTCTGTTTTTCTTTTCCATTGTTCATTCCTTTCCAACTATTACGGATTTTTCTAGATGCTCTCTTTATTGAATGTCTGCTTCTGCAATTGCACTGCCAATATCATGCCGCATATACTTATTAGCAAACTGAACCCACTCTGTTGCTTCATAAGCATGCTTTCTTGCTTCCATCAGATTCTGTCCAAGAGCTGTCACACCAAGCACTCTGCCGCCATTGGTATAAAACTTTCCGTCCTCTGCTTTAGTCCCTGCATGGAAACAGAAATAGTCATTTTGGTCTTCAAAGCGTTCCAGTCCTGTTATTTCCAGCCCCTTTTCGTATTTTAAAGGATAGCCGTCTGAAGCAAGAACGACACACACTGCAGCATTATCTTCAAATTGGAGTTCCACCTGATCCAGCGTTCCGTCAATGCATGCCTCCATTACTTCGATGATATCATTCTTCATTCTGGGCAATACCACCTGTGCTTCCGGATCTCCGAATCTTGCATTGTATTCCAATACCTTCGGACCGTCTTCTGTCAGCATCAGACCAAAGAAGATAACGCCTTTGAATTCTCTGCCTTCCGCTGCCATGGCGTCAACAGTCGGCTGATAGATATTCTTTTTACAAAATTCATCAATCTCCTTTGTATAAAACGGACTGGGAGAAAATGTACCCATACCGCCGGTATTCAGTCCCTGATCCCCATCCTTGGCACGCTTATGATCCTGTGCACTGGTCATCGGCTTAATTGACTTGCCATCCACAAAGGTTAATACCGATACTTCACGTCCTGTCATGAATTCCTCAATGACCATCCTGTTCCCGGCATTTCCGAACTGTTTGTCCAACATAATTGTACGGACACCTTCCATGGCTTCTTCCCTGGTCTTGCAGATCAATACCCCTTTTCCAAGTGCAAGCCCGTCTGCTTTTAAGACAACCGGAAGTTTTGCTGTCTCAAGATAGCGGATTGCTTTTTCCGGATCATCAAAGTTCTCATAGGCCGCTGTCGGAATATGATATTTTTTCATTAAATCCTTGCTGAATGCCTTGCTGCCTTCCAGAATCGCAGCATTTTTTCTTGGTCCGAATGCCCGGATTCCGGCTTTTTCCATCTCATCAACAAGTCCGCCGGCCAAGGGATCATCCGGTGCAACAATGACCAGATCAATCTGCTCCTTTTCGGCAAATGCAACCAGTTTCTCAAATTCCATTACTCCGATTGGAACACATTCCGCAATCTGAGCAATTCCGGCATTACCCGGTGCACAATAAAGCTTACTGACTCTGTTACTCTTTTTTACTGACATAGCGATCGCATGCTCCCGGCCACCGCTTCCGATAATCAGAACCTTCATCGTCTCCTCCTATCCTGCTTTTTACGCATGTATCCTCTGATTCTATATGAGAGCAGATTCCTCAAGTTCCCCATTGGCAATCATATCGATTGCCTTGGGCAGGATAATCCACTCTGCCTCTTCCATGACTCTTTGCTGAAGTATTTTGGGCGTATCTCCTTTATGTACTTCCACAGGCTTCTGCAAAAGAATCGGACCGGTATCCGTTCCTTCATCCACATAATGAACCGTTGCACCTGTGATCTTTACACCACGCTCCAAAGCTGCCTCATGTACCTTCAAACCATAATACCCTGTTCCGCAAAAAGATGGAATCAGTGACGGATGAATATTAATAATCCGATTACGATACTTCCTGATCATTTCCTTTGGAATCACTACCAGAAATCCTGCAAGTACAATCAGATCCGGTGCTGCTTCATCCACTGCACTTAAAAATGCTTCATGAAATGCATCTCTGCTCTCATAATCCTTTGGTGAAATGCAGACACTGTCAATTCCATGTTCCTTCGCTCTTGTCAGGGCATACACTCCGGGATTGTTACTGATCACACGTACAATCCGTGTATTTCTTATTTTTCCCTGTTCCACGCCATCAATAATTGCCTGCAGGTTTGTTCCGCCACCTGATACACATACCAGAACGTTTAGCATATAACAACTCCTTTGTCACCACTTACTGCTTCTCCGAGAAGAATTGCCTGTTCTCCTGATTTTGCGATTGCTGCCATGGTCTTATCTGTCTCTTCGGGAGCAACAGCCAATACCATACCGATTCCCATATTGTAAGTGTTATACATCATATGCTCTTCAATCTTTCCTGTACTCTGCAGAAGCTTAAAAATTGCAGGGATTTCATAGCTTCTCTTTTCAACTTTGGCACAGATGCCATCCGGAAGCATTCTCGGAATATTTTCATAAAAACCGCCGCCTGTAATATGGCTGCAACCTTTTATGGTAACTCCGGCATTTTTTACCTCTCTTAAAGCTCTGACATAAATCTTAGTCGGAACTAAAAGTGCCTCACCAAGTGTTGTTCCAAGCTCTGCACTGTGTCTTCTGAGTGCTTCCTCGCTCATCGGAAATACTTTTCTTACCAGAGAAAAGCCATTGCTGTGGACACCGGAGGATGCGATACCAATTAATGCATCACCGGGCTGAATTGTTGCACCTGTAATGAGATTTTTTTCATCAACGATACCTACAGAAAATCCTGCGAGATCATATTCATCCTCCGGATAAAATCCCGGCATTTCTGCTGTCTCTCCGCCAATCAATGCTGCACCTGCCTGCTTACAGCCTTCTGCAACTCCTTTTACAATCTGTGCAATTTTTTCCGGATAATTCTTGCCACAGGCAATATAATCCAGAAAGAATAACGGTTCTCCGCCTGCACAGGCAATATCATTAACACACATTGCCACGCAGTCGATTCCTACGGTATCATGCTTATCCATCAGAAAAGCAAGCTTTAATTTTGTACCAACACCATCCGTTCCGGAAACAAGTGTAGGCTTTTCCATATCCTTCATTGCAACCAGGGAAAATGCTCCCGAAAAGCCACCCAGTCCGCCTAATACCTCCGGGCGTACTGTCTCATTGACATACTTCTTCATTAATTCTACTGATCTGTAACCTGCTTCAATGTCCACTCCGGCATTCTTATAATCCATGCGCTACCTCCCTATATTTTTATGATTTAGTAATTCTTATATCCTGTTTCTGCAAGTCTCTTATCTTTCTCTTTCACTGCCTCTTCCAGCTTTTTGGAATATGCCTTCAGCTTTCCAAGCAGTTCCTGATCTGACATTGCAAGCATTTTTGCAGCCAGCAGTCCTGCATTGGCACCACCATTAATAGCTACCGTAGCAACAGGAATGCCTGACGGCATCTGTACTATGGAATAAAGGGAATCCCTTCCGCCAAGTGATGTGGTATGCATCGGTATTCCGATTACCGGCATCGGGAAGATTGCTGCACACATTCCCGGAAGATGTGCTGCCATCCCGGCTCCGGCAATGATTACCTTAAATCCCTTTTCTTCTGCCGTCCTGGCATATTCAAAAAATTCCTCCGGTTCCCTGTGAGCAGAAATAATTCTCATTTCAAAAGAGATTCCAAGTTCTTCTAAGATCTCTGCTGCTTTCTTCATTACGGGCATATCGGAATCACTGCCCATTACAATACCAACCTGTGCCATACCCTTTTTCCTTTCTATAAAAATTTTACTCAAATGCTTCGTTCAAGGCTTCGCAGCCCTGCAGTACAAATCTTCCATTTTCTATAATTTTTATCCTGCTGCCATCTTCTTTAACTGCTTCAATCAGTCCCAGTTCATCATAGGGAATCGTGATATCCGTGTGACAATGAAAATATGCTTTTCCTTCATCTTCCCTTCTGAGAATTGAAACTTCATTATCTCTTGCAATAATCTCTTTCCCATCGGGATTATACACCTGGATATCCTCCGCGTGGGAATAGCAGGTATCCCCTACCGCAAAATGCGGTCCTGTTTTCTCTGCAATCAGAATCGGCAGGCGGCCTGCAATATCATATTTTCTTGCTGCCATGTATGCCGTGGTATTGGTACCGATTGCAAATTCCCCCATGGGAAGTGTCTCATGATGAAAAAGTACATTATCACGGATATATTTACGATTTTCTTCCGGGCTTTCAAAATTTGCACAGGAATAATCCCTGATCATTCCGTTTTGGAATACTATCTCCAGATCCTTATATTCCAATTCATTCAGATATACCTTACTGACATGCAAAAGTCCATTGGTTCCTTCCAATCTGGGAGAAGTAAACACCTCTCCTACCGGTATATTTACATCTGCCACGCAGTTTTCAAACTTCGTTTCATGCTCTGTATCCCGTAACGGTTTTAATGCTACTGTCAGCTCTGTTTTATTTACACCGCAGCCCTTAATAGATACCTCTTTTGCCTGATCAAGTGTATCAATCAGTGTCTGCTGCATCCGCTGGTATTTCTGATAATCCAGCGTATTGATTTTCACTGTTTCATCAAAAATCTCTTCAAACTGTGCTCCAATCTCCGGTACCGGGAAAGCAATAATCGTAAAGCTTCTTTCTTCCCCTTTGATATACTGGTTGGTAATCTTTCCTGCGGACGCCTGATATTTGACAGAAAGCTTCTGCTGCTCTCCTGACAATACATTAGCTTCCGCCTTTACCTTCGGTGAAAACGGTTCTTCCCCAAAGCTCTCTATCACAGCGGGGCCGGCATGAACATATGCCTGCTCCTTATACTCCTCAAAAGCTGCCTGCAGACATTCCAGCTTACGCGTAACAAACTGTCCGTCAAAAAAAAGTGCCTCATCCTCTTTATGATCGTAATCATACTGCTTATTGGGATTGGCCCCGTAATATCCGATCTTATTGGTGCCCTGCCGCCGGAACACACTGCTTCCCGCACGATAGATCACCGGCTTAAGTCCCATGATCTGGAACTGATAGACTGCCTGTCTTACCACCCGTTCAAATCCCAGTGGATAACGGATATTGACTGTCTTTTTTCGACTCAGATCCTTGCCTGTATTGACAAATCCCATCCGGTAGCCTTCCGTAAAGGTATCTGCAATCAGATCAATCTTCTCCTGTGGCAGACTGCTGATATATTTTGAAAGTTTGATTTCATTTTCTGTAATATATTCCCCATAATGATACAGGTAATCAGGATTTTCCAGATCTGCCTTCATAATGATCTGTGTAGCAAAATCCATCCGTTCATCTACCATCTCTGCCACACGCAGTTCCGATTCAATATCTGAATAATCACTGGCATACCAGTAGAGAATGTCATGTACCTCTTTCTCCTCCGGTGCCCTGTTATCCTCTAAAAATGCCGTCTCTACACAGGAATACAGTTCTAAAAACAATTCCAGACGAAGTACCAGCTCCTGCATATTATGTTCAAATACATACGGAATCGCACTTCTGAATTCTGCAGCATAAGCTGATAAAAGTCTTCCCATGGCAAGTCCAAAACGGGAGACTGCATAAGCCGGATTGGCAAAACTAAACTCATAATGCTCCGGCAGAATATCTTCATATAACCGTCTGTTATATGATTTCCACTCTTCTATGGTTACTTCGACAGAATCTTCCTTCAACCGTTCCCACAGTTCGCAAAGCATAATCAGTAAATTGCTCTGCTGTCTGATATATTCTATCCACTCTACAGGCATCACTGCCTTAAGTGACTGTTCCTTTGTCAGTTCTTCCGGAATGCTTCCGATTCTTTCTTCTGCAAGTGCAAGCCTTTCCCAAAGCATTGTCTCGCTCATCTGCCCAAAAACCAAGCCTTTCTTTTCAAACTATATCGAGGCATACAGAATATATACCCCACCAAATAATACAATCGTATTTAATAACAATCCCAACAAAGGGAAAAATCTGTAACAATCCTTCTGTGCATTCGCCATCATTCCAAGGATCTCTCCGGCTATTCCCATGAAAAACGCAAGAACTGCCGCAGCTCCATACTGCAGCTTCGTCGTTCCGCCATCCAGATAAGAAAGATAAATCGAAAGCCCCATTGATATGACAGCAATCATTCCCAAAACGGCTGACATAATTCCCTTTAACGGATGCACCTTATTGGTAAATTTATAATTGCCAAGGATTGACATATGCTTTCTCCGAAGTTAAAACAGAATCTTTTTTCTTTCCGACAAAAGTCTGGCACCGCAGATGATCATTACAACGCCGCAAGCCACACCGGCAACAATACTGACAATTCCGGTAACAATACCGGATACACCACCAAGTCCCATTACCTTATATGTCTTTTCTTCCATTCTGAGTACCCGCCTTTCCATTTATATCACTTCATTACTTTCCTGACACATTGTTCCTAAAATCCAAACACATATCATGAATTAGTTTGCACCGTATTGCTTATAATACTCATCAATCGCCTGTTTAATCTTTTCATCAATTAAAACAGTTCCGTTGATTTCCTTCTGATACAGATACTCTGTTACTTCCTTCATTGTAACAATTGCAGTTGCCGGAAAACCGTATGTCTCCTGAATTTCTGACAACGCACTTTTTTCTGTCTTTCCCTTTTCCATTCTGTTTAAGGATACCACAAGTCCCTTGATCTCAACATCTGCCTGTGCTTTAATAATCGGGAAAGTCTCTTCAATGGATTTACCTGAAGTTGTTACATCCTCAATCATCACAACACGGTCACCGTCTTTTAACTTGCTGCCAAGCAGGATTCCCGTATCTCCATGATCCTTCACCTCTTTACGGTTGGAGCAATATCTGACATCCTTTCCATACAATTCACTGATTGCCATAGCTGTGGCTACACTTAAAGGAATCCCCTTATAAGCCGGTCCAAACAGCACATCAAATTCCAGCCCAAAATTATCATGAATTGCCTTCGCATAATATTCTCCAAGCTTACGTAACTGACTGCCGGTAACATAGGCTCCCGCATTCATAAAGAACGGGGATTTTCTTCCACTCTTTAATGTAAATTCTCCAAATTTTAATACCTGGCTCTCCACCATAAAATCAATAAATTCCTGTTTATATTGTTCCATATTAATATGCCTCCTGTATGTTCCAACATATATAACGGCAAAAAGCCGTTACTATACTACCATATAATTCAAAAATAATCAAGCTATTCATCGGGGACGGGGCTTTTGTCACAAGGAGTGTCCCGCTGTCACAAGGAGCGCCCTTTGTCACGGTAACCGGATAACGGGGACAAAAGCCTGTTCGCAATTAATAATTTGTCAGAATGCACAAAATAAATTGGTTTCATTCCTATGCGCTAAACACTTCGATGAGCCTCAAAAAACAAAAATCGTGTTCAGCAATGGCTTCCACGATTTTTATCGTCTCATCTCCGTAGCGCAAAATGTCATTCAACCAATTTATTTTGTGCATTCTGTCATATGAAGTTTTATAATGGACTTTTGCCCCGTGCCTACTGCGTGACAATGGGCGCTCCTTGTGACAGCGGGACACTCCTTGTGACAAAAGCCCCGTCCCCGATGACAACTACCCTATCGCCACAAGTACCCCCTGTACCAGATACCGTTTATCCGGTTTATCGGAAATACAGGTGGTCAATGTTATGATCCTGTCCTTCGCAGTCAATTCAATATCCTCTCGGAAATTGTTATTAATTCCATCCAGCTGAAAAATACCATCCAGATACTGCTCAAAGACATCCGGATCATCCAGATTAAATCCCTGAACAAGATGTATATTGGAAAATTCATACGCTGCAAAAATCCGGTAAACATATGTATGTTCTTCCGAAAAAATGTATATGAACTGATTTTCATCAAAAAATTGCGAATCTTCAAAATAATGAAGACCGGCAAACATACTACCATTTTTCATATTATGTCCATAGATAACAGTATTAGGATCTTCAAAGTCCTTGCTATTATAGAATTCTGTGAAAATGCACCCGGGATACCCCCGACTGTCATCAATATTATGATCCAGATAATATGACGTTTGACCCGGATGCTGTAAAACAGGATAATCAATCTGTGTTCCGGGAACCATTATCCATGCATAAATATCATCATTCTCTTCATACAGTGCCGGAAAATCAATCGAAACCGCAGGCACATTAAAACCTTCCAATCCGGGATATATCTTTTCTTCCTCGACATCATTTTCAGAAACTGCATTGTCAGAGACGGCGGTCTCCGATACCACGGCTTCGGGAACCGCGCTCTCAGAAACCGAAGAAACATAGCTTTCCCGCAATTCATCCATCTGACGCTGTGCTTCCTTTAAATCTCTGTAGTAATTCAGCAACCATACAATGCAGACTAAAAACAGAACAATGCATAATGCTGCAATCCATTTATAAATGTTTTTTTTCTTCTCTTTCATAATACTCCTCGTCCTTTCCCTTCTCATATTTTTCATAATCCAGTATTTCCCTGCTTTAAATTTGTTTTTTGATTTTAAAGCATGAATTTTCTGAAATGAATACGGAATGTTCTGAATTTTGACAGAGTTCTATAACGGAACCCAATAGAAAAACTGCTTTATGGAAATAAAATAGCATCTCTTCATAAAGGATTCGATATTATTTATGACATAATTTTTGAAAAATTTTATATATCTCATAACCAATAAATACCCCCATAATATTATGGAATAAATCATTAAATTTCCATAGTCCCGTCCCCGATGTTCAAGAACAATCTGCTGATTTCTACCCCTTCATAATGCTCACTTTTAGCATCTCGCCTTGCCAAATTTCGAACAAGTGCACCTGTCTCCAAAGAATACTCCCTGACCCGATTATTATAGACAAAAGCAATTTTCTCGCCATTTAAATATACATACCGCAATCTCCTGTTGAGAATATTCTGATTTGGAATAGTTTCCATCTCGTCGATGTATACCCATGTTCCATCAAGCAATCGAAAAAAAGGAATACCTGCATCTATACCATTTATTATGACAAAAAGAATATCTCCGGCTGGCGAAAAAACGCACTTCCTTATATTATCTTGCATAATACGATTAGTTTGACCATCACTTCCAATAATGTTGATTCTCTTCCCCAGCCATTGAACGTTCCACTTTCGGTCAGGTGATTGCATTTTCTTCCAGTCTGGTTTATGTACCTGTGACTTTTTTTCTGATTCAGTAATCTTGGTTACAGAAATACCATCTGTGCGGAATACAATGGGATCTATTCCCAGAATATTCGCCAAACGCTGCGTATTTTCAAGATCATGAATTCCATGACATCCAAAATACCAATGAGCATCCTGAATATTTTTTGCTACTTCTAAAAAATAATCCCAATCAACCGGTGATATGGAATGCCCTATCACAACCACATTCGTAACATCTGCAAGGTTCTTAAAAAAACTGCTGTGTGCCGAAATAATGGATTGAGAATTCTTGGTAATCGCCTCATCAAATTCAGAAAGCAGCCTTACCACACCTTCTTGCGCCACGTCGATCACTTGACTCCGGTAAGACTTTTTTCTTTTAAGACCACGAATCAAAGTATATTCATCCTCAGATGCACCAGGCTTGTGTCCTAATATCAGTTTTTCCTTTTGATGTCCCTTTTTCTTCCTCCTGCATCCATGAATATAGCATACATTAGATTCAGACACACCATAAAGTTCTTCCACAAACCCTGTATAATTGAAACAAAGAACCTTATCATCATGAAATAGCATTTTTAAAGGGCGATCATTCGTACCTATTTCCAGTTTCTCAATCCACATTCTAAACCGCTTCTCTAAATCCTCAGTAATAGATCTCATTGGTTCAGCTGCCATTTCTAAGGCCATATAATATTCAGCTGCTCCGGAATCATTTTCAAAGGAACCAGTAAGATCCAGCATATCGCCAACAACATTTGGATTAGCCATCATATCCATATTGATATGTCCCAACGCCTCCTCAAAATCAGCCCAAATATCATCTGGCTTTAAGTATAACTCCAATTTAAAACGAAGATTGCTGTTTTTTCCCAGAAAATCCCTAAATGCCCTATAGCTTGATTTCACACCATGCATCAAATCAAAGCCATTTCCAATAATATATAAGGTGCGCCCCAGTGGTCTCAGTTCTTCTATAGGAATTGTGGACATTTGAAGCAGCTGTTCTTCGAAATGTCCCTTATCAATTATACTCTGCCTACGCCACTTCTCATCTTCTATTTGTTGCTTCTCCACCTCAATCTGCTGTTCATGTGCCTTCCTCATAGCACCATAACAATATGAGCAATACGAGGGTATTTTTTTGTTTTTACACCGATGGATAAATATCTCACCACAATTGTTGCAAACAATCTCTCTTGTATTTTTCTTATCTGTCATTATCCTTTTTCTCCACAATATAATGTGTCAATCCTTCTTGACAATGCCTTATCCGGATGCTACCCTAATAGCAAGTTCTTTGCAGTTTCATTCTTGAAACTACAGACTCTTTGGCAGATCGCCAAATATCCGGATTGCAGTTGTGATATATGTATTCCTTGTTTTTAATCTATCCGGGGATCTTCGTTTCGCAGCCTACAATCTCATTTCTATTTTCAAATCTATCTTTCAAAGGAGGTCTATTATGGACAAACACAGCAACTCAGCAGTACCATCTTTTTCACAGATTTTCGGTAATTCCTGCACCAAAAAGGAGGTCATTGCACTTCTTGAAAACATGCCGGAATCTTATGCTACTTTTCAGAGGCTCAAGCCTTCCATTCAGGAACAATTGTTAGCTTTTCTGCGGGGAAAGGAGGGCTTGCGGATTACATACAACCAGCCGTTTCTGCACATCTTTAATCCGGACGCTCATCCGGAACGGTTAGAATCGCTGCTGGAAGCTCTCATCGGTCAGCCCGTTACCATCCGCCAGTTTCTTCCCAATGAAGGAGAACGTCTTGCAGAGCACGGCAGTCTTGTCATTATGGATATCATCGCGGAACTAGCCGACGGCTCCATCGTGGATGTGGAAATGCAGAAAATCGGTTATCTCTTTCCCGGGCAGCGCAGCAGCTGCTATGTATCCGACATGATCATGCGTCAGTATAACCGTGTCAGAAATGAACGAAAAAAGGATTTTTCTTACAGCGACTTAAAGCCGGTATATCTGATCATCCTGATGGAACAAAGTCCGGAAGAGTTCCAAATTTATCCCTATGCATATATCCACCGCAGGGTCACTTCCTACACCAGCGGCATACAGCTTCCGGAACTTGCAAATATTATCTACATCTCACTTGACACTTTCCGCTCTATCGTTCAAAATGTAAGTACAGAACTTGATGCGTGGCTGACATTCTTAAGCT
>JBJELZ010000037.1:0-3521 GCA_051879415.1 Lachnospiraceae bacterium
CAGCCTTGTAAGTTCCTTGGCAATGGTATAAGCACCATATCCCTGCACATACAAATCATAAATCATACGGACTGTCTCAGCCTCTTTTTCATTGATGGTTATGCTTTTATCTTCCGGGTGATAATCATAGCCAAGACAACCATTGAACCCCATCAGCTCCCCTCTGGACATCTTCATCTGAACGCCCAGAGTAACATTCTGTGACAGAGATTCCACCTCATTCTGCGCCAGTGCGGATAGTAGTGATAACTGCATTTCACTCTCCATGGTGGAAGTGTCAATATTTTCTTTTTCAAATATGACTGTCACCCCCTTTGCCTTCAGCATTCTTGTATAAGAAAGCACATCCACAAGATTTCTCGAAAATCTGGATACCGACTTGGTAATGACAATATCCACCAGACCGTTCATACAGTCATCAATCATGCGCAAAAACTCATCTCTCTTGGTGGTCTTTGTTCCCGTAATGCCCTCGTCCGCATAAATGCCTACAAGCGCCCACTCCTTATTTGCAGAAATTTTGTCCTGATAATACTCCTTCTGAGACTTAAAACTCTGCAACTGCTCCTCTGCATTTGTACTGACACGCACATATGCCGCCACTCGTTTTCTTGTGATGGTAAGTGGCTTCCCCACCAGTCTTCGGTCCCTGATAACAGGGCCTTCAACTTTCTTAATTACTTCTACTTGTCTTTCTTCCATTCAAAAACTCCTTTCAAAAATATGTCTGTATACGTTAAGTAGGCAGCAACAAAATATCTGCTACTGCCTACACTATAAATCATAATGAAAATGTTAACGAATGTGCGGATTATGCAGTCATAAAACTGATAACATCATATTCGCCCATAATATGAATTCTTGTTCTGTTGTACTCATCTTCCGTAATCAGTCCCTTACGAAAAATCCATCCCAGCACCGCAAGCTTCTTACTCAACTCCAGCTCCTTCGTCATAAGCTAACACCCCTCTTTCCTAATAATCTGACTTATCACCTTCTTTCTGCATAAATGCTGTGATAATACACGACTTGCTGATAAGATAAAGTTCTTTTGGCTTCCATTCGTATCCTATGCCGTCAGCGTTACAGCTGACCTTTAGCTCATTGCCTGTGGGCTACTCCTGCTCGAGTTCCTTTCCCACCTTTGACGGAAGTGTCTTCCCTCGCTCCTCCTGACTTCCCAGTTCTCCTTGCAAGGTCTGTTGGCATAAGATACAGCTCATGAATCCGTTTCCGGATTGTTTATCAAGGTTCAAAATACAAAAAGATTCGGTAGAACATTTGTTCTTTTTTGTGTTATAATCTTCTTGTAGCCAAGCCTTTTCTCTCATGGCTCCTGGTGGCTACGTTTTCATGGGTTAATGATACGAAATTTTGTCTTGGATTATCATTGACGGAAAGTTGACCGGAAGTTGACGAAAAAGTTAGGAAGTGATGAATTGCAGAACCGCATTACCTTCTCCAACGTAATTGGAGTGTTATTGGAAAACAAAAAGAAAACTTATGCACAGTACCAGATGATTGAAGACATCTTCTACGACTGCCTGTGCAACATTGAGCTATTTGAAAAAGAGGATTTTGAGAAAAATGTTACCTACAGCAGATGGTGTACCGGAGAACGCCCGATACCCAAAGAAATATTATCCTTTTATGACAATTGCGGCTTTGACGGCATTCAGGATAATATTCAGGAAGATGTAATTCCAAACCTTATCAATGTGCCAGCCACAAGGAAACTGCTTTTAGAATTGGTTATGGACAGTGTGGATGTAATTGGTACAAAAAAGGCTGATGAATTTGCCCAGATAACAGATGATGCCGAGTTTATTACCACTCTTGTCCGTTACGCCATATTAAATGACCATGACAGCAGACACACCCTGTTATCTCCTGATTTGTCGGATATTCTGCTGAGTAACAAGCTTCCTTCTGTAAACCGCTATTTTCTCGGAAGAAAAGAGGAAATAAAGGTCGTTAGCAAAGCTTTGCAGGAAAACAATCTTGTATTTATCACCGGCACTGCCGGTATGGGTAAAAGTGAACTGGCAAAGACCTATGCCAAAAAGAATGAAAAGAAATACACCAACATCATCCACTTATTTTACGATGGCGATTTAAAGAAATGTGTTGCTCAGATGGAAATTAGCGATGATACCGCAGATATGAACGAAGATATGCTCCTTGACAAGCATATGAAACTATTAAAAAAGCTCCACTCTGACAGTCTCATTATCATTGATAACTTCAATGTCCTGCCAAAAGAGGATGCTTTCTTCAAAGAGTTTATAAAATTGAATTGTAAGATACTGGTCACCAGCCGGTGCAATATCTCTCAGTTTGAGACGGTAAAAGTTTCTGAAATGGACGCAGATACAGAGCTTGTAGAACTGTTTTATAAGCATTGCCCTTCTGCAAAGGGTTCTGAAGCTGTAGTAAAGGACATTATCCAGACGGTGGGCTGTCATACCCTTACTGTATGCCTGTCTGCACTATCTCTGACAGCCAGCGGCATGGAACCGGAAGAACTGCTTGCTGAACTAAGAACCTGTGGACTGAATATCGCCTCCGGGGAAGATGTGGAACTGTATAAGGATGATGATTTCACTGACGGACTGATGATCGAGCATTTACGAAAGCTCCTACAACTTGGTAAATTGTCCAATCAGCAATTGGACATTCTTCGCAATCTGTCTCTGCTACCGGTTGCCGGCATATTAAAGAATAGCTTCAAGAACTGGATGAAACTTGATAACCTTGCGGATGTAAACCACCTTATCAAATACGGATTTATAAACGAAGATACAGATAACAAGAAAATCAGCCTGCATCCACTGTTACAGGAAGTAATTTCCATTGAAACCATACCAACCGTGACTGCCTGCCAGACTCTGCTTAATAGCCTCCACCTTGTCTGCCTGGCACATGGCTTGGAACTTCGCAGACCAGAATATATCATTGCTGCCCTTATCAGTGTATCAGAGCGCATTATAGTAGATGATGGTGGATATTTCTTACTGTTTTTACAGGATATGTTCCCATATCTGGACAAATACCTTGTATCGGATTACCTGCCGAAACTAACTGATAGAATCAGCTATCTTATGGAAGAATACAAGCTGGAATCTCCATGTGACAGGGCATTGCTACTGGATTATAAGGCAGAGTGTTTTCTGTTGAAAAAGGATTACGCAAATGCAGTTAAGGAACGTGAAAAGGCAATCAACATCATGGAAAAGATGCATACAAAAGATGCAGATATGCGAACTGCAAACCTGCTATCCAATCTGTACAACAACCTTTCCAACACTTATCTGCTGATGAAGCGTGGAAATGAGGCAGCCAATGCACTCCGTACAGCCTTTGATATCCGTATGGAATATACACACTTGGGACTTACCGAATCCCATGATTCCCTGCAACAGATGATGAACCTTATCAATATACTGTTGCTGGCAAAGGATGTGGACAATGCCAAGATTGTATTGGAACAGTATGAATCATTAGTGCTGGAGCATCTGTCA
>JBJELZ010000038.1:0-17158 GCA_051879415.1 Lachnospiraceae bacterium
ATTACAAAGTAACCCAAACAGAACTTTCCTCTGATACGTCACTGCTGCACAGGCAGCGATTGCCAACAAATAGCAAATGGTTGGAGAAACTTGTTTGTTTAGCTTTACATAGTAACATAAGTTTAATTTGTGTGGTGCATCCTAAGGGTGCACCACATACATTAATTCCTAAAGTAGATTATTTTAGTCAATTTATTCTTTTTTATCTATTTTATCCAGAGGGGAACATTCTTCCCGAGTTCAAATTACTTGATTAATTTGTTTATATGTCATTTGAAGGTCATGAATTTATGCGTTGAAGTTAATTATGATATGAAATTGTAGTTTGTGAAGTCTCAAACAGTAAAATACCACTTTAAAAGGAGAATAATGAAAATAAGAGGTAAAAATAGAGCGGGAAATGTTTGGAAATCGCGAAAATACCACTTGAAATAGAAAGTGGTGAAAATAAGAGGTAAAAAGTGACCGGAAAATGTTTGGAAATCGCGAAATTACCACTTGAAATGGAAAATGGTGAAAATAAGAGGTAAAAAGTGACCGGAAAAAATTTTGAAATCACGAAAATACCACTTAAAAAGAAAAACAGTGAAAGTAAGAGGTAAAAAGAGACCGGAAAACACTTTGAAACCGCGAAAATACCACTTGAAATAGAAAGTGGTGAAAATAAGAGGTAAAAAGGGGACGAAAAACATTTTGAAGCCGTGAAAATACCACTTAAAAAGGAAAAACAGTGAAAATAAGAGGTAAAAAGAGACTGGAAAGCATTTTGAAAACGTAAAAATACCACTTAAAAAGATAGAAAAGATAGATAAGGTGGTAAAGCAGAGCCACAAAGCGGTAAGAGATAAAATAAAAATATATTTTAAAAATACAAGAAGAAAAGAGGGAAAAATATGATAGATAGTTTTGATGAAATGTTGAGATATGAAGAAATCATTCTTCGGGAAATGGAAATAATAAAAAAGCAATTGCGAAAATCTCCAAAAGGAAAACTGAGAGTATCAGTGAATCACGGTACCTCACAATACTATAATGTTGGTGGAGATAAAGAACATATAGAAACCTATCTCTCAAAGAAAAAAGATATGCGCATAATACAGAAATTAGCTCAAAAGGATTATGATACAAAGCTAATAAACTATCTTGATTATAATTTAAAGGAAATAAATAAGATAAAAAGTATTTATGGAAAGGTAGACTGGCCTAATGTATATTCAAATTTATCTGAGGAAAGAAAGGCTTTAGTTGTTCCGAATGTATTAGAAATGAATTATGCTAAAGAATGGCAATGTGTTACATACCAGGGAAAGAAGTTTCTTGATAATATTCCGGAAATATATACGGAAAAGGGGGAACGGGTACGTTCAAAATCAGAGAAGATGATAGCTGATAAAATGAATCTTATGGGAATACCATACAGGTATGAATATCCTTTAAAACTAAAATCTGGAATAGTTTTATATCCGGATTTTACAATTCTAAATGTTTCGAAAAGAAAGGAATATTTATTAGAACATTTAGGTATGATGGATCATCCGGATTATAACGATAAAGCAATTAAAAAAATAAATACTTATATTAGAAATGGGATATTTCCAGGAGAAAAGCTGCTATTAACATATGAAACCAGTCAGTGTTCGGTTGATATGGAGATTCTGCAGATGCTTTTGGAAAAATACTGTCTGTAATTTTGGGGAGAATTCTAATTTTTTCTGTTCAATTCAGACCATTCTGTTCAATTCAGACCATTCTGTTTAATTCTAACGATTATTATATTGACAAAACTGTTTCAACTGTATATACTGTCAATATACAGTTAAAAAGGAAGGGATGAAAATTGAATTTATTTATTGATAATAAATGTGGTCTGCCAATTTATGAGCAGATTTATACGCAGCTGAAGTCACAGATTATCAACGGCACCTTACAGGAAGATGATCCGCTTCCTTCCATTCGTAATCTGGCAAAGGATCTGCGTATCAGTGTGATAACAACCAAAAGGGCATATGATGAACTGGAGAGGGAAGGGTTTATCTATACGGTTGCTGCCAAAGGCTGTTTTGTTGCACCGAAAAATGTAGAACTGTTAAGAGAAGAAAATCTCAAAAAGATTGAAGAACATATAGACAGTATCCTGCAGCTGGCTGCAAGCTGTAATCTGCGGAAAGAGGATATTATAGAAATGATTAATATTGCTGTGGAAGAATCAGATTAGATTAATTAATCCATGCAAATTACATACATCAGATATGGTAAATAAGAGTTGCGTAATTACCAGAGATTAGATTATAAATGGAAGGAGTAGCTGATATATGAACGCTATAGAAATCAAGGATCTTTGTAAAAGTTATCCGGAATTTTCTCTGGATCATCTTAATCTGACACTGCCCAGTGGTTGTATTATGGGGCTGGTTGGAGAAAACGGTGCCGGAAAAAGTACTACATTAAAGCTGATTCTCGAAATGATCAAAAGAGACAGCGGTACGATCACACTATTTGGTAAGGATAATCGTGAAAATATCAGACTTGCCAAGGAAGAAATCGGAGTTGTTCTGGATGAAGTGGGGATCCCTTCTCTGTTAAATGCGAAACAGGTAGGAAATGTAATGAAGCATACATTTCGTAACTGGGATAAAGAAGCCTACGGAAACTATCTGAAAAAACTATCCGTGCCTGAAAACAAACCTTTTAAAGATTTTTCGCGAGGCATGAAGATGAAGCTGGGCATTGCGATTGCCTTAAGCCATCATGCAAAACTTTTGCTGTTAGATGAAGCAACTTCAGGTCTGGATCCTGTAGTCAGAGATGAGGTACTTGATCTATTTAATGAATTTACAAGGGAAGAAGATCATTCAATCCTGATTTCGTCTCATATTGTCAGTGATCTGGAAAAGATCTGTGATTATATTGCATTTCTACATAAGGGAAAGCTTCTGCTTTGTGAGGAGAAGGACCGGCTGAAGGAACATTATGGTATTGTTCATTGCACAAAAGAAACATTCGCAAAAATAGCACCGGATGCTGTAATTGGCAGAAAAGAAGGGGCATACGGCATCGAAGCACTGGTAACAAAGGAGCGGATGCCGGCGGGGATGGAGGTTAGTCCCGTGGATATTGAGCAACTATTCATTTTTATGGTTAAGGAGGCGAAAACAGAATGAAAGGACTTCTCATAAAAGATTTTTATATGACCGGTAAACTTTGCAAATCATTTGTTTTTCTGGATGTTGTGTTTTTGGCAGTTTATCTGTCAGGATATGGAAACCAGTTTTTCGTTTATTATCCATGTGTATTGACCGGGTTGATTCCGATGTCACTGATTTCTTATGATGAGCGGGAAAGATGGGATCTTTATGCCGGAACCATGCCATATACAAGAGCACAGATGGTATCAGCGAAGTATCTGGTAGGATTGCTTGGAAGTATATTGATTTTTGCAGTGACCGCAGTTGCTGAGGTTCTTAGAGTGATGGCCAATCAGATTACAGTTGCGGATGCGGTTATTCTTTTTGCAACGCTGATCACAGTTTCGCTGGCTGCCCCGGCTGTCCTTTATCCCTTTGTTTTCAAGCTTGGCGCGGAAAAGGGAAGAATTGTATACTATATTGTAATCTGTGCTGTGTGTGCTATGAGTGTATCATTTTCTTCAACGACCTCTGTTGCGGGAGAGGCAGTGACGGCAGTTTCTTCGATGAGAGATGGTTTGATCGCTTGTGTTGCGACAATCATTGTATATGCAGCATCCTGGTTATTGTCCATTTATTTTTATCAAAAGAGGGAACTGTAAGAAGCCTCCAAATAACATATTATGAGGAACTTTTAATTTTACGACGAACTCAAATCGGGAAATATGAAAACTCAAATCAGGAAATAAATGAACTTAAATCGGGAAATAAATGAACTTAAATCGGGAAATAAATGAACTTAAATCATGAATTGAAAGGGGCTAAATCAAGAATTATAGGAATTTTCTTTCATGACAAAATATCCTGTGCTATAATAAAGTTGTTTGTCTGAGGGCAGACAACTTTTTTATATTTTATGGGGATTACTATTTGGATGCCAGCCGGAAGCGGCGGAACGGAGATTAATATGGATCAGAAAATATATGAAGTAAAATGTCCGGAAATCAGAAATAAGAGTCTTATAAAAGCAATGGTACCTGGATCAAAGTCCATTACAAACAGAGCACTGCTTTTAGCAGCAATGGCAGAAGGCACCAGTACGCTTTATAACTGCCAGACAAGTGATGATGCAATGCATTTTATGGAGTGCCTGAAGGAATTGGGCTTTTCCATTCTTTCAGAACCGGATCATGGTCTTGGTAGTAAGATTACCATCACAGGACATGGGGGAGATATCCCCTGCAAAAAGGCAACCATTAATGTAGGAAGTGCCGGAACAGCAGCAAGATTTTTATCGGCAATGCTTGCATTTTCGGATGGGGAATATGTTGTAGAGTCCTCTGAACAGATGAAAAAGAGACCGATGCAGCCACTGATTGATTCCTTACGGTCTGCAGGTGCAAAGGTGGATTGCATGGAAAAGGAGGGACATTTTCCGTTACATATTATTGGAACAGGTTCTGAACGACCGGATGTCCTTAAAGTAAATATAGAAAAAAGCTCGCAGTTTTTAAGTGCATTGCTGATTGCTGCCGGAACCTTTCATCATAAGACGGAAATAATGGTAGAAGGTTCCCATGGCTTAAGTTATGCTGACCTTACGGTTCAGATGATGGAGCAGTTTGGTGTAGCAGTGGGGAAACAGATGCAGGACGGACAGATAAAGTATGTTCTGACGGGAGTAGCGTCCTATCAGGCGATGAGTTATGCCATAGAGCCGGATATGTCTGCGGCTGCTTATTTTTATGCCCTTGCAGCCGTTCTTGGCACAGGTATTGTTGTTGAAGGTGTGAAAGCCCGGATGCTCCAGGGGGATACACAGTTTATAGATGTCCTTACCAGAATGGGCTGTAAGTGCAGCGAGACACAGGAGGGAGAGGTTGTTGTATACGGTCCGGATAACGGGCAGTTAAATGGTGGTTTTGTGGTGGATATGTCTTCCTTTTCTGACCAGGCATTGACCCTTGCTGCCATTGCACCATTTGCAGACGGTCCGATAACTATTACCGGCATTGGTCATATCAGACTTCAGGAATGTGACCGGATTGAAGCTATGGTTCGTAATTTGACTGCCCTCGGAATTGAGACAGAGGAAAAGCAGGATGAAATTACAATATTTCCCGGTATTCCAAAAGGATGCGATATTGAAACCTATGATGATCACAGGGTAGCAATGTCATTTGCGTTGACGGGGCTGGGCACAAAGGGAGTACGAATTCTGCATCCGGAGTGTTGTAAAAAGACATTTGCGGAATATTTTGATGTATTGGAGAATGTCTTGGAGCAGTTATCATAGTATTGTGAAAAATACACAAAAAAGCCAAAAAAAATAGAGCAAAACAGGGCAAAATTATAAAAATGATATTGCCAATTCTGCAGCAGTAGTATATTATCTAATAAAGTGTCAGCGGTTCTGCTGACGTCGGTTTTCTATAATAATCTATTCAGATGTGTTAGAACAAACAGTTACATAAAGAGAAAGCATGAAGATCCGGAAAAGGGGTTCTGGTTTCTACATGAAAAATACAAGGGGGTATTTATGGGAGAATTTGTTCAAAGCGGTCTGGTATTTACAAATGACAATTGTATCGGATGCAATAAATGCATTTCTGAGTGTCCGGTGCTTACTGCAAACAGAGCAGTGGAATTTGGGGATAAGCAGCGGATTTACGTAGATGGAGACAAATGTGTCGGTTGTGGTGCCTGTTTTGATTCTTGTGAACACGAAGCAAGAGAATTCAGGGATGATACAGAACAATTGATGGCAGACCTTGCCAGAGGCGAAAAGATTTCTGTCTTATGGGCACCGGCATTTGCAGCGAATTATCCAAATGAATACCGAAAAATGCTTGGCGGATTGAAAAAACTTGGTGTGAACAGGATTATCAGCGTCAGCTTTGGTGCTGACATTACAACCTGGGGATATATCAAATATATTACAGAGAATCATTTTATGGGTGGCATTTCACAGCCCTGTCCCGCTATTGTGAATTATATTGAACACTACATACCGGAACTGATCCCGAAGCTGGTACCGGTTCACAGTCCGTTGATGTGTGCGGCAATTTATGCGAAAAAGTATCTGCATCTTACAGATAAACTGGCATTTATCAGTCCCTGTATTGCAAAGAAATCCGAGATCAGTGATCCAAATACTTATGGTTATGTAAATTATAATGTGACCTTTGATCATTTTGCAAAATATGCAAGAAAACATAATATCATGGCAGAACCAGCCGATAATGAGATAGAATACGGACTGGGATCAATCTATCCGATGCCGGGTGGTTTGAAAGAAAATGTATATTGGTTTTGCGGAGAGGATATGTTTATCCGGCAGATTGAAGGGGAAAAGCATGCTTATCATTTCCTGGAAGATTATAAAAAGCGTGTGCTGAATAACAAACCGCTTCCGTTTATGGTGGATGCTTTAAATTGTGCAAAGGGATGTATCTATGGAACCGGTGTAGAGGAAGAAAAAACAAAATCGGATGATACGCTGTATGAACTGCAGAGTATTAAGGAAGCCAGCAAGAGCAGAAAACGAACGAGTGCATGGGCGAGAAATTCCACTCCGGAAAAACGACTAAAGAATCTGAATAAACAGTTTGCGCATCTTGATTTGAATGATTTTATCAGACAGTATACGGATAAATCAGAAGGTCATATAATCGTAAGACCGGATGAACAGCAGTTTGATGAGATTTTTAACAGCATGAAGAAAACCACGGATGATAAGAGAAAGATTAATTGCAGTGCCTGTGGCTATAGCACCTGCCGGGATATGGCAACAGCAATCTCTCAAGGATGCAATAATCGGAATAGCTGTATCCACTATATCAAAGATCTTGCTGAAGAAGAAAAAACACAATTGGCGCAGATGTCAAAGGAAATGGAGGAACAGAATCAGAAGATTCTGGAAAAGAATGATGAGATTTCCGGTATGGTATCAGAAACCAATGAACAGTTTTGTTCCCTGAGCCAGTCGATTAATGAAATGTCGGTTGGCAATAGTAAAAATGCTGAGGAAAGTAATAATATCAGTGTAGCCATGGAAGAGGTAGTTGCCTTCTGTGAAAAGATGACTGTTTCTTTTGACAGAATCAATGAACTTCTGGTCCAGCTTGGTGAGAACAATGAAAATATTACATCTGTTGCTTCGCAGACCAATCTGTTATCGTTGAATGCATCCATTGAAGCGGCACGAGCCGGAGAAGCAGGAAGGGGATTTGCGGTTGTTGCAGAGGAAATTAAGAATCTGAGTGATTCCAGCCGCAGTATGGCAACGGACAGTGAAAGAAATAAAGAAGAGATTATCATGGCAATCAGTACATTGAATTCGGAAGCAGAGAAGCTTCTGGAGGTTGTGGATGGAGTGAAGGAACGCATTACTTCTCTGGCATCAAGTTCGGAAGAGATGGCAGCATCAACGGTAATGATTAGTAATATTGCGGATGATCTGAAAAGGAAAATAGAGACAATTGCAATGAACTAAATATATCAAATGAATTGCCTGCATTACTTTGCGCTAAATATTATCATAGTGCAAAATGTTATGCAGGCAATTTGTTTTGTGTATTATGCCATTTCAAGTTTCTTGAATGAACTTTTGACATTTGCATGCATCATCATTATTATTATTATTATTATTATTAAAGAGAGGGAGGCAGAAGCAGCATGAAATGGGCAGGAATTGATCTTGGAGGCACCTTTATCAAATGCGGTATCGTGAATGAGGAATATCAGATTTTGTGTCAGGATTCTGTCCCGACAGGACGGGAACGGGATTCTTTGGAAGTAATCAAAGATATGGCGGCATTGGTTGCAGCAACAGCCAAAAAAGCAGGCATGGATGTCAGTGAACTTGCCGGGGTAGGAATCGGAAGCCCGGGAATCAGTGATACTGCCACAGGAGAAATATTATATTCCAATAATATTGCGTGGGAACATGTACAGCTTGGAAAACAGCTTGGGGATTTGCTGAAACTCCCTGTAAAAGTTTCCAATGATGCCAATTGTGCAGCCCTTGGAGAACTGGTATGCGATACTTCTGCTACATATAAAAATGCAGTTATGATTACTCTGGGGACCGGTGTGGGTTCCGGCATAATCATTGACGGAAGATTGTATGAGGGAGCAACCATCGGGGGAACAGAACTGGGACATATGGTAATCCGTCATGGAGGAAGACCATGTAACTGTGGACGTACAGGGTGTCTGGAAACTTATGTTTCAACATCGGCATTGATCCGTGATGTGAAGTCTTGTGTTATGAAGTATGGAAACTCCTGCCTGCAGGAGATTGCACAGACGGATGCACTGAATGGAAAAGAGATCATTGCAGCGGTTCGTCAGGGTGATCCTGCTGCCAAAGAAGCATTTGATGGATATCTGGAATCTCTTGCCTGCGGTATCACCAATATTATTAATATTTTCCGCCCGGAGGTCGTATATCTTGGCGGCGGAATCTGCGAAGCGTTTGATCTGATGGGTGATTATCTGAATACTTATGTACAGGGAAACTGCTTTGGAGGCGGGACAGCACAGGTGGCAGAGATCAAAAAGGCCACGCAGGGCAATGCAGCAGGAATCATCGGAGCAGCAGCATTGTTCAGGTAAGCAAGTTTTACTGTTGAAAAACCGCGAATGTTGTGATAACATAAAAGACTGATACGGTATCATGTCATACAGGATAGACCTGTACAGGCGTAAGACGAGAATTGTAACGGAAGAATTGATTGCAGAAAGGCTGGAGGATATATGGCACAGTTATGGGGAGGCAGATTTACAAAAGAGACAGATCGTAATGTATATCTTTTTAATGCCTCTATTGATTTTGATAAAAGATTATATCAACAGGATATTGGCGGAAGCATTGCCCATGCCATGATGCTTGAAAAACAGGGGATTCTCACGACACAGGAAAAGGATGAGATCCTGAAGGGATTGGAAGGCATCTTAAAAGATGTGGAAGATGGAACGCTTGTTATTACAGATCAATATGAAGATATTCACAGTTTTGTGGAGGCCAATCTGATTGAACGGATCGGTGATACCGGCAAAAAGCTTCATACAGGAAGAAGTCGTAATGATCAGGTTGCATTGGACATGAAGCTGTATGTAAGGACAGAGGTCCTTGCGGTTGATGAGCTGTTATTCCGGTTCCAAAAGATACTGTATCGTATTATGGAGGAGAATCTGGATACTTATATGCCGGGATTTACACATCTTCAGAAGGCACAGCCGGTTACACTGGCACACCATCTGGGCGCCTATTTTGAGATGTTTGTACGGGATCGTTCCAGATTGTCAGATATTTATAAGCGTATGGGAACCTGCCCGCTGGGGGCAGGAGCACTTGCAGGAACGACGTATCCTCTTGACAGGGCATATTCAGCATCTTTGCTTGGCTTTGATGAGCCAACCGGCAACAGTATGGATTCAGTGTCTGACAGAGATTATATCATCGAATTTCTGGCGGCATTATCAACTATTATGATGCATCTGTCCCGTTTTTCCGAAGAGGTAATACTGTGGAATTCCAATGAATATGGATTTATAGAGATTGATGATGCTTATTCCACCGGAAGCAGCATTATGCCCCAGAAAAAGAATCCCGATATTGCAGAGCTTGTCCGGGGCAAGACAGGAAGGGTCTACGGAAGCCTGATGGCAATCCTGACAACCATGAAAGGACTTCCTCTGGCATACAACAAAGATATGCAGGAAGATAAGGAAGGATGCTTTGATGCCATTGATACAGTTAAGGAATGTCTTCTGATGTTCATGCAGATGGTAGACACCATGAAGTTTAAAAAGGATGTCATGAGAAAGAGTGCTGTCATGGGATTTACCAATGCTACAGATGCTGCAGATTATCTGGTAAAACACGGGATGCCATTCAGGGATGCACATGCGGTTATCGGAAAGCTGGTGCTGACCTGTATTGAAAAAGGTAAGAGCATTGATGAGATGACACTGGAGGAATTAAAGGAAATCAGTGGTGTCTTCGAAGATGATATTTATGATGAGATTTCACTGGAGACATGTGTGCAGAAGAGACTGACAACCGGGGCACCCGGTATTGATGTTATGAAGCAGGCTCTTGAAAAATACAATAGGTATCTTTCTGAGGAGGAAAGGGTTAAATAATTATTTATGAGGAGGCTTATGATGAGCGACAAGTTGAAAGTAGGTATTTTAGGCGGTACGGGTATGGTAGGACAGAGATTTATTTCTCTTTTGGAGAACCATCCCTGGTTTGAGGTAACAACGATTGCGGCAAGCCCGCGTTCTGCCGGTAAGACATATGAGGAGGCAGTTGGAGACCGCTGGAAAATGACAACACCGATGCCGGAGGCTGTTAAGAAGATTGTTGTCATGAATGTAAATGAGGTAGAAGAGGTTGCTTCCAAGGTAGATTTTGTATTCTCTGCTGTTGATATGACAAAAGAGGAAATCAAGGCAATTGAAGAAGCTTACGCAAAGACAGAGACACCTGTTGTTTCCAACAACAGCGCACACAGATGGACACCGGATGTTCCCATGGTAGTTCCCGAGATCAATCCGGAACATATGAAGGTCATTGATTTCCAGAAGAAGAGACTGGGGACGACCCGTGGATTTATTGCAGTTAAGCCCAACTGTTCTATCCAGAGCTATGCACCTGTTTTGACAGCATGGAAAGAATTTGAACCCTATGAAGTTGTTGCAACAACATATCAGGCTATTTCCGGTGCAGGAAAGACCTTTAAAGACTGGCCTGAGATGGAGGGTAATATTATTCCCTACATTGGCGGTGAGGAAGAGAAGAGTGAAAAAGAGCCTCTCAGAATCTGGGGTGAAATTAAGGATGGTGTCATTGTGCCCGCAACATCACCGGTGATTACCTGCCAGTGTATCCGTGTTCCGGTATTAAACGGACATACCGCAGCAGTATTTGTTAAATTCAGAAAGAAACCGACGAAAGAGCAGTTGATTGAGAAACTGGTAAACTTCTCGGGGGTTCCCCAGGAATTACAGCTTCCTTCTGCTCCCAAGCAGTTTATCCAGTATCTGGAGGAGGATAACCGTCCGCAGGTTTCTCTGGATGTAAATTATGAGAATGGTATGGGTATCAGTGTCGGACGTATCCGCGAAGATTCTGTATATGACTGGAAGTTTGTCGGACTTTCCCATAATACAGTCCGTGGTGCAGCAGGCGGGGCAGTTCTGTGTGCAGAACTCTTAAAGGCACAGGGATATATCACTGCAAAATAAATCAGGGTAAATTTATGTTTGTCGGAAGAAAGAAAGAACTAAAATATCTGGAAGACAATTATCATAAGGCAGGCAGTCAGGTGCTTGTAGTTTATGGACATAAGGGTGTCGGTAAGACTACCCTTATGTCTCGTTTTGTTCAGGAAAAGGTTTCGGCATATTATGCAGCAAGACCGCTTGGGGAGGCGGAACAGCTTTTTCAGTGGAATCAGGAAATGGAGTACCGGATTCCCAGAGAAGATCTTTCCTTTGATGCCATTTTACATAAGATGTATTCCGAAGCATCTGAGGATAAGAATGTAAAGCATGTTATGATTATTGATGAATTTCAGAATATCGTAAAATATTCTGAAGATTTTATGCTTGAACTGATGCGGTTTGTGAAAACCACAGAGCATCAGTGCATGGTCATTCTCTGTTCTTCTTCCATCAGTTTTGTGGAAAATGGATTTGTTCCGCAGATTGGAACGCTTGCCATGGGAATCAGCAGCTTCTTTAAGGTGCAGCCATTAAGCTTTGCAGACTGTGTTCAGTTTTTTGATGAATATTCCACAGAAGAATGTATGAAGACCTATAGCATTCTGGGGGGAATTCCTGCCTATTGGAATCAATTCTCAACGAAGCTGGATGTGGAAGACAACATTAAGCATATGCTTTTATATCCGGACGGATTGTTAAGGGAAGAGGGAGAACGTGTCGTTGCGGCAGAACTTCGGGAACTGAATGTTTATTGCACAATTCTGTATTGTTTAAGCCACGGAATGAATAAGCTGAATGATCTTCATCTTCATACAGGCTATTCACGCGCCAAGATCAGTGTTTATCTTAAGAATCTGATGGAGCGTGAGCTGGTGGAGAAAGTCTTTTCGTTTGATAATGCCAGCAATGCCAATGCAAAGAAGGGAATTTACAGAATTTCAGGAGCTTATCTGGAATTCTATTACCGGTTTATCTTTGGCAATGCCAGCAGACTCAATATCTTAGGACCGCAGCGGTTTTTTGAACAGTATATCAGTAAGGAGCTCCCTGCCTTTTATGAAAAACAGTTTCATAAAATCTGCAAGGAATATATGATGATCTTAAATCAACAGAAAGCATTACCGATTCAGGCAGTCAGCAGTGGCGAGTGGATTGGTAAGGAAGGAACGATTGATCTTGTCATGCAGGATGATGAGGGAACGAATATTCTGTGCTTTTGCAGACTGAACAGGGAATCCTTCTCGAAGGAAGCCTATGATATGTGCCTGAAAATTGCCGCAAGTGCAAAACTGAAGGCAGATTATATCTATCTATTTTCAAAGGGAGGCTTTGAACAGGAGCTTCGAATACTGGAAGCTGCTGAAGACAGTCTTCATCTGGTTGATATCAATTCCTTATAAATATTTCCATGATTGAGAGAAAGGTGCGTTTGTTTGCATGGAGAAATCCCTTTATATAGCGGAAAAGCCATCCGTGGCAAAAGAATTTGCCAAGGCATTAAAACTGAATATGAAGAGTAAGGATGGATATCTGGAGTCAGATGAGGCTGTGGTCACCTGGTGCGTTGGTCATCTGGTTACCATGAGCTATCCGGATGCGTATCGCCCGGAACTGAAAAAATGGAGTCTTGAGACAATTCCGTTTATTCCCAAGGAATATAAGTATGAGGTAATCCCGGATGTTAAGAAACAATTTCAGATTGTAGCTTCTTTGTTAAATCGTGAGGATGTCAAAAGAATCTATGTCTGTACTGACTCGGGACGGGAAGGAGAATATATTTACCGTCTTGTGGAGCGTCAGGCAGGGGTGACCGGAAAAGAACGGAGACGTGTATGGATTGATTCCCAGACGGAGGAAGAGATTCTTCGAGGCATCAGAGAGGCCAAGGATCTTTGCGAATATGATAATCTTTGTGCGGCTGCTTATCTAAGGGCGCAGGAGGATTATCTGATGGGTATTAACTTTTCCAGGGTTCTGACATTGAAATACGGCAATTTTGTCAAGAACTATCTGCATGCAGATAAGGGTGTGATTTCAGTAGGACGTGTGATGACCTGCGTGCTTGGAATGGTTGTTAACAGGGAACGGGAGATCAGGGAATTTGTCAAAACTCCGTTTTACCGTGTCCTCGGAAGCTTCGGAATCGGTGAAAACAGTGTCAGTGGCGAATGGAAGGCCACTGAACATTCGCGGTATTTTGAGTCGCCGTTACTCTATAAAGAGAATGGATTTGCCAAAAAAGAAGATGCGGAGAACTTGATTACGAAACTTAAGGAATGTAACCGGAAGGAACCGGAAGGCTATAAAGCTATTCTGGAAAAGGTGGAAAAAAAGACGGAGAAGAAAAATCCGCCGCTCCTTTATAACCTTGCTGAACTTCAGAATGATTGCTCCAAGCTGTTTAAGATCAGTCCGGATGATACTTTAAAAATTGCCCAGGAGCTGTATGAAAAAAAGTTAACTACCTATCCCAGAACAGATGCCCGTGTCCTTTCCACGGCGGTGGCAAAGGAAATTGATAAAAATATCAGAGGTCTTCAAAATTATCCCATAGCAAAAGACTTAGCAGAAGAAGTCCTTCAGATGGGAAGCTATAAAAAAATTGCTTCCACCCGTTATGTGAATGATAAACAGATAACGGATCATTATGCGATTATTCCAACAGGGCAGGGCTTTGGTGCCCTTCAGGGACTGTCACAGACTGCTGTGAAGGTATATGAGATCATCGTCCGTAGATTCCTGGCGATTTTTTATCCGCCTGCTGCCTATCAGAAGGTTACATTGACCATTAACATGGACAATGAAGATAAGAAAGAATCGTTCTTCTCTAACTTTAAGGTTTTAACTTCAGAAGGTTACCAGAAAATCATGCAGTATTCTTTTACGAAAGCCAGGGATAAGAATGAATCGGAACCCGAGAATGGGGAAAATGTTAAGAATACTTCTGAAGAGAATAGCGATAGTGCAGAAAATAGTGAAAATGCGGAAGTAAAGTGTTCCCCGGAATTCTTACAGATGCTTGCCGGACTTAAGAAAGGAACGATAATTTCCTGTGATGATCTGCAGTTAAAGGAAGGAGAAACCTCTCCGCCAAAGCGATATAATTCCGGCAGTATGATTCTTGCAATGGAAAATGCAGGGCAGTTGATTGAAAATGAGGAACTTCGTGCGCAGATTAAGGGAAGTGGAATCGGTACTTCTGCAACACGTGCCGGTATCCTGACCAAATTATTCAATATCAAATATCTGGCTTTGAACAAAAAGACCCAGATTATCACGCCGACATTGCAGGGAGAACTGGTCTTTGATGTGGTAAATTATTCCATTCGTGCTTTGCTGAATCCGGTACTTACGGCAAGCTGGGAGAAGGGATTGACCGGAGTGGCAGCCGGAACCATTTCAGAGGAAGAGTATACCGAGAAAATGAATACTTTTGTTACAAGGCATACGGAAAATGTGAAACAGCTGCAGAATCAGTGGGCATTGCGTGGGTGCTTTGACCAAGCGGCAAAATATTACAAGAAATAAGATAGGAGAAGCAGAATCATGGAACATGTTAAAATTGAGAACCTTTACAACCTTGAGGAAACTATTGCAGTGAAATTATTTGAAGGTGTGGAATATCCCTGGGAAGTTCTTGCAAAGATAAAATCCTTTATCGTAGAACTGGGAGAGACTTTGGATCCTGAAAAATATGAAAAACGCGGGGAGGACATCTGGGTGGCAAAAAGTGCTAAAGTCGCACCGACGGCATGCTTAAATGGTCCGCTGATTATTGATGAAGAAGCAGAGATCAGGCATTGTGCATTTATCCGTGGAAGTGCCATTGTTGGTAAAAAATGTGTGGTTGGTAATTCTACGGAGTTAAAAAACGTCATATTATTTAACTGTGTACAGGTTCCCCATTATAATTATGTTGGAGACAGCATTCTGGGATTTAAGTCCCATATGGGTGCCGGTTCCATTACATCCAATGTGAAGAGCGACAAGACCCTTGTGGTGGTAAAAGATAAAAAAGGACAGGAAGAAATTGCCACAGGGCTTAAAAAGTTCGGTGCCATGCTTGGAGATCATGTGGAAGTCGGATGCAATTCTGTCCTGAATCCGGGAACAGTAATTGGAAGAAATACCAATATTTACCCGACCTCCTGTGTGCGCGGAGTGATTCCCGAAAACTCAATTTTTAAAAAGAATGGTGAAATTGTTGTAAAAAGTGAATAAGATTGTCAAAAAACATAAAAAATGACTGGATTTTTTTATCATAATATGCGAAAATAAAAGCTGATTGAGGTGTTATGGCTTTCATAGCATCAATGTATAAATTAAAACACATGAATTGAAAGGAGAAGTTACACATGATTATTTCTAAAGAAGTTCAAGAAATGTGTAAAGTTGCACAGGGCGTACATCATGGTGCAGCACCCATTCCTGAAGAGGCAAAGTGGGTAAAAGCAAAAGAAGTTAAGGACATTTCCGGTCTGACACATGGCGTTGGCTGGTGTGCACCGCAGCAGGGCGCATGTAAGCTGACACTGAATGTTAAGGAAGGTATTATTCAGGAAGCATTGGTTGAGACAATCGGATGCTCCGGTATGACACATTCCGCAGCTATGGCTGCTGAGATTCTTCCGGGTCTTACTGTTATGGAAGCATTGAATACAGACCTTGTATGTGATGCAATCAATACAGCTATGAGAGAACTCTTCCTGCAGATCGTTTACGGACGTTCCCAGAGTGCTTTCTCTGAAGAAGGACTTCCGGTTGGAGCAGGTCTTGAGGATCTTGGTAAGGGACTTCGTTCTCAGGTTGGTACTATGTATGGTACTCTGCAGAAGGGACCCAGATACCTTGAGATGGCTGAAGGCTATGTAACAGGTATTGCTTTGGACGCTGATGATCAGATCATCGGTTACAAGTTTGTAAGTCTTGGCAAGATGACAGACTTTATCAAGAAGGGTGATGACCCTAACACTGCTTATGAGAAAGCAAGCGGACAGTACGGACGTGTTGCTGATGCAGTAAAGATTATTGACCCCAGAACAGATAAAGAAGTGAAATAAGGAGGAGATAAGACATGGCTTTATTTGAATCATATGAAAGAAGAATTGACAAAATCAATGAAGTTCTCGGATCTTATGGAATCTCTTCCATTGAAGAAGCTGAGAAGATTACAAAAGACGCAGGTCTTGATGTATATAACCAGATCAAGGGTATTCAGCCGATCTGTTTTGAAAATGCATGCTGGGCTTATACAGTAGGTGCAGCTATCGCAATCAAGAAGGGCTGTAAGAAGGCTGCTGATGCTGCTGCAGCAATCGGAGAAGGACTTCAGGCTTTCTGTATTCCGGGTTCTGTTGCTGATACAAGAAAGGTTGGTCTTGGACATGGTAACCTTGGTAAGATGCTTCTGGAAGAAGAAACAGAGTGTTTCGCATTCTTAGCTGGCCATGAATCTTTTGCAGCTGCAGAAGGTGCAATCGGTATTGCTGAGAAGGCTAATAAGGTTCGTCAGAAACCACTTCGTGTTATTCTGAATGGTCTTGGAAAGGACGCAGCTCAGATTATCGCAAGAATTAACGGATTTACTTATGTTGAGACAGAGTATGATCCTTATACAAATGAAGTTAAGGAAGTTTTCCGTAAGGCTTATTCCGAAGGACTTCGTGCAAAGGTTAACTGCTATGGTGCAAATTCCGTACCTGAAGGTGTTGCTATCATGTGGAAGGAGAACGTAGATGTTTCCATTACCGGTAACTCTACCAACCCTACAAGATTCCAGCATCCTGTAGCAGGTA
>JBJELZ010000039.1:0-3506 GCA_051879415.1 Lachnospiraceae bacterium
AATGTAATTTTTCTGCAGATCTTTCCTTTACGGAGGGAACAGGAATCGGTTCCGTCAATGGAGTACAGAACTTTAAAGCCAATAATGTTACCATTGATATTCATGGTACGGGAAATGAGTTTGCGGGAATCGGAACGATTCATCAGGGACGAGGATGTATAGAAATACAGAACGCAGCTGTTTATATGAATATCTGCGGCAGAAGATGTTTCCTGATCGGAACTTATGGTGGAGACTTAAAAATAATCACAAAATGGGCAAAGCTTCAACTGAGTGCAGAAGGAAGGGAATGTCTTGGACTGGGTACCTATCAGAAGGATGCAATAGCGGAACTGGAAGGAGCAACGCTGGAACAGGTATTACGGACCAACGATCCTGTCTTTTTGGGATTTTCAGAGGCATTTTCAACAAAAGAAGCTGTGACGGAACTATTTACTATGGAATAAAGGAAGGTAGTGCATGGAGGGAAATAAAGAACAATTGCAGGCAATCCGACACCGGGAAGGACCTATGATGGTCCTTGCCGGTCCGGGAAGCGGGAAGACATTTGTAATAACCAGACGAATCAGGTATCTGATTGAAGAGTGCGGTGTGCCGCCGGAACAGATTCTTGTGATTACCTTTACAAGAGCTTCTGCCGGGGAAATGAAGGAACGGTTTGACCGGCTGATGGAAGATACCGGTCAGGGTGTCAGTTTTGGAACATTTCATTCAATCTATTTTCACATTTTAAAACATTCTTATCATTATACAAATTCAAATATTATCACCGAAAAAGAGAAAAGAGAGTATTTAAGAGAGATTATTGAGGCACGGTCTGCAGAGGAGGAACTGTATGAATCGTATGTGCCGTTATTGTTAAATGATTTTAGTTATCTAAAAAATTATGGTTTGTCTGTGGAAGAATTTCATCCTGCCTATGTATCGGAAAATCAATTTCAGGAGATTTTCAGGGCATATCAAAAACGGATGCGGGAAGAACAGAAGCTGGATTTTGATGATATGGTCCTGTTATGTCATGGAATGTTTCAAAGTCATCCGGAACTGCTTGCATCATGGCAGGGAGTATTCCGTTATATATTAATTGATGAGTTTCAGGATATTAACAGGATGCAGTATGAAGTGATCAGGATGCTGGCAGAGCCGGAAAGAAATCTGTTTGTGGTAGGAGATGATGATCAGTCAATCTATGGTTTCCGGGGATCTGATCCATCCATTATGTTGCATTTTCCCAAAGATTATGAAGATTGTAAGCAGGTGCTTCTTAAGGAAAATTACAGGTGTACGGAGCAGATTGTCAAGGCGGCTGTGCAGTTGATCGGGCATAACCGGGAGCGGTTCCCCAAAAAGCTTTATAGTAAAAAGGAAGGGAAAAAAGATGTGCTGGTAACCGGTTGTGACTCCAGAGAGGAAGAGGCAGAAGAAATGATCAGGCTGATAAAGAGCTATCAGCAATATGGTTCCCTCCACGATATTGCAATCCTGTTTCGAACCAATGTGGGAGCTGCTTTTCTGGCACAAAAACTTGTTCAGGAAAAGATTCCTTTCCTACAAAAAGAAAAGACCGGAAATCTCTTTGAAGACCCTATGGCACTGGATATTCTTGCGGTGCTTCATTTTGCACATGGAGAGAAGAAAAGGAAATATTTTTTACGATTCATGAACAAGCCGGTTCGGTATCTTCGGCGTGATATGCTGCCGGAATGGGTGGAACTGTCAGAACTGATGAAATTACCGGGACTGGGGGAAGGCAGGCGCAGAGAACTTGTGAAGCTTTCTTATGATCTGGAGCAGGTCCGTAAAATGATGCCGTATGCGGCAGTTAATTATATCCGTAAGGGAATGGGGTATGATCAGTGGGTGGTTCAGAATGCCAGGGAAAAGCACAGGGATGCAAAAGAGGCACTGGAAGTACTGGATTGGTTACAGAGTAGCGCTAAGGGGCTTACATGCCTGGAAGAATGGCTGGAACAGATAGAACTTTATGATATCCAGGTAAAGAAAAGCGGACAGGATATAAAAGAGGATGCCGTTTCCCTGGTAACCATGCATGGATCAAAGGGGCTGGAATACAAAGTGGTTCTTATCCCGGATGTGAATGAAGGAAATGTGCCGCAGAAAAAGGCCGTTACTGCGAAAGAACTGGAAGAAGAAAGGAGGGTATTTTATGTGGCGATGACCCGCGCAAAGGAAAAATTATTTCTGTTTTATGTGCGTAAAACAAAAGAAAACCGGCTGCAGCCCAGCCGGTTCTTGCGGGAAATCGGATTATTCTTCTGAATCATCAATGAGCTCATCAAATTCCTGCGCATCTAAATATTCATCAAATGCATCTGCCGCGATTTCATATTCTTCTTCATCTTCAATATAAAGGATTTCAGGATCGGCATTAGGATCATCAGGATATTCCCTGTAACCGTAGATCCAGACATCACCATCTGTGTTTTCACCATTTTCATCCAAGGGAAGAAGGGCAATATAGTCCTTGCCTGCAGCGGAGAAGATTGTTACAATGGAGCAGGTAACGGTTCCGTCATCCAGATCCAGTTCTACATACATTTCTTCATCATTATCAGGGGTATTATTTGCCATGTCGAAGTTCCTCCTGTTTAAAATTTGAATTCCTAATGGCATTTTAATAAATAAAAGATTGGAAAGCAAGTGTTTTTGTGCTATGATTGACAAGATAAATCAAAAAAGGTATGGTTATTGCGATATGAACATATGGAATCATCTGAAAACAATTACCGTCCATAAATGGTATGTCATGAAGGGATGCTTCTCGGTAGGATTGTACTGGCAGGGACTGACTCATGATCTGTCCAAGTATATGCCGTCGGAATTTATTGTCGGTGCAAAATACTGGCAGGGAACCAGAAGCCCCAATAATGCGGAACGGGAAGCAATCGGATATTCCTCCGCATGGCTTCATCATAAAGGCCGTAACAGACATCATTATGAATACTGGCTGGATTATCCGGTGCGGGAAAAAACAGGCAATAAAGTAAAGATAGTACCTGCAAAAATGCCGGATAAGTATATTGTAGAGATGTTCATGGATCGTCTGGCAGCATGTAAGGTTTATAATGGCAGTGCCTATACGGATGCAGATCCTCTGGCGTATTACAGCAAGGGAAATATTGATGATTTTCTGCATCCATATACCAAATGGCTGCTGGAAAAACTGTTAAAGATGAATGCACTGAAAGGCGAACGTTATACGTGTGCCTATATCAGGAAGTATATATTAAAGAATGTTAAGACAAGAAGCAGAAAGGCAGGACAAAAAAATGATAGGTGATAAAAAGGTATTGTTTAGTGGTATGCAGGCAACAGGAAATCTGACGCTTGGTAATTATCTTGGGGCCTTGAAAAACTGGGTATCCCTTTGTGATGAGTATGAATGCTTTTATTCGGTGGTTGATCTTCATTCCATTACAATCAGGCAGGATCCTGCAGAACTTAGACAGCGGGCAAGAAAGCTTTTAACATTATATATTGCAGCA
>JBJELZ010000040.1:0-17113 GCA_051879415.1 Lachnospiraceae bacterium
TTCCTTTCACTCTGATTAACTGCCAGTTTGCATCATGAAAAGGTGCATCCTGATAAGTATCAGGAAAAGTCAGTCCGTATTTTAAAGCTTCCTCTCTTGTTGTCATTCTAAATTCCCTCTATTCTAATTTCATCGGGGACGTTCCTTTTGTCACATGGTATGACGCGGAGATGTTTCTCGTGACAAAGGGACGCTCCTCGTGACAAAGGGACGCTCCTCGTGACAGAAGGAACGTCCCCATGTTCAAACAGGAGATTATTCACCTGCTCCGTCACCCAGATTTCATCTTCTGTCTGTATAAGCTGATAACTATCTATGATTGATTTTTCATGTCTTGCAAGGACCTCCTCAAACCCCTTGGCCGTACTCTTTTTCTTCGGAAAACGAATTTCCGAGTCAAAAGACTGAATGAAATGCATATTGCATTCTCTGCATATTTGCACCCATTCATCCTTTGTATAGAATTTTATGTGTCCGTCCTTCTTAAGCTGCATATAATCATCTACAAATCTTGTTATATCGCAATCATTGGGTCTGGGGTCCGATAAAAAGAATACCCCTTTGTCCTTCAAAACACGAGCTACTTCATGAATACTCTTCCTGATCTCCGGAAAATGATGAAGGGCATATCTTGTAACAATCAAATCAAAGGAATTGTCTTCAAACGGAAAAGTAATTCCATCATAGGAAACAAATTTCAGATTCTTAATATCCTCTTCCTGTGCTTTTGCTGTATTTCGTCTCAAGGTATCTGTTACAATATCCAACCCTACAACATATGCATTTTCATTCCTCTTTGCTATTGGAAATGTCAGATATCCGCTGCCACAACCAAGGTCTAAAATTTTCATTCCCGGTTTGATCTTTATTGCCGCTAAAATATCATTTAAATGCTTTTCATCCTGCGTTTGCTTATTATAAAAATCTGCTTCTCCAAAGCTGGCTTCAAAACCGGCTCTTGCCGCTTCAATACTCATATGCCTATCTCCTAAAGATTTTGGTATCTAATTCATTTGCGGATGCCACAAATGCCAAAATACATAATACCTGACAATATAAATCGATAATCGAATTGCCGCTGTAAGATACGCCGCAATACGCACAAGAACAATTCCCAATACGGCATACCAGATTTTTCCCGGAAAAACCCGATACAAAACCGGAACAAGATGTGCTAACAAAACACCAAAAAAATTCAAATTTTGAGATCATATTTTCACTTTTCATAGCTATACTTCAAACTTGTAACCCAGTCCCCAGATCGTATGAATCAGTTCCCCTTTATCCTTTAACTTGCTTCTTAATTTTTTGACATGGGTATCAATTGTTCTGGCATCGCCAAAATAATCATAATTCCATACATGATTCAGTATCTTTTCTCTGGAAAGGGCAATTCCCTGATTCTCCATGAAATAGGTCAGCAATTCATATTCCTTATAGCTCAGATCCACAGGTTCACCGTCTACCGTCACAATATGTGCCGCATGGTCAATCACGATTCCACCGGCTTCCATCTTTTCGTTCTTATCATCACCAATTGACCGCCGCAGAATCGCCTCTACCCTGGCAACAAGGATCTTCGGGCTGAAAGGCTTTGATATATATTCATCCACGCCAAGCTGAAAGCCTAACAGTTCATCCCGTTCCTCTCCCCGTGCTGTCAGCATGATGATCGGAACCTTTGAAGAGGTACGAATCTCCTTGCATACCTGCCATCCATCCATCTGCGGCATCATTACATCCAGAATAATCAGAGCAATGTCCTTATCTTTGTAAAATAAATCCAGTGCAGTAGCCCCATCTCCTGCTTCTATTACTTCGTAGTCATTTTTTACCAAAAAATCCTTGACCAGCTTACGCATCCTTGCTTCATCATCAACAACTAATATTTTGACCTTTTCCATGTCTTAAACACCTTCCCTGTTGAAATTTAATAACCTAAGATTTATCATAACCAATATTTATGGACAATGTGTGAATTTCCCAATTATTTTAGATAATAAAAACCCCTGTCCGGATCTTAGGATTCAGACAGGGATCAGTAAATCGACTCATTTATTTCAGAACTTTCTTTAATTCATCCATAAAGGTATTAATATCCTTAAATTCACGATACACAGAGGCAAATCTGACATATGCAACAGCCTCCAGATTTTTCAGCTTCTCCATGACAATCTCACCAATCACAGCACTGGGAATTTCCTTCTCCTCCCTGCTGAAAATCTCTATTTCAACTTCATCAATCAGCTTATTGATTGCATCTGCACTGATGGGTCGTTTGTGGCATGCCCTGAGTACTCCGGCCTCAATCTTCTTTCTGTCATAAGTCTCCCGGTTATTATCCTTTTTAATGATAATCAACGGAATTGTCTCAACCTTCTCGTAAGTTGTAAATCTTCTATCGCATTCGTCACAGACGCGGCGACGTCGGATTGAGTTATTATCCTCGGCAGGTCTGGAATCGATTACTCTCGTATTCTCATGACCACAAAACGGACACTTCATATTGCTTTCCCCCTGAATATGTATACTGTGACAAAAATATTACATAATTGTTACATATTTAGAGTATATTCGATTTTTACAATTATGTCAACTATTTTATGGAAACTAAACGTTCCCTGGCCCTTGGATAATCACCGCATTTAGCGTAAAATTCCTTTGCCTGCTCCATATCACCCAGACATTCCCGGATGACCCCTGCATTATAATAGGCAAGATAGGAATTGGCTCCCTTGGTATACGCCTCCGCCACTTTTGTCGCACCCAGGAACTCATCCACTGCCCGGTCAAAAAGCCCGTTATTCATATAAATAAGTCCCATGAGGAAACGAAAATCCGCCGTATCGCCAAAATCCTCATAGACGCCTTCCAAGGTCAGTGCCTGTGCTGTCTTTCCGGATTTTAACAAAGAATACCCGTACGCTTGAATCATATCAATCACATACTCCAGTCTTGGATTCAGTTCCTGACAGAGTGCACGGTCAAAGGCGGCTACTGCTGCCTCATAATCCTTTGCCACATAATATGCCTTGCCAAGCTGGTAGCAAAGATACGGATCATCTCCCTGTTCCGCCAGTTCCCTCTGAAGCATTGTGATATTACGCCTGATCTTTGCATTCAGTGCATCTCCACTTCCGCAATACCCGTCATGCTCTACAACAATATTCACAGGATAGGTTTTGCAGTCTTTTTCTACCGGCTGATCTGCTTGTCTGATCCGGATCACCTGCTCATGAATCCTTCCTTCATAATGGTACAGGCGTCTGTCATAGATCCGGCTGATATATTCGCTGATTTCCTGCTGTTCTCCATCACGGTCCAGAAGATTGATTCTGCGTATCCTTCCGACCAGTCCGGGGAAATTTTCCCATGCCTGCTTCAATCCCTCACAATCCATCTGCTTCACATACTCATCACTATCCAGCATCATAATCATATGATTGGATGCCTTTCCTGCTACAAAATTCCTTGCCAGAGAAAAATCATCCTGCCAGACAAAATCAAAAATCCGGTCTGTATATTCTGCTGCCATTTCCTTTGTACCATCTGTGGAACCGGTATCAGCTATGACAATCTCAAAATCCTGTCCTTTCTCTTTGATCCTTTGCAAAGCTTCCAGACAATTTTTCAGTTTTTCTTTCTCATTTTTTGTAATGATACATACTGATAACTCCATCGCTTTGTTTCCTTCTCATTTATCCTTTCACAATCTCATAATCCTATGAACAGCCCCTGTGCGAAGAAATATGCAATAATCTGTGCCCTGCTGGAAAATTCCTCTGTCGCAAGCAGCTGCTTTACTTCCTCACAGGTATAAAATGAAGCCCGGATTTCTTCGTTGGCAGAAGTATGGTCTGCGAAATCTCCCTCTGCTTCTACGATGGCAAGCCTGTTTTTGATATCTGAAATGGATACTGCCGCAAATGCAGGCGGCAGTATATCAATGATACGTTTCAGCTTCAGTCCTGTTTCCTCATACAGTTCCCGGTTCATACAGTCTTCTATGCTTTCCCCTGCTTCCATCATACCTGCACACAGATTGTAAATGGATCTGTTGACTCCCATACGGAACTCCTTTAACAAAAGCAATCTGCCTTCATGAAATGCCGCAATGGAGATTCCGCTTACCCTGCTTCCCAACTCCTCCGGCGAATGCAGTTCACTGTGGCTGACGATCTCATATTTCTTTTCTGCGCCTGCCTTATTCAGATACGTCAGCTGGTAGTTTTTCAGGTATCTGCCATCCTTAACCTTTTCCATATGAATTAATTCCATCCGCTTTTGTACCTCCTCTTAGATCAGACCAAGAAATGCCCCCAGGTTTCCCCGTTGTCCACAGCTGGCACGGTGGGAAAATAATTCCCTGCTGTTACAGCAGGTGCAAAGACCTGTAACCTCAATATGCTCCGGAAGAATCCCTGCTTTTTCCAGGACACAGCGATTAGCCGCCCAGAGATTCAGATGAAATTTTTGTTCCCCCTCCAAAGTTCCATCTTTCTTTACAACCTCCTGCAGCATGGAAACGCTTCTTTCCTTTTCCACTTTTGTCAGTTTCTGTATTCCGTTATTATGATAACGCTCCCAGAATTCTCCTAAAAATGCTTCCGCAACATCCTCTCCCACTTCATAGCAGTCTGCACAGATCGAAGGACCGATTGCTGCAATGATATCCTCCGGCTGACTGCCGAAGCATTCTGTCATCTTCTTTACCGTTACTTCGCCGATTCCCTGTACGGTTCCCTTCCATCCGGCATGGGAAAGTCCTATTGCCCTTTTTACCGGATCAACAAAATAAAGCGGCACACAATCCGCATAAAATGTTGCCAGTACGATTCCCGCTTCATTGGTAACCATACCATCCGTATCATAGAACTTCTTTTTTGCCGTAATTCCATGTCCCTTATCCTCTGCCGTCACCAGCCGGACATTTGCTGTATGGGTCTGATCCGCAGCAATCATATCCTCCGGCATACAACCAAGAATTCCTGCAATTCTCCTGAAATTTTCTTCTACGCATTCCTTTCGGTCCCCACGGGTAAATCCAAGATTCATGCTTTCATAGATTCCCTCGCTGACTCCGCCTCCTCTGGTAGTAAAAAGATGTCTTATCCCACTGACTTTCTCAAGACTCTGAAACTGTAAATACGGGATGCCGTTTCTTTCCTGCAGCTGCGGCACCTGCCGTCCATCCTTCCAAATCATATCCAAAACTCCTATTTCACAAAATCAAATGCAGCCTCTCGATGGATGATCCGACCATCTGCATAAATGCCGATCACATCAAATCTGCATCTTCGGTTCTCTGTATAACCATGGTATGCATAATGGTATTCTGCGGTTCTGCTGATCCGCCTCTGTTTACGAAGATCTACCGCCTCTAAGGGATTCCCTGTACAATTGCTGCTTCTGTACTTGATCTCACAATATACAAGTGTTCCTTCCGGATCCTCTGCGATCAGATCGATTTCTCCATAATGATTCCTGTAATTTCTTTCCAGAATTGTATATCCCTGCCCGGTCAGATAATCGGCAGCCTGCTTTTCATACTCCGCTCCGATTCTTCGCTTGTTCATCCGCATACCTCTTTTGTACTCATTGAAGCACCATCCTTATGGTAATCAGTGCTTTGCCTTATCCATTTTCGCCTTAATTTTATCCATGGCATCCACAAATACCAGAATCTCTGCCACGACCTCATATAACTCCGGCGGAATCATATCACCGATCTCTAAGCGCGATAAGGTATCTGCCAGCTTGCCGTCCTGGTGTACCGGAACATGTGCTTCCTTTGCCTTTTCTATAATCTTATCCGCAAGTACCCCCTGCCCGGATGCAATGACACGCGGTGCGGCATCATTCGGATCATATTCCAGGGCAATTGCCTGTCTTTTTTTATGCTTATTGTTTTCCTGTTGTACCGCCATATATAGACCTGCCTTCTTGTTATGTCACCATTGCCAGTTGAAGAAAAACGCTATTCTAAGCTCTCATATCAAAGCTATACTTTGCCACCGTCTGCGGGATCACGCCCTCCGTTTTCGCCGCCGTCTCCAGGATCAGATCCTTCTGATCTCCATGTCTGGTCATCTCTGTCTTCAGATGATATCCTCTGCTTTCCAGACGCTCATCCAGAATATGGATATTCTCCCCGATAAAATCAAGCAGTTCATCACTTTCCAGATAAAACCTTGTAAATACATTGTTTCCTTCCGACATGGACGCATAAACATCCACATTTCCAAGATTGTTCATGGAAAGATGCAAAAGTGCACTGACATTGCCATCCTTCTGTGCCAGACTTTTTCTATCCGAATAGACAAACAGATCTCCGGTTGCCTCCCCGCCATGCATTTTTAACGGGAGCTGTATATACTGATACACCTGATTCATCTGATGCATAAAATTCATATTCTGATTCATATTGGAAAGGTCCTGGGAAAGTGCTGATTCAGGTTTTGCAATCTGGGATAATGCTTCTGTCAGCTGTCTCGTCTGCTGTTCCAATCTTCTGTAAAGACTTTCCACCGTTGACTTATCCGCTACTTCCTCCGGTTTTAAAAACCATTGATTCTGCACTGCCTGTTGAAGTACATTTTTAAATCCGTCCGACATCATGACCTTTTTCATCTCTGCCGGCATTTCCCTTCCATCTACCCGCTCAAACAGTTCCTTTGCCATCTTCATAACATTTTCTATGGTGGCAGGCTGCTCCTTTAACTGCAGATACTGTTTTCCATCCACGCCTGTCTTCTGAAGCAGCTCCAGAAAGACTGATTTTGTCTGCTCCATGACATTTTGTGCTATAGGATTCTGACCCTTGGTTTCCTTAACTTCCTCTCCTGTCACCTGTCCGGGCTCCTGCAGGTACGTCTTCGCCAAAGCTTCCTTCTCCTGTGGTACTGCCTGCTGAAGGTCCGTCTCCTCACCGGAAACTCTCTGCTCCGGTAGGTAAATCTTTCCTCCTGCCGCTTCCGGTATCTCCTGTTCTCCCATAGGAACGCTTCTGCCGTTTTCCGCAATAACAGCACCATCTACAATTTTTCCATCTTCAACCACTGCCTGTAATGGTCCATTCATTGTATCTACGGCATTCGTATCCTGCTGTAACGGAATTTGCCGGAATAGATTTCCTCCCTGTAATGACACTTCACCCTCTGCTGCCTGCTCTCCAAGAAACGTAGTGACCACTGCCTTCATAAACTGTGCTGCTTCCTTCTCCCTGCCGGAAGCCAGTAATTCCTCATACATTGCAGGTATATCTGCAGCAATCTGCCGCATCCCTTCCCCAACCTGCTGTTCATAATTTTTGAAAGCAGTGAACTGCTCCACAGTCTGTTCATTAATCTCAATCCCCATCTGATGCATCTGGATCAGATGAGAAGGCTGCTTATCCGGAAAGCTTGAAACCATACGATACATATCGCTTAAGGTACTCCGGTCAATATTCATACCGGCATCCATCATGGCACTTGTCATAGCTAAAGAAGAAGCATTGACCGGCATATTGGCTGCATTCAATGCCCGCAATGCTGTCGTAGATTGCGCAAGATTTGTATATAACGGAGAAAGGGTGAGCTGCTGCGAAGAATTCGCTTTCACCTCAAAGACTACATTCTGCCCCTTCTGCAGTTCCATTGCATGGTCTAATCTGGCAGTTACCGGTGTTCCGGTTCCAATATCAATCTGAACCGTCTTTCCGTCACTTTCAATTACCCTGCCTTCTATTGTCTGTCCTGCAGTAAGAGAACCTGATGTAGTACCGACGGGATACCGGGCAGAAGCCGAAGCTGCCGGAGCCATTTCCGAATGACTGCTGACAGCAGGACTTTCCGTATAACCGTGATTTCCAAATATTCCTGAAAAAAGGCTCATGCCCATCCCCCATATAAATTGTTACATGATATCCTATATAAAGTTCTTTATAAAGCTCTTCCTGTGAATTGTACTTGGTCCATATTTTTTAATTGCCAGAATATGTTCTTTTGTACCATACCCCTTATGGGCTGCAAATTGATACTCCGGCATCACACTGTCATACTGAAGCATCAGCCGGTCCCTGGTTACTTTTGCAATAATGCTTGCCGCTGCAATGGATGCACTCTTGGCATCTCCTTTGATAATTGGCACCTGTCTTATTTCAACACCCGGAATTGTTACCGCATCATTTAACAAAAGATCCGGTTTTACTCCCAGCTTGCCAATTGCCTCCCTCATGGCTTCATAGGTTGCATTTAAGATATTGATCTCATCAATCCGTTCCGGAGAAGCATATCCGACTCCAACTGCTACTGCCTCCGACATGATTTTATCATAAAGCTCTTCTCTCTTTTTTTCGGATAATTGTTTGGAATCATTAAGATATAGCAGAGAACAATTTTTAGGAAGAATGACAGCTCCTGCAACTACAGGCCCTGCTAACGGTCCACGTCCCGCTTCATCAATGCCGCAGATGTATTCATATTCCTGATACTGGCGCTCATAGCTGAACATCTTCTCCATTCTGGCCTGTTCTACAATGATAGCCTGCTGCTTTTTCTTAACCGAATCTACCATTTTTTCTACAGCACTTCTCTGATCTCCACTAAAGGTATGGATAAACATCTCATACTCTTCTTCCCTCAGATTCCGATACTGCTCCTGAATCTCACTGATCCTGCAGATACTCATCATTTCCTCCTTTGTAATCTTAAAATAATATGCTACTGATGTTTAATCCATCCAAAAGAATCAAATGGATAGATTCTAAGCCATGCCCGTCCTATGATCCTGCTCCGGTCAATCAGTCCCACTGCCGGATTTCTGCTGTCCGAGGAATTATTCCGGTTATCCCCAAGGACGAAATACTGGTCAGCGCCCAGCGTAATCTCCTGATAAGCAATTCCCGGATCACGGATTACCTCTGCTCCATAATCCTCATCCAGAATTTCTCCATCAATATAAATGTTTCCTTCTTCATCAATTCTCACTGTTTCACCGGGCAGTCCGATAATTCTTTTGATATAATACGTATCTTCCTGATATTCAAATGGGAATACGATAATATCAAATCTCTCCGGATCGTGAAACCGGTAAGACACCTTATCAACAATCAGATTATCCCCATCATGTATCATCGGCTCCATACTACTGCCGGAAACCGTTGTTCTTTGTCCAACATACTTTACCAGAAAAAGGGTAATCAGTAATACAATCAGAAGAAAAAGACTGTTATATAATACTTCCTCCAGAACAGTTCTTTGTGTATTCCTTCTGTTCTTTCTTTCTTCCTTTTCCTCCTGCTTCCATTCTTCTGCGTCATTGTTTTCTGTATCTCCAGCAGTCCGCCGGTTTCGTCCGGAAGTATCATCCAGCCGGATTTTTTCCAGCCCCAGACTGTCATCCCATTCTGTTTCTTGACTCTCTTTCATTTTATATAACCATATCCTTATATCAGCTTATTATCTTTCCTATTCCGGCTTTTCAATGGTAATTCTGCCTAACGTACCGCTTCGGAATTCATCCAGCAGCATTCCGGCAGCCTTATCAAGATCCGGTTCCCCGCCCTTCTTCAGGCAGCCTCGTCTGATACTGATTGCCTCAAGAATTGCCGGTGCAGTTTCTGTTTCTTCCACCTCATACCTGTTTTGAAGCCGTCCTGCATATTCCTGTTTCATAAATTCAATAACCTTACATGCAAGTTCATCCTCATGCAGTATTTCATCATTAATTGAGCCAATCATCGCAAGATGAAGACCTATACTTTCCTCTTCAAATTTAGGCCACAAAATCCCCGGTGTATCTAAAAGTTCCAGATTTTTACCAAGACGGATCCACTGCTTTCCCTTGGTTACTCCCGGCTTATTTCCTGTTTTGGTACAGGCTTTTCCCGCATAGGCATTAATAAATGTGGATTTGCCCACATTGGGAATACCGGCAACCATCGCACGCACCGGGCGGTTAAGGATTCCTCTTTTCCTGTCACGCTCTATTTTTTCTTTACAGGCAGTCATAACTGCATTCTGGATTTCTTTTAAACCGGTTCCTTTTCTGCAGTCAATTAATACTGCCGAAACGCCCTGCGCTGCAAAATACTCTTTCCAGCATTGGTTCATCTTCTCATCCGACAAATCACTCTTATTCAGAAGTATCAGCCTGGCCTTATTCTGTCCCAGCCTGTCAATATCCGGATTTCTGCTTGCCCGCGGTATACGGGCATCCGCAATCTCAATCAACAAATCAACAAGCTTGATATCCTCCTGCATCATACGTACTGCCTTTGTCATATGTCCCGGATACCATTGATAATTCATTATACACCTCTTCTATCTCTTCCATTACCTGTCTTTTACTATTTAATAAATCCCGGACGAACATCCTCAGTAGAAAGATGAAACCACGCCCGTCCAATGATATAATCCCTCATTACAATTCCCACATTACTGGAACGGCTGTCCTCACTGCTGTTACGATTATCCCCAAGAACAAAGTACTCATCTTCCCCAAGGGTAATTGCCGTCTCAGCGATTCCTCCGCTTTCCATTTTATCATAAATCCCCTCTTCTTCATAGGGTAATCCGTCAATCATTACCTGTCCATCCTGAATGGAGATGGTATCCCCGGGAATACCAACTACACGTTTTACATAGTAATGGGAATTCTCATTTCCATTTGGCAAAAATACCACAACATCTCCCCGTTTGGGACCTACAATAAAATAAGAAAACCGGTCAATCAGAATCTCCTGGCTGTTACAAAGTGTTGGTTCCATGGACATTCCGATCACACTGGTTCTGATACCAAAACAGAATACGGCAACAAATGCAACCAGTACCATTACCGCTCCCCAGAAGATCCATTGCCCTATTTCTTTAATTAGTTTTTTATTGATTTTTCTCTCTTTATGATAAAAGGATAATCCGCCTTTTCGTCTTCCCATTCTACTCCCAGATTTCATTCCATAAATGTTGAAAAAGGGACAGTCAAAAACTGTCCCTGATTTCTACTTATTTTACAACTTCTTTTACCTTTGCACTCTTACCTACGCGGTTTCTTAAGTAGTTAAGTTTTGCTCTTCTTACTTTACCTTTTCTTACTACTTCAATCTTTTCTACGTTCGGTGAGTGGAACGGCCATGTCTTTTCAACTCCTACACCATTGGAAACCTTTCTGACGGTAAATGTTGTTCTGTTGCTGCCGTTCTGAATCTTTAAAACAACACCTTCATATACCTGAATTCTTTCCTTTTCACCCTCTTTGATCTTAGCATATACCTTAACTGTATCGCCAACACCAAAATTAGGAGTTTCCTGTTTCATCTGCTCTTTTTCAATTTCTTTAATAATGTCGCTCATGATATCCTCCTTGTTTTTCATCGGATGTTCTTAATACAATTCAGGGTAACAGCGGAACATCTCTTTACTCGCAACGTTGATATTCTATCACAGTTTCTCATACAATGCAAGCACTTTTATTAATCCTGTACAATCATCTCCTTGTAGAACTCAGAATAATCTTTTCTCTTATCCTTTGTAAACTGAATTGCTGCACGCGGATGCTGATTCAGAATACCGGACACCAGATACTGAAGATCATATCCCCAGGTAACTCCCTGCTCCTGCAACGGTTTCATATAGTTCTCCACAAACTGCAGTACCGGATAAATATTATATTTCGGATTTCGAAGAAAGCCTAACAAAAGTTCCATCGCACAGTTTCCTGCACCACGTCCCATTGCCATATAAGTTCCATCCAGCCAGTCAACACCGTCTCCGACCGCCTCAATGGTATTGGCAAATGCCATCTTCTGGTTATCATGTGCATGAATGCCCAGCTTCTTTTTGTATTTTGCTGCATACTCACCATACAGATCTGCAATTCTTGCTACCTGTTCCGGATAAAGGGAACCATAGCTGTCTACAATATAGATTACATCAACCGGTGACTGTCCAAGCATCTCCAGTGCCGCACGGAAATCCCCCTCCTGTCCGGTTGAGATTGCCATAATGTTACAGGTTACCTGATATCCCTTCCTTGCAGCATCTTCAATCATATCAACTGCTGCAGGAATGGTATGCAGATAAGTTGCAACCCGGATGATATCAATCGGGCTGTCTGCCTTATTCTGAATATCATTTTTATAATCACATCTTCCCACATCAGCCATTACAGCAAGCTTCAGATCAGTCGGATTGTCACCAACAATAGCACGGATATCATCATCATTACAGAACTTCCATTTTCCAAACTTGTTCTCATCAAACATATCCTTGGAACATTTATATCCAAACTCCATACAATCAACGCCTGCTTTTACATTTGTCTTATACAGAGCCTTTACAAATTCATCTGTAAAATAAAAATCGTTTACCAGTCCTCCATCACGGATCGTTGCATCCAGGACCTTAATATCAGGACGAAATCCCATTAATTCAGAAATCTGTTTCATCGTAGTACTTTCCTTTCTCATAATTAATCAATCGGTAATTTCATAATTCAGATCAACCAAAATCCACTATAAAGGCATAATGCGCATTTGTCAAGAAAAATATTTTATTGCTTTAAAGCATTAAAGTGTCTTTTTCTCATCAGCAATGCCGAAACCGCAAATAAAACAATTCCTATGATAACCAGCATAACCAACGATCCAACGCCCGGATTTTCCTCAAAGAGAACCGGGAAGGCAGCCGCCATCTGCTCTTCATATACGGTCAGAAGTACAGCAAACAGGTTATTCAAAAAGTGCATCCAGACAGACACGCCAATGCTTCCTGTCTGATATACTGCATAAGCAAGTACACATCCCAAAAATCCTACGACAAAAAATTTGATCAGGTTCATATGATAAAGACCGAACAACGCCCCGGTCACAATAATTGCAACAGGAATGCGGTACTTTCTCTGCAAGGTTCCAAACATCACACCTCGAAATGCCGTTTCCTCACAGATTGCAGGTAATACTGCCGAAGACAGGATCAAAAGCCACACCGGTACATTCTCCCAGATATCCATAAGCTCCTGTCCGGCACTTTCTGCACTTCCCGGAAATACAATGCTTAATAAAGCAGATAAAACCATCATCATAATATAGGTTCCTGCCCAGAGTGTTGTTGCCAGAAGAAGATCAGATATCTTAGGAAGTTTTAAATGAAATACTGTCACAAAATCCGTACGGATATACCAGCAATAAAGTACAGTAATTCCAAGAATCAGCAGCTGCTCTATCACAAGACCGTATATTCCCAGTTTCAGAATAGCAACCGATCCGGCAAACATCAGAAGAATCAATAAAATGGAAAACAAAAGAACAAGGTCTCCGATTCCCGGAATCTGATTCTTTTTCATATTGGAACGTCTCTCCAAAAGCCGGATTCCGCCTGTTCCGTCTCCAAACAGTATTTCCTCCGAATGAAACAGCTTTGTCATCAGTACAACTGCAAGAAGGCTATATGCAACATTGGAAAGAAGTACCACTGCAATCATTCCCATATCAAACTTCAGTTTAAAGAGGTCTGCAATCAGCAGTGCAATATTTACAGCCGGAATCAGGGACGTGGTTCCGTTAAGTGTAATTGACGGAATCATTCCTGCCATACCCGCAAACATAAATACAAGCATAACCGGCGAAGTATAATTCTGCGCTTCTTTAAAGCTCTTTGCAAAAATGCAGACACAAAGGCAGACTGCGGAAGCAAACATTGCAAAAACCACGACACACAGTATCATAATGGCAATCGCCGGCAGATAGGACAGCAGATCAAACTGTAATGGAACCTCACTGGTGGCCTGCACTGTTTCAAACATATATATCCCTAAAAATCCCATGGAAATAAGATTTAACAGGGCCGCTGCAACTGCCACTGTAGAAGTTGCAAGGAATTTGCTCATAATCATTTCCAGATTACGAACCGGAAGGGTCAGCATGGTCTCCAACGTTCCCCGTTCCTTTTCTCCCGCTGTTGTATCAATGGCAGGATACATTGCTCCCATCAGGATACTTGTAATCATCAGAAATGGGATAATATATCCAAGATAACTGCCCATGGTTTCTTCATTGCTTGAAACATCCCGGTACTCAAATGCAATCGGATACAAAACACTTTCCGGGTCAAGTCCTGCCTGAATCAGCTTATCCTCTCTTAATGATAATCTGTATTCCGCCAGCATATCTTCCAGCATAGAGGCTGCCGTCTGGGAATCCGTCTCAGACGCAAGATAGACGATTCTGTAGGTTCTCTTCCCATCAATCTCCTCCACTGTCAGATATGCATCCAGATAGCCTTTCTGCAAAGCCTCCTCATAGGAAGCATATTCCTTCTCATCTCCATTTTCCTGCAAAACAGAGATCACTGCGCCATTGCTCTCTTCCTCCAGTCCATGGGGAACCAGAAACAGAAACTGATAATGATATTCCTTTGCCTTTTCTTCAAAAAAGTCACGAAGCTCCGTCTCCTCCGGCACATGATCAAATCCTACACGATAGGTATTGCTTGTACTGGCATTCATGATAGAACTTGACAAATACATGGAACCAACAAAGATCAATGGATAAAGAATCAGCGGAATCACGACCATCATTAAAATCGTTTTTTTATCCCGCAGAATATCAGTCATTTCCTTTTTGTATAATGCACCAATCACTCTTTTATTCATCCAGGTTTCCTCCCATTCCGATGACAAGATTACGGAAAGTATCCCGCAGATTCCTTGTTTCCGTCTCCTGCATCAGTTGTTGTGGTGTTCCCTCTGCGATGATGCGTCCCTGATAAAGCATGATAATTCTGTCACAAAGGTACTGTGCTTCTTCCATATAGTGGGTGGAATAAACCACAGTTTTCCCATGCTCCCGCTCCTTTTTCATAAACTGGATAATCGAATCACTGCTGACAATATCCAATCCCAGTGTAGGCTCGTCAAAGATATAAATCTGCGGCTGGTGAACAAGACATCTTGCGATATTGGCACGCTGTGTCTGTCCTGTTGATAAGCGATCTATCCGGTTATCAATAAAAGATTCCATATTTAAGATATTACAGATCTCTTCTATTCTCTGATCCTTTTCTTCCCCGGTAATACCGTAGATCTCTGAAAAGATGGACAGCATTTCCCTTGTGCTGAAACGATGATACAACTTTGTGTTGCCGGACAAATAACCGATTCTCTTTTTTATTTGCAGCGGATCTGTAATCTCCTGCCCGTCCTGATCTGTAATAATAACCTTTCCCTCCGTAGGATGCATCAGATTACCAACCATTCGAAGCAGTGTTGTCTTACCGGCACCATTTGGTCCCAGTACTCCGAGAATTTCCCCGTTTTCCGCCTGCATTGAAACATGATCCACGGCATAAAATTCATAGGATTTTTTCTTATCTTTCATTCTGGTAAATATCTTACAGAGATTGTCCGTTCTGATCATTTCCTGTCCTTTCCTTTCTTTCCCTCTGCCCCATCACCGAATTTCTTCTCATAAAGATCCGGTCTGCGCTCCTTTGTCCTCTGGATTGCCTGTTCCATGCGCCATTGCTCAATTTTTGCATGATGACCGCTGAGCAGTACCTCCGGTACCCTTTTTCCCCTCCACTCTTCCGGTCGTGAATACTGGGGATATTCCAGCAATCCGTCTGTAAAGGATTCTGTCATGGCTGATTCATCATTATTCAGTACTCCCGGGACAAGACGGGCAACTGCATCCATCATGACCAGGGCCGGAAGCTCTCCTCCGGTCAGAATATAATCCCCGATGGAATAATAATCCGTAACAATCTCTTCCAATACACGTTCATCAATTCCCTCATAATGACCGCACAGAAAAACAAGATTTTCCTCTTTGGAAAGCTGCTCTGCATCCTGCTGGGTAAACATTTTGCCCTGCGGCGTCACATAAATTACCCGATGCGGTTTTTCCTGCAGTTGTTCTCTGACAGCCTGATATGCATCATAAACGGGCTGTGCCTGCATCAGCATCCCGGCGCCGCCACCATAGGTATAATCATCCACACGTCCGTGCTTATTGTCTGTGTAAGCTCTGATATCCACCGTTTTCAGTGCAATCAATTCCTTTTCCATCGCCCTTTTGATGATACTGGTGTTCATCGCCTGTTCAATCATCTCCGGAAACAAGGTCATACAAACAAATTCCATAAAATTTCCACGCTTTCTTCTCTTCTTCGCTGCCTCTGTTTTCTATCCAATGTCTGTGACTTCTATAACAATCCATCCATCACATGTACCTGCATATAATTTTCTTCCGGATTAACCTTAAGAACACATTCCTTAATGGCAGGCAGAAGTAACTCCCGTCCATCCTCTAACAGGATCTGATAAACATCATTGGCCCCTGTCTGCAGCACCTCCTGCAGTACACCAATCTTCTTTTCTTCCTCATCTATAATATCAAGTCCGATCAGATCGGAAATATAATATTCATTCTCATACAATGGCACAGCATTGTCTCTGGTCACATAAAGCTCCTTTTTCCTCAGGCGTTCCACATCATCTCTGGTATTAAATTCTTTAAATTTAATCAAAAGAAACTGTTTTTGAAACCGGACACCCTCCGTATGCAATAAGATTTTTTCTTTCCCCGAATCCAGAAAAATTTCCTTGACCTTCTTGATATGGGCCGGATCATCCGAAGTCGGATATACCTTAACCTCCCCACGTATTCCATGTGGTTCCGTGATCACCCCAATCCGGAACAAATCCTCTTTTTTATTTTCTTTATCAGCCATAATACTCTGCATTATTCTCCGTTTCGCAATATTCTTCATTTCTGAGCGACTTATCACTCTGCTTTTTGTAGAAGAAAATAGGACACACACAGGTGTCCTATTATTGCTTCTGCTTATTCAACGATTTCAACATCTACGTAAGTATCTTCCTGCGTGGATGCCGCTTTAATTACAGTGCGGATCGCCTTAGCAATTCTACCCTGCTTTCCAATCACTTTTCCCATATCAGTAGGGGCAACATGAAGTTCTATCGTTGTATGTTTTCCGTTTGCTTTTTCTGTAACTACAACTTCATCCGGCTTTTCTACGAGTGCTTTTGCAATTACTTCAACCAATTCTTTCATAAGCCACCTCTCTATACTTTCTTATTTATTTTGCACAAAAAAGCCTGTATTTTAGCCATT
>JBJELZ010000041.1:0-17110 GCA_051879415.1 Lachnospiraceae bacterium
GTTACTTCACACTCCTTTCCCCCATAAGAAATCCTTACCTTATACAGATTTTTTCCGGTACGCCGTAACATCCAGACGACAAAAAATGCAGCCAGAAATCCTGCCAAAAGTAGTCTGCTTCCTCTGATTCCGGTCCACTTCTCCAGTCTGTATGCAATCTCAAAACAGCCGGTCAGATACATCACGGACAGAAGATGTGCCATTAAAACACCTGCAAGAATCCGTTTTGGTGGTTTCCCATAGAGCAGGCCAAAAAGCAGTCCTCCCATAAGACTTTCTATGGCAATACTTCCTCCCCGTCTCATCCATGCAGGAAACAACAGACATAGAATGCCTGTTATACTCCATATGGCTGCACATAAAAGCAGGCGCATGGTGTGCAGCTTACGCCGCATCAGCTGCCCCACCAAAAGCATCAGCAGGCAATATACCGTCATATAATCAACAAACAGGCGGTCAACATATATGGTGTAATGTAGCGAGGTGTCCTGTATCATATCTCCATCCTTAAATCCTATTATAGAAAAATGAAAGGATAAAATTTGTCAAAACCATGTTTGTCCGGTTGAATTTATTTTTACATCTTTAGACAAAAAAAGAACGGCAGTTTTTACTGTCGTTCTTATATATCCCTTATTACATTACGGGCATTTATTTATGAGTTTGGTTTTTTCATGAAAGAAGGCAACTGATAATCCTTATCCTCAATCTTGCTCTTAAACTTACCATTAAATGTCGGAATATTGGATGTTCCCATGGTACTTCTAAGCTGAGGTCTCTCAACCGGTGCCTGCATCTCTGTTTCCGGCATTTCTGTTTCCTGACGATATCTCGGTGCTGCTTCATAGGCAGGCTTTGCAACAGCTGCTGTTCTTGCCACCCCTGCAGATGCCTGTGGTGCATATGCATTCACTCTCGGCTGGCGGTAATCACTTGCGCCGACAATCTTGCTCATCGGTGCTGCAGGAGGTTCAATTCCTGTTGCAATAACTGTGATCACACAGGTATCCGTCATCGTCTCATCAACACGTGTACCCATGATCACATTGCCCTTATCTCCTGTAATCTCACTGATATAATTGGCTGCTGCTGCAGAATCATACAATGAAATATCACCTGTTACATTGATAATAATATCTGTTGCATCTGCAATGGTTGTCTCCAGCAAAGGACTTTCCACAGCCATCTTAACAGCTTCCAGTGCCTTATCATCACCCTTTCCGGTACCGATACCAACATGTGCAACACCCTTGTCCTTCATAACGGTCTGCACATCAGCAAAGTCAAGGTTAATGGTTGCTGTCTTATTAATCAGGTCAGTAACCCCCTGTACAGTCTGCTGAAGTACTTCATCTGCCTTACGAAAAGCATCCGGAAGGGATGTTTTCTTATCTACAATTTCAAGAAGTTTCTGATTCGGAATTACCATCATGGTATCTACATGCTGTCTAAGATCTTCAATACCCTTTAAGGCATTTTCCATTCTCTTTCTCTGTTCAAATTCAAACGGCTTTGTTACTACTGCAACAGTAAGGCATCCCAGTTCTTCCTTCGCAATACGTGCAACAACGGCTGCTGCTCCTGTACCTGTTCCGCCTCCCATTCCTGCTGTAATAAAAACCATATCGCTTCCGGCAAGTGCTGCTGAAATTTCTTCTGCACTTTCTTCTGCTGCTTCCCGTCCAACCTCAGGCTTTGCTCCGGCTCCCAGGCCTTTTGTCAGTTTCTCACCGATCTGGATATGCTTCTCTGCTTTACAAAGATCCAATGCCTGCTTGTCCGTATTTACTCCTATGTAATCAACGCCAATGATATTCTCTTCAATCATTCGATTCACAGCATTGTTGCCGGCACCTCCGACACCAACTACCAGAATCTTTGCTGCAGCACTCGATTCACTATTTTTTATTTCCAGCAAGGTCTTGTCCCTCCTAAACAAACATAATCATAACATGATATCTTTATCATATAATCATTTTGGAAATTTATCAACTAATTTTTATAAAAATATTTCAAATTATTATTTACACTAGTTCAATGTCATGGTAATATCTCCGTCGCCCGATTCATAGTTATCCATATGGATTGTTCCGCTTTTTCCTTCCACCAGCGGAAGAATTCCTCCAAGACGCTGTATTTTTTCCTCCAGCAGATCCATTCCCCCCATATCTACACGGACATCACCAAAGTACAGAATCATTTCATAATTGTCATTAAAATAGATTTTGTCTGTAACAATTTCGTATTTATTCAGCATCTGTGTTACATTCAGAATCGTCTGGAAGATTTCTTCATTTTCCACAGGCAGCGGCTCATACATTACCATATGGTCAAATTTAAGTCCTGTAACCAATGGAATTCCGGCAGTCTGCATATCTGAACTTTCCACGATCACACCATCCTTATCAAAGTACATATAGTTGTCCAGATATTCCACATAACCTGCCAGTGCCTTCTCATAGACGGTAATATGAATCGTATTGCGGTCTACAACATCCACATCCATCTTTTCAATAAAGGGAATATTTGTAATGTGCTTATTTCTGTATTTAAAAGAAAGATACAGCGAATTGTCCCCGTATCTCCCTGTTTCAATCATCTGCCTGATTTCCTCACTGGTATAGTGTTCATTTCCTTCCACATATACATTGGTCACCTGAAATGCTTCCAAGAACCACAAAAAAGCAACACACAGCAGTAGAATAACACCAAGAATACTACAAATGATTATTTTTTTATGAATAATCAGATCATAATCCTTCAAAATAACATCCTGCCTTTTTATTTCGTCAACCGCTTCTGTCACGGAATAACTTCTTTTTTTTCAATCCCGGCTCCAAGCATTCTAAGGTCTCCTACAATGTCTTCATATCCCCGCTCTATATACTGACAGCCACTGACATTTGTCGTCCCTTCTGCCTTAAGTCCCGCCAGAACCAGTGCTGCGCCGCCTCTTAAATCTTTCGCCTCTACAAAAGCTCCCTGCAGTTTAGCCCTGCCTCTGATCTTAAGACATCTGCCTTCCTGGTTAAGTTCTGCGCCCATTTTCCTTAATTCTTCCGCATATCCGAACCGGTTCTCAAAAATACTTTCCTCGATCATACTATTTCCCGCGGCGCAGGTCAAGACTGCAGCCAGCTGTGGCTGCAGATCAGTGGCAAATCCCGGATATTCTGCCGTCCGCACATAGTCAAGTGCCTGATACGTTCCTGTGGAGACAATCTCAATGGAATTATTCTGCTGCTTGATTCCAATGCCCATCTTTTGCAGACAGTATAAGAGTGCACCCAGTTCCTCTCTTCTGGCACCTTCCAGAACAACCCTTCCTCCAGCCGCCGCTGCTGCAAGCAGATAAGTTCCTGACACAATACGGTCTGCCGGAATCTCAAATTGTACTTCATGAAGCGAAGTCCCTGTAATAATCAGGGTTCTGCTGCCGATTCCCTGAATATCTGCTCCCGCCATAGTCAGGAAGTGACACAATGCAGCGATTTCCGGTTCCATTGCTGCATTATGTAAGATTGTCACACCTTCCGCTGCCACCGCCGCCAGAAGCGCATTTTCAGTTGCCCCGACACTGGAAACCGGAAAATATATTTCTGCTCCGGTTAGTTTGTCTGCCTTTGCAGTAATCCTGTCTTCTTTTACAGCAATCTCTGCACCCATTTTTTCCAGTGCCATAAGATGGAAATTAATCGGTCTCTTTCCAATAATACAGCCGCCGGGATGACCAATCTGTGCCTCTCCAAAACGTCCCAGCATTGCACCTAAAAGAATGATGGAGGAACGCATTCCTTCTATGTATTCTTTCTTCAGCCAGCATTGCTTCAGACTGGATGCATCAATCTCCATGTGCCCATGTTCTAATGCCGCATGACAGCCCATACTTTCCAGAAGCTTCTGCATCAATACAACATCTTTAATAGCAGGACAATGCTCCAGCACTGTGGTTCCGGGAATCAATACAGCTGCTGCCATAATGGGCAGAACCGCATTTTTTGATCCCTGTATTCTAATCTGCCCATAAAGCTTCCTGTTTCCCTCTATCTGTATTGACTGTATCAAACCCAATATGCCACCCTCTTATCCGTTTCATCCTAATCTATTGTATGAACGGAATAGAAAAAAGTGACAGATTTATTACAAATCAGCTGTTCTGGCAACATTCTGCACAATTCCCAGCTCGATCAGTGTAAAAATTGCCGCTGAACCACCATAACTGATAAACGGCAGACTGATTCCTGTATTTGGAATCAGATTCGTAACAACTGCGATATTCAGGATAACCTGAATGGAAATATGTGCCATAACGCCTACTACCAGCATGGCACCATGTAAGGTTTTTGCCCTCATTGCGATATAGATCAGCCGGTAGATCAGAACAGCAAACAGCACAATGACCAGTGTAGCTCCAACAAGCCCCAGCTCTTCACAGATAATGGCAAATATCATATCATTCTGTGCTTCCGGAATAAAGCCCATCTTCTGGACACTCTCGCCAATTCCTTTCCCTGTCAAACCGCCGGAACCAATGGCATAAAGTGCCTGCAGTGTCTGATATCCGGTTTCATCAGCATACATTTCCGGATGCAGCCAGGCAACAAAACGTTTCCCACGAAACTCCATACTCTCCGTATCGATCGGCTGACTAAAATAAGCAACCAGAATTACCACCGCTACTGCCGCCGCTGCCACGGCAACAACATATTTCTTATACTGAGGTGATGCTATAAAAATCATAACAACGCCGATTCCCATAACAATCAATGCACTGGAAAGGTTATTGGACAGCAGCCGCACGATGATTCCCATCAGAACAGATGGTCCCACAATCCATGCAAATCCTCTCCAGGTCTGCATCATCTTCGGGTAATCCGCGATCATCTTCGCCCCAAAGATAATAATCATCATCTTAACAATCTCTGCCGGCTGGATACTCAACGCCGAGCTTCCGAACAGATAGAACCATCTTGTCGCACCATTGGCCGTATGTGCCCATGGCGTAAGAAGCATCAGCATGGCACCTGTTCCCACCGCAAGCGGAAGCCACCAGGGGCAATGTGTCCGGTACAGGCTGTGAGGAATATAGGAAACACCCCACATTGCGGCCAGTCCGATAATGGTTGATAGCAGCTGTCTGCTGAAATAATGTGCAGCATCTCCGTCAAATTCCCGGCTTGCCTCATAAGCACTGGTAGAATAGATCATCATAAGTCCAAATGCCAGCAGGCCAAAAGTAATAAAAAACAAACTATAATCAAAATGATGTCTTTTCGGCATTCTGTAATCTGCTCCTTTCTTACTCCAGATTCATCACAAGTTCCTTAAATCTGCGTCCACGTACTTCATAATCAGGAAACATTCCCCAGCTGGCACATGCAGGTGAAAGCAGTACCGCTTCCCCTTCTTTTGCCTTTCCGGCAGCCTGTGCAACCGCCTCCTCCAAAGAATTTGTCATGATAATATTCTCAAATCCATGTGCTCTGGCACACGCAGCAATTTTTTCCTTCGTCTGTCCTAACAGAATGAGCCACGTTACTTTTCCATCAAAACTTTCAATCCACTGGTCAAAGGTATTTTCTTTATCATAACCTCCACCGATCAGTACTGTCTTTCGTGTCATTGCCCGGATTGCCCGGATAGCAGCATCCGGATTCGTGCCTTTGGAATCATTATAATAAGCTACCCCTCGAATCGTGGCAACATATTCAATCCTGTGCTCCACAGCCTGAAATTCTCTCACGCTCTGTAAAATGGACTGTTCAGGAACACCATATGCCAGTGTTACCGCTATGGCAGCCATGATATTTTCTGCATTATGTATTCCTAACAATGATGTTTCATGGAGATCCATTAGATGCCTTACTGTCTTGCCGTCTGCATAGAAAATTCCCTCTCCATCCAGATAAATCCCCCGTTCCAGCCTTGTCGCCGACGAAAAAAACAACACTTCTGCAGGGCAATCCTCCGCAAATTTTCTTGTATAAGTATCCTCATAATTCAGGACACACAGATCATCCTTTGTCTGATTTTTTGCAACCGCTTCCTTACATGCCGCATAATTTTCCATCGTATGATGCCGGTCCAGATGATCCGGCGTAATATTCAGGATCACAGAAATTTTCGGATGAAATTCCTGTATCGTCTCAAGCTGGAAACTGGAAATTTCCGCAACCGTAACATCTCCCTCTTTTGTCTCAAGCGCAGAAGCTGTATAAGGATAGCCGATATTTCCCACAACAAATACATGTTCAAAATAATCTTTTAATATCTTACCAACCAGTGATGTCGTTGTTGTCTTTCCATTGGTACCCGTAATTGCAATGACATCACCCTTTGCATACTGATATGCCAGTTCGATTTCTCCCCAGACCGGAATACCTGCCTTACGGAACTTATCTACAAACGAAGTATCTGACGGAACTCCGGGACTCATTACCAGCAGATCAGTCTTTGCCAGAATTTCCTCCGGCAGTTCTCCGGCATAAAATCCAAACTCCTCTTCCGGAAGGTTTATTTCAATTTGTTCCTTTTCAATCTTTATATTTTCATCAAACAGGACCGGATGGGCTCCAAGCTGCTTCAACATACTGACAGCAGCAATACCGCTCTTCCCTGCTCCCATGACAACCACCTGTTTTTGCTTCAAATCCGGAAAAATAGGCATACTCCTTTCTATCCCAGATGATAACCGGCCATCTGCGAAACTACACTCCCATCAATGCAATCAGACACAAAATTGCAGTTACAATGGTAAATACTGCAACCACCTTCGTTTCCTTCCATCCACATTTTTCAAAATGATGATGAATCGGAGCCATTTTGAAAAACCGTTTTCCATGGGTAAGTTTAAAATATGTGACCTGGATAATTACAGACAATACCTCAACAACATAAACCAGTCCGACAATAATGAGGAACAACGGCATCTGCAGCTTGTAGGCAGTAGCTGCAACAAAACCACCCAGGGCAAGTGCCCCCGTATCACCCATAAATACGCTTGCCGGATAAAAATTGAATAATAAAAATCCCAGAAGTGCTCCAACTGCCGCACAGGTAATCGGCTCAATTCCACTATTGGTTCCTATGGCTACCACCGTAAAGAATGTTGCAATCATAACGGTTACACTGCTTGCCAGTCCATCCAGACCATCTGTAAAATTCGTTCCCGTATCTGTTCCGATAATCACAAAAAACATAAGCGGAATATTCCAGATGCCAAAATCAATGTATTTATTGTCCATAAAGGGAATCTTCATGGAAAGATCCCAATGCAGCACATTCACCACATAATAGGCAAAAACACCCGTCATGAGCAGCTGTAATGCCATCTTCTGCCATGCCCTAAGACCCATGGAACGTTTCAAAACCACTTTGATATAATCATCCAGAAAGCCAATCAGACCAAATCCAAGTGTCAGGAACAGAATCGGTATAATATCAGGATAATCCTTAATATAAAACAGAGATGTTACCACAATCGCAGTAAGGATCATCACACCTCCCATGGTCGGCGTTCCGTTCTTTGCCAGATGTGTCTGGGGCCCATCATCCCGGACTGTCTGCCCGATCTTTAATCTCCTTAAAAACGGAATCACAAAGGGACCCATCAGGACACTGATTCCAAAAGACATTAAAACCGGAATGATCATATCATAGTTCAGATTCATATTACTTATCTGCTCCTTTCATAGTCGCCTATTCCCCATTATTATACGGCTCAATCTCAAGATAGGGAAGTATATTTTCAAATAACTGTCTGACTACCGGTGCTGCAATCTGTCCACCGTAATAGGTTCCCTGCGGATGATTGATAATTGCCAGTGCGAGCACTTTAGGGTCATCTGCCGGTGCAAACCCGATAAAGGAGGCAATATATACGCCATTACTTCTCGGGAGCGTCTGGCTGGTCGCCGTCTTACCTCCCACCAGAAATCCTGCCACCTGTCCATTTCTTCCTCCGCCATTGCTGACCACCTGCTCCAGCATGTACCGCATGGTTTCCGAAGTCTCACTGCTGACAACATTCTCTGTTACAGGATATTCAAAAATATGATTGATATTGCCCTGTGCATCCTGTGTGCACACTCCAAAATGCGGTGTTACTCTTCTTCCGCCATTAATAATCTCCGAAACAGTCGTTACCAGCTGAATCGGCGTAATCTGGAATGACTGTCCGAAAGAAATCGTTGCCAGCTCCACCGGTCCGATGTCCTCTTCCCTGTGCATAATGGTAGCCGCCTCTCCCGGCAGATCTATGCCTGTTTTACTAAGCAGTCCAAACTGTCCAAAATAATCATAAAAACGCTCCACCCCAAGACGCAATCCAATATTCACAAAAACCGGGTTACAGGAATTCATAAAGCCTTGCAGAAAAGTTTCCGAGCCATGTCCCTGCGTCTTATGGCAGCGTATCCGCCGGTCATCCACCACAGTAAATCCGGGGCAGTGAAATGTTTCCTCCAGCGTTACGATCCCCGCCTCCAATGCAGCAGTTGCTGTAATGATCTTAAACGTAGATCCCGGCTCATAAGTATCATTGATACAGCCGTTTCGCCACATCCGGTTCAGTGCCTCCTGCCGTTCCTCCGATGTCATCCCGTTATCCGAAACGCTGATTTCCAATAAGCTTCCTGTCTGATTCAGTTCAAACGGACGGTTTAAGTCAAATTCCGGAACATTGGTCATTGCAAGAATCTCCCCGGTATCCGGGCGCATCACAATGATCGAAACGCTTTCTGCTTCTTTTGCAAGCATCGTCTGTTCCGCAAGCTGCTGGGCATACATCTGGATATTATAATCCATACTGATTACAAGATCATCTCCGGGAATCGGTTCTCTTCGTCGTTCTCCCTCGCTGGGAAGCTCAATGCCCCTTGCATCTGTTACCGTCAGGATCTGACCTTCCGTTCCTGCAAGATATTCTTCATAGATAACTTCCAGTCCGATAATTCCCTGGTTATCCCCACCGGTAAATCCCAGAACCTTGGATGCCAGATTGCCATAAGGATAAAATCTTTTATAATCCTCATCCACCTTTACCCCTGCATAACCATAGCTTCTGATTCTGTCTCCGGTTTCCTTGTCCACATTGCTTCGGATTCGTTCGATTGATGTATATTTTTCCACTCTTGCGCGGACATATTCCTCAGAAAGGGATAATTCTTCGCATAGCATAGAAATAACTGCCTCCGGCTCCTCAATCTGGCTGTGAATCACCGAGACAGTACATACTGTTGTATTATCCGCCAGCACGGTTCCGTTGATGTCCAGAATTCTTCCTCTTGCTGCTTTAATATTCCGTTCCCGCTCCTGTACATCAATGGCACGGCTGCCATAATCATCTGCCGCAACAATCATCAAATAACCCAGTCGGACAATCAGAACCAGGGATGCAAAAAATATAGCAATCCAGTAGACCATCAGCTTCTTCCGGTGATAGATACGGACTCTTTCATTAGCCTGCGTCTTTCCATTTGGTTTTGACATATCACAGCTCGCAAATATACTATTGATATAAATCTATTATCCAAAGCCGTGACTTATTCTATTCTTCCGGTTCTTCCCGTTCTGTAAATCCTATGGATTCTCCTGCACCATTCTGCATAATGCTGGAATCCGGATTAATCGGCTCGCCTGTCTCAGGATCAAGATATTCTCCATTCAACGGATCGATTGCATATCCGGTAGAAGGATCAATTACAACATTGACGTCGGGAGTATTATCGGACGCCGATGAACTGCCCTCCGGCTGATCCGATACCCCGTTTTCAGAAACCGAATTGTCCGATACAGAATCAATCTGATTGGATGAAAGGCTGGAAAGGCGATTTCCCCGCTCCTCCAGTTCCTGCGCTTCTTCCTCACTCAGCTCCTCCGTCATAAAAATATGCATATATGGAAGAACATCTGTCAGAATGGAACGGCACAGGATACATGCACGCCTGGTTGCCTGATCCTGGGATGCTGCGTTAGGTCTGTCAATGACAACATAAATTGCAATCTGCGGATCATCCGCAGGTGCAAATCCCATAAAGGATACAACATAATTCTGCTTACCATCACCGGAAGTTTCCGCGGTTCCTGTTTTTCCGCCAATCCGGTAACCAGCCGGTCTTGCATAGGTTCCTGTTCCTTCCTCCACAACACCGATGCAATAATCAATCATAAGATCGGAAACACTTTCCGACACAACCTGTCTTAACATAACCGGTTCAATATTATCAACTACAGCTCCATCCGCATCCACAATCTGTTTTACTACATGGGGACGGTAATAGTAACCACCATTCACCAGACTGCAGAATGCAGAAATCGTCTCAATCATGGTTACGTTGTAGCCCTGTCCGAAAGTAGAGGTTGCAAGCTCGGTAACCCCCATCGTATCTTCGGTAAATACCAGGGATGCTGTCCTCATTTCTCCTGCAAGATCAATATTCGTCTTCAAACCAAAGTTAAAATTCTTAAAATATTCCAGATATTCAGATGCACCCAGTTTTTGTCCGATCTGAATCAGACTGACATTACAGGACACCTCCAGTGCCTGTTTCAGAGTAAGCGTTCCTTCTCCGTAACGGTTGTGGCAGCGGATGGTTGTTGTATGCGAGCCTTCGCCAAACTGCACATAACCACCACAATAATAGGTGTCTCCATCATGGATGACTCCTGCATCCAGGGCTGCAGCAATGGTAAATGTCTTGCATACACTTCCCGGCTCATAGGATTCCGAAATACAGAAATTACGCCACAGACCTTTTACAGCTGCTTCCTTCTCTTCCTCTGTCATGGCAGAAAGCGTTTCTGTGGAATAAACCGGGGAAAGATTCAGGTCCACATTGGTCGGGTCATTCAGATGAAAATTCGGATAGCTTGCCATTGCAAGAACCTCTCCGCTATCCACATCCATGATGATAACACCTGTATTATCCGATCCCAGTTCTCCTTCACGATAGTCATTGGCATATTCTTCGTTGTATGCCTTGATATTTTCTTCTACAATATTCTGAATATGTGCATCAATCGTCGTAACCAGAGTATTCCCATCCTGTGCAGGTATAATCGTCCTCTCCAGCATATTTTCATCTGAAAGATATCCATATTCCCTGCCGTTTCTGCCACAGAGCACATCGTTGTAATACTCCTCTAGTCCGTACTGACCACCCTGTGTCGTTGTAAATCCGATGACATCGCAGGCAAGGGTATCATACGGGTAATTTCTGACATAAACTGTTTCAAACCAGACACCCTTTTGGGAAATTCCGCTGTCCTCTGCCGCCTGCATTTCAAGATAGGACTCCATCACGGAATAATCCACTTCTTTTTGAAGTATATAATACTGTGACTGCGGATTAGACGCCATATATGCTCTGATATCGGAAATATTAACATCAAAGCACATCTGCAGTGCAACCAGCGTAGGCTCAATCTCTTCCGGCTTCTTAGCAAGCATATTGGTATCCAGAATCACATTATACTTGACATCACTGACAGCAAGCGTTGTCCCATTCCGGTCAACAATGGAACCTCTGCGGTAAGGGATCGTTCTGCTGTCATATTTGGTCTGCAGATGCCGCATAACAAGTCTTTTATATTCTTCCTCATTATCTGCTCCAAGCATGACTACTCTTGCAATTAATACAAAAAAGCAGATCAGCAGTGCAATTTCAAATACCGCCAGCTTCCCTTTCATGTAATCCTGAAGCACATTTGGATTACTGACCTTAACAAGCTTTGCCGCATTTTTCTTGCGATTCGATCCGCTTTTATTCTCATTTCTTTTATCTTTCACAGATATTACTCCATTTCTAATCAGGCATGTCCATATTTTGTTTTACATAATCCTCAATATCTCCGGAATATGTAATGATCTGCCCTTCCCCTGCCAGCTTCATGCCAAGCTCTTCCACTGCAATACGTTCAATCTCCTGAAGATTAACGGAACTTGCAATACGGTCCTCATACAGATCATTGTCCAGACGGAGTGCCTCATACTGGCTCTGCAAGGAAGCCTTCTGGTTCATCAGTGCAGTTACCTCTGCCTGTACATTTATATAATAAAAGATGACGAAGCATAATGCAACTACTGTTGATACAATTAATACTGCATTGGATAACAGTTTGTAATATGCAATCCGTTCCTGTCTTGCCTGCTCTCTTACAGATCTTGATCTGACCCGAAGTTCTCTTTCTGTTTCTTTTGGCAGCTTCCTTGCTGCATTTCCATATACATATGTGTTATTGTTTGATGCCATCCTGTGCCTCCGTTCTATTACTTTTTACCTGCTTAAATCTTTTCCAGAATCCGTAATTTTGCAGGTTTCGATCTCCTATTATTTTCCAGTTCCTCTTCTGATGCTGTAATCGGTTTTCGCCCGATACATTTTCCATATGGTTTTTTACCGCATACACATACCGGAAGTTCCGGTGGACATGTACAGGGATGTTCTGCCATTCTGAATGTATTTTTTACGATCCTGTCCTCCAGGGACTGAAATGTAATTACTGCTATTCTTCCGCCCGGATTCAAAAAATCGATCATCTTTTCCAGGGAATCTGTTAATACTTCGAGTTCCCTGTTACATTCCACGCGTATTGCCTGAAATGTCCGTTTTGACGGATGTCCGCCGTCTGCCCGCATTTTTGCCGGAATGGCGGCTTTTATTATTTCATTCAGTTCAAAAGTAGTCTCTATCCTTTTCTTCTGACGTGCTGTCACAATATGTTTTGCAATATTTTTTGCAAATTTTTCTTCTCCGTAATCCCTGATCACCCGGTACAGATCCATTTCATCATAGGTATTGACAATTTCCTCTGCAGTCAGTGCCTGTCTGGTATCCATCCGCATATCAAGCGGTGCATCCGTTCGATAGGAAAATCCTCTGTCACCATTGTCCAGCTGGTAGGAGGATACTCCCAGATCCAGAAGGATTCCGTCAGCTCCTGTAATCCCAAGCTCTTTCAGCCTGTCCACCGCCTCTCTGTAATTACAGCGGATCAGTGTTACACGGTCCTTATATTCTTTTAATCTTTCCGAAGCTGCCTTCAGTGCATCGCCGTCCTGATCAATTCCGTAAAGATGTCCCTGTTCTGACAACCCGGCTGCAATCACGGAAGAATGTCCTCCGCCTCCAAGTGTGCCATCCAGATATATTCCATCCGGTCTGACCTGTAAACCTTCTATTGTTTCTGTTAACAGAACCGGCTGATGTGCAAACTCCACTTAAAACCCTCCATTAAAGACTGACGCCGAAATTAACCAGTTTTTCAGCAATCGCCGACATATCCTCAATATCCGTAATCTGGTCATATCTGGACTTGTCCCAGATCTCCAAACGGCTTCCTACGCCGGATAATACTACGTTCTTTTCAAGGCCTGCATATTCCCGCAGATTGGGAGGAATAAAAACACGTCCCTGCTTATCAATATCTCCGTCCGTTGCCCCGGCAATCATAAATCGGGAAAGCATACGGGCTTCTTTCAGTGCAAATGGCATTCCCTGAATCTCCTGCTGAATCTTCTTCCAGGAAGCACTGTCAACCAGCCACAGGCAGCCGTCCAGTCCTTTTGTCACAACAAAACCACCCTCTAACTCACTTCTTAACTGAGCCGGGATGATTACTCTGCCTTTGGGATCAATTGTATGATTGAATTCCCCCTGAAACATTCTGCCTCCGTATTTCCTGCCGGAATTTTGGTTCTGATGAGAAACCACCATTTACCACTCATAAACCACTTCTATGCAACTACAAACCATTTTACCGACTATTTTATGAAATTTCAACCCCTTTTTCATTTTTTGCACAAAAAAAATACGCTTTTCAGCGTATTTTTTATGCACTAATCAATATCTTGTGGTGTCCTGTTTTTAATCACCAGATATAGTCTGTTCTTTTTGATATTGTTTTACCCGCATCACTACCCACAATGCCAAAGAAACCACAAAAAGCAGGATGCCCAGAAGCTGTGATACAGCAATATTGGTGGCAGGAAGCAGCAGAGAATCCGTCCGCAGTCCCTCCACAAAAAACCGTATGATGCCATATCCGCCAAAATAGCAAAGCATCATCTCCCCGTCAAATTTCTTTTTCTTCCAGAAAAGCAGAATCAAAATCAACAGAACCAGATTTGCCATACTTTCATATAAATAAGTAGGATGCACCTGGATATAATTTGTTCCTTCCGCTATATGCTCCAGAATATCCGGGGTAAGATCCGAAGAACGGACTGCAGCCAGCGGCAGCCGCATCGCGAACAAACCGTCTGTATAGCCTCCGAAGCACTCTCTGTTGGTAAAATTCCCCCAGCGTCCAAAGATCTGTCCTGTCAGCACCCCCAGAATTGCAAGATCCGCAACAGCAAGAATCTTCATCTTCTTTATCTTACAAAATACGCAAAGAGCAATGAATCCGGCAATGACGCCTCCGTAAATGGCAAGTCCGCCCTGTCTGATATTAAGAATGCTGAGCAGATTATCTTTATAATCCTCCCAGGAAAATATCACATAATAAAGTCGTGCTCCAATGATCCCACATATAATCAGGGTTAACGCCAGATCATAAAAATCATCCTGCTTATAGCCCGCCTTCTGCGCCATATAAACCACCAGTGACACCGCTACAAACATGCCGATTCCTATGATCACCCCATACAATGCAATGGTAAACCCAAACACCGTAAAATTCTTCGGTACATTTTCCAGATAGATTCCAAGATTCGGAAAAGCTATGGAGCCATCTCCCATCCAATCCGGCATATTTATTCGCCTCTTTTCCTTAAATATAATTTATACGTTAAAGCGGAACAGAATCACATCTCCGTCCTTTACCACGTAGTCCTTTCCTTCCAGGCCTACGATGCCCTTTTCCTTTGCTGCTGTAAGAGAGCCCAGTTCCAAAAGGTCTTTATAATTGACAACTTCCGCTTTGATAAAGCCTCTCTCAAAATCCGTATGAATCTTGCCGGCTGCCTGAGGCGCCTTGGTTCCCCGCTTAATGGTCCATGCACGGCATTCATCTTCTCCTGCCGTTAAGAAGCTGATCAGACCAAGCAATTCATAGCTCGCTGCTATCAGTTTATCCAGACCGGAGGATTCTACTCCAAGATCTGCCAGAAATTCTTTCTTTTCTTCCTCAGAAAGCTCGGATAATTCTTCCTCCAGCTTGGCAGAAATAACAAATACGCCATTTCCTTCTTCTTTTGCCAGTTCCCGTACCGATGCCACATACCGGTTGGATGCTCCGTCATCTGCCAGATCCTCTTCAGAAACATTTGCCGCATAGATGGTCTTCTTTGCTGTTAAGAGGTTGTAACCATTAAATGCCTGGATTAAATCTTCGTCTTCCGGAACTTCAAAGGTTCTTGCCACCTTTCCTTCATCAAGATGTGCTTTCAGTTCCTCCAGCATAGCAAGCTCTTTTCCCAACGTCTTGTCCATCTTTGCCTGCTTTGCCACCTTGGAAATCCTTCTTTCCAGGATTTCAAGATCAGAAAAAATAAGTTCCATATTAATCGTTTCAATATCTCTTGCCGGATCTACAGAGCCTTCCACATGGATGACATTGGAATCCTCAAAACATCTTACCACATGAACAATGGCATCTACCTCCCTGATATTGGCAAGGAACTGATTTCCCAGCCCTTCCCCCTTGGAAGCTCCTTTCACAAGGCCTGCAATATCCACAAATTCAATCGCCGCATGGGTAACCTTTTTCGTATGATAAAGTTCCCCCAGCTTTTCAATTCTCTCATCCGGAACCGGCACGATTCCCACATTGGGATCAATGGTACAGAACGGGAAATTGGCCGCCTGCGCTCCGGCTTTGGTCAATGAGTTAAACAATGTTGACTTTCCCACATTGGGAAGTCCCACGATTCCTAATTTCATATCTTTCTCCTTTGGGGACGTTCCTTTTGTCACAAGGAGTGTCCCTCTGTCACATTTTTATTTTTGTATCCGTTGTTTCATGATCTCTATTTACAACAAACACCACATTTTGTAATACTATCACATAACACCCCAAAACTCAACAATTACCCTTTACTTTTGTTCCAAAATCTGTATAATAAAACAGTATACTTCTATTAAGAATATTTTATATCCAGTTGAATGTTCTGTTTCTATTTGAGATATTCCATCTCATTCTCAATTTAATCAATTCTTTAGGAGGTTCTATCTTGTCAAGAAAAGCACGTATTAAATCCGCATCCCATGTTTATCACGTTGTCATCCGCGGTGCTGACAGGTAGCAAATTTTTGAAGAAAGCAGTGACCATAAAAAATATCTGGAGATTCTGGAGTTTTACAAAGAGGAGTGCTGCTTTGAGCTTTATGCTTACTGTCTGATGTCAAATCATGTCCATTTACTAATCTATTCACCGGATATTTCATTGGAAACAATATTCCGTCGTATAAACACCCGTTATGCCATGTGGTATAATATGAAATATGACCGCACCGGTTTCCTGCAGCAGGGCAGATATTACAGTGAACCGGTTGAGGATCTGCGTTATCTCTTAACTGTGGTTCGCTATATCCACCAAAATCCTTACAAGGCAGGATTAGAAGAATTTCCCGGCGCATCCTATCCCTGGAGCAGCATGCAGGGCTACATCAATGACACTCCTTCTTTTATTAATGCCGATTACATCCTTGAGCTTATAGGCGGGAAGGAAAATTTCATTTCTTTCCACAGGGAAATAACTGAAGCTGAATGCCTGGACATTCATAAGATCAAAAAGAGACTTCCCGATGACGTAGCAAAAGAAATAATTCTAAATGAAACAGGCTGTTCATCCGTTACTGACTTTCAATCCCTTTCATTATCAGATAGGAAAAAATGCCTCCTTCGTTTACACGAAAAAGGCATTTCCATACGACAGCTAAACCGTCTGACCGGTATCCCAAAAGGGATCATTGCAAGAAGTGTGACAGAGGGACACTCCCCGTGACAAGATGTTAGTGTCAAAAGCCCGTTTACAATTTATAATTTAGCAGAATGCACAAAATAAGTCGGTTTCATTCCTATGCGCTAAACGTTACGATGAGCCTCAAAAAACATAAATCGTGTTCAGCAAAGGCTTCCACGATTTATAGAGTCTCATCTTCACAGC
>JBJELZ010000042.1:0-16980 GCA_051879415.1 Lachnospiraceae bacterium
GTTTATATTGATAATTGTAAACCATTAAAGCTGTCTCCCAGTAAGATTGTTGTGCAGCGTGAGGAGATGGAGGATCTTCTTAGAAAATTAAGAAAGACAGTTCCGGAAGAAGTAGAACGTTATCGTAAGGTCATCAGCAATAAGGAAGAGATTGAACGTGATGCTGAGATGCGTGCACAGGATATGCTGAAGAGAACACAGGAAAAAACCAATCAATTGGTTAGTGATAATGAGATTGTTTCCAGAGCAAACAGTTATGCGGATGAGATTGTCGGCACAGCTGTTGCACAGGGACAGGAAATCATTGATAAGGCACAGATGGAGGCCAATGCCTATAAGGAGGCAGCACAGCAGTATCTTGCAGATATGCTGGGAAATATGCATCTGATTATCAGCCAGTGCCTTGATACAACAACCAAAAATACAAATAAGCTGATTGATTCCCTGAATAAGGTGGCAGATGAAGTCCAGTCCAATCTTGATGAACTGATGCCGCCGGTGAATAAGGGGCCGGAGATGGATCTTCTGGGAAATCCCGATTCTAAATTAGAATAGCAATGACACAGAAACCGGTGAAAACCGGTTTCTGGTTTTTTAAAGCCGGTTTTTGTTTTTAAACAGTTTTTGTCAGCAGATGAGAAAGAAGCAATAAGGTACCTGCCAGCATCCCGCTTTGCAGAAGTTTATCATACAGATAGGTCAATATTGATAGTCCGGAACCTTTGATCATACAGAGCGTCTGACCGATACAGCAGATTCCGCCAAAGGTCATAAGCGGCAGGGTCTGGAGAAGAATCGTATATGCGCCAGGGAGACTGGCCTGCTGGCTATACGAAAAAATACCGGAAGTAATTTCAATCAGACTGCCAAAGAACAGCCCCGCTTCAGAAGGTAAGTCAAAGAGCCTTAACGGAAGAAGGAACAGACGGAAAAAGATAACATAGCCTGCCAGCCGTACAATGGAGGAGATGGCATCTGAGATTGCGTAATCAATCATTTCAGGAAGACTGCGTCCGGGCAGAGCGGCTGTCTGATTTTGTGTGATTATCTGACCGGAAGGGATAAAATCACCGGCTGGGTGCCTGGCAGATAACAGTCTGCGTATGCCTCCGTAGCATAGAGGACATCCATAAAACAAAAGAAGTACAAGAAGCGGGTGTAAGGCAGGAAACAAACAGCAGTAGACACTGACGAGATAGACAGGGCTTAAATTATTGCAAAATCCTAAAAGATACTGGCCTTTCTCCAGCTGTAATGCATTTTCTTTTACCAGCTTGGAGCAAAGATATGCCCCAATCGGAAACCCGCAGAGAAAGCCAAGCACCAGTACAAGATAATCATAATGCCTTGATTTTCTGCTTAGAAAAATATAAAGAATGATATTAGATAAGATCATTGCTGGGAATAATGTAGGTAAAAGACTCTGATACCAGATTAAAATACTGTCCCGGACAAGCGGGAGTGCAGTCTGCGGGTAAAGAAGCATGATCGCAAGGATCAGAATGCAAAAAAGTAAAATGATTGTATTTTTTGATAATTTCCTGATAAATGGGTAAAATGCAGTCATGGCAGGTATCCGTAAAGAGCTTCTGGATAAAATATATGAGATAAGGGAAAAGATTTATGATGCGGTTGGACCGATTTCTTGCAAATAATGGTTTTGGAACAAGACAGGAGGTTAAGAAACTGATTCGTGCCGGAAGGATTATGGTAGACGGAGTCTGTACAAAGAATCCGGAAGCCAAGCTGGATGAGGAGCAGGCGGTGGTTGCAGTGGATGGAAAGCCTGTTTTTTATGAAAAATTTCATTACATCATGCTGAATAAGCCTGCGGGCTGTGTTTCCTCTTCCCATGAACCGGGGGAGAAATCAGTGCTTTCTTATATTGGTGAAAACTATGCGAAAGATCTTTTTCCAGTGGGAAGACTGGATAAAGATACAGAAGGGTTGTTATTACTGACCAATGACGGAGCCTTATCCCACCGGCTGTTATCTCCGTCAAAACATGTGGACAAGAGGTATTATGTGGAACTGGAGAAGGAGATCTCTGAGCAGGATGTTGTCAGATTCCGGGAAGGAATTGATATCGGAGATGAGAAACTGACTCTTCCGGCTGTACTGGAGATGGCAGAGGATGGCAGAAAGGTGTTTGTAACATTGCATGAAGGAAGATTTCACCAGATTAAGCGGATGTTTCAGGCATTGAATAATCAAGTTTTATATTTAAAACGTGTCTCCATGAAAAATCTGACATTGGATCCGGAGCTGAAGCCGGGAGATTACAGGTGTCTGACCGCAGAGGAAATTGCAGATTTGCAGGAAGATTAGTAAAATAAGGAGCGTAAAGGTATGCGTATTGCATTAATTACGGGAGCATCCTCCGGAATTGGAAGCTGGTTTGCTTTATATACAGCAGTTTACCGGAGACATATTGATCAGTTGTGGCTGGTAGGACGCAGTGACAGACGTCTTAAAGCAGTTGCTAAGAAGGTCACGAAGCTTAGCGGCATTCCCTGCAGGTTGATTCTGGCTGATCTTTCAAAAGAACAGGAGCTTGAAAGAATAGAGAAAATATTGGCACAGGCAGAACCGGAGATCTACCTGCTGATAAACAGTGCAGGATATGGAATGATGGGTGAGTTTAAACGTATTTCCAGGCAGGAACTGGATGGTATGGTCAGATTGAATTGTGAAGCACTGACTGCCCTGATCAGTATCTGTATTCCATATATGCCGCATAAGAGTAAAATAATCAATGTTGCTTCTGCGGCAGCGTTTATGCCGCAGTCGGATTTTGCGGTTTATGCAGCAAGCAAAAGTTATGTATTAAGCTTATCCAGGGCACTACGTAAGGAATTAAAGCCACGGGAGATTACTGTTACGGCAGTCTGTCCGGGATGTATTGATACACCATTTTTCAAGCGGGCAGAGAAATATCAGAAGATGAAGCCATACAAGAAAAAATTTATGGCACGACCCCAGGCAGTCGTGCAAAAGGCAATGCTGGATGCGGATCAGGGGAAAGCGGTTTCTATTTATGGCCTGCCGATGCAATTACTTTATCTGGCATCAAAACTGCTGCCGGATGGAATCCTGAGACTGTTTTATTAGTAAGAGCGGAAGGAGAGGAGACTTATGAAACGTATTGCCAAAGGAAATTATGGATATTTAAAATGGCAGACAAAGTGGGAGTTTGTGAAAACAGCTGTATTTTTTGCAGCAGCATTCGGGGTGCTGTTACTGGGGATACACATTGCCGGTACTAAAAATAATTTATTAACTTTTGTTGCAGTATTTGGCATGCTGCCGGCTGCCAAAGAACTGATCAGCTTTATTATGTTTATCCGTGCATCTAGGTATTCCTGTCCGGAAACGTTGTTTCAGGAAGTAGAAAAGCTGCAGGAGGAACAGGCGGTTTTAGTCGTATATGATCTGTATATGACAAGCCAGGAAAGGAATTATCCGATTTATTCCATGTGCTGCCGGAATAAGACCCTGATCGGGGTGGCAGAATGGGAGGCATTTGATTATAAAGGAGCGGAAAATCATATTTCTGTTATGTTAAGACAGAACGGATACCGGAATATTTCCGTAAAGATCTTTGATAACCAGGAAAAATACATAGCCCGTATGGGGGAACTTGCCGGACAGGCACCGGAAGAGGAAGGGACAGATCAGGCAGTACTTCATTTAATGCTGAATCTGGCATTGTAGAATAGAGGATTTCGATCATTTATGCAGGAGATTAAGATAACGCAGAAGGATGCCGGGCAGCGTCTCGACAAATTCCTGAAAAAATATTTCAAAGCGGCAGAAACGGGATTTTTATATAAAATGCTGCGAAAAAAGAATATTGTTTTAAACGGCAGTAAGGCTGAGGGGCGGGAGATACTGCAGCCGGGAGATGCAATCAGAGTATTTTTTTCGGAGGATACCTGGAATAAGATGCGTGGACTAAAAAAGGAGCAGGAAGTCCAGGAGGCAGCTTTTGCATTATACCGGAAAGCATACCGTGAGTTAAAAGGCATCCAGGTGCTCTATGAAACAGAGGATCTGATCTTTTTAAATAAGCCGGCAGGTATTTTAAGCCAGCAGGACCAGCCGGGAAGTATTTCATTAAATGAATGGATTACCGGATATCTTTTTGCCGATGGACAGACGCCGGAATTGTCTCATTATCATCCGTCTGTCTGCAATCGACTGGACCGCAATACCAGTGGCATTGTAATCGGTGCAAAGACCTATGCGGGAAGCAGACTTATGACAGAACTGATCAGGGAGCATCGATTGAGAAAATTTTACGTAGCTGTGGTTGAGGGAAGCATAGACCGGCCGGCAAGGCTGGATGGTTTTTTACATAAAGATGCTGCAACGAACAAGGTGAGGATTTATCAGGATGCAGGCAATGAACCGGAAAAAATAGTGACCAATTACCGTCCGTTAGGACAGAAAGACGGTTATACCCTTCTTGAAGTGGAATTGGTTACCGGAAAAACGCATCAGATCAGGGCACATCTGGCCTCGATTGGGCATCCTCTGGCAGGAGATCTGAAATATGGGGGACATCCCTATCATTTTTTTGGAGAAAAGGCTAAAAAGACGCAGCTGCTGCATGCTTATAAGCTTGTATTTCCTAAACTGGAGAATGACCGGAATGGAATTTCAGAAAGAAGTATTATATGTAAACCTACAGGGGATTTTCTTTTATTTTCAGATGTGTTATACTAGATACATATATGACTTTTTGACAGGAGACGAAAACAGATCATGACCAACAGAATGATACATACGCCGGAGGGTGTAAGGGATATTTATGGAGCAGAGCTTGCCAAAAAACTTTTTGTAAAGGACAGCCTTCACAAAAAGCTTTTATTGTACGGTTATGAGGATATCCAGACACCAACATTTGAATTTTTTGATATTTTCAGCAGGGAAGTAGGTACAACACCTTCCAGGGAGCTGTACAAGTTTTTTGACAAGGAAGGAAATACGCTGGTGTTAAGACCGGACTTTACCCCTTCCATTGCAAGATGTGCGGCAAAGTATTTTATGGATGATGCAGCACCGATCCGTCTTTGCTATGAGGGAAATGTGTACACCAATGTGTCTGAACTGCAGGGGAAATTAAAAGAGACGACCCAGGTGGGAGCAGAGCTGATTGGTGACAATTCTGTTGATGCAGATGCAGAGATGATCTGTATGGTGATTGACGGACTGAAGGCATGCGGACTGGAGGAGTTTCAGGTCAGTATCGGTGAGATGAATTATTTTAAGGGAATCTGTGACGAGGCTTCATTGTCTGAAGAAACCCTGGAAGAACTCAGAAGCTATATTTCAGCCAAAAATTATTTTGGAGCAGAGGAACTTCTGATAACCAACCAGATGCCGCAGGAACTGATCGGAATGCTGCTTGAGGTATCGGAGATCAGCTCTATTGAGGAATTGCGTGCATTGAAGAAGAAGATCAGGAATCAGCGTTCCCTCCGAGCGATAGAACGGCTGGAGCAGGTTTATGAGGCAGTTGCAACGCAGTATGGTCTGGAAAAGTATATTTCCTTTGATCTTGGTATGTTAAGTAAATTCCATTATTATACAGGCATTATCGTAAAAGCTTATACCTATGGCGTAGGAGATGCCATTGTGAAAGGTGGCCGCTATGATGCCCTCTTGACACAGTTTGGCAAGGAGGCACCGGCGATTGGCTGCGTATTCCTGCTGGATGATATTATGAGTGCATTAAATGCACAGAAAATTGCTCCGGACATCAAGGAGAATACAGCATGGTTTGTATATGACGGGGAACATCAGAAAGATGCCATGAAAGAGATTGCAGACCGTCGGAAAAAGGGACTTCCTGCAGTGGCAATTCCATATCAGGAAGGCAGGACACAGGAAGATTATCAGATGTATGCGGCAAAACATTCTGTAAAAGAAGTTAATTTTTATATAAGATAGGCAAAAAAGATCAGACGGAAGGATATGGTGATACAGAAAATGAATCAGGAACGTTATCTTACCTTTGCGTTAACAAAGGGAAGACTTGCAGATAAGACATTGAAGCTATTGGAACAGATCGGGATTTCCTGTGAGGAAATGCATGATAAGGATACAAGAAAACTGATCTTTGTCAACGAGGAACAGAAGTTAAAGTTTTTCCTGGCGAAAGGGCCGGATGTGCCGACCTATGTGGAATATGGAGCTGCCGATATCGGAGTGGTCGGTAAAGATACCATTATGGAGGAAGGCAGGAGGGCATTTGAAGTGCTTGATCTTGGCTTTGGAAAATGCAGAATGTGTGTCTGCGGACCTGCAAGTGCAAGAGAGCTTTTGGAGCATCATGAGATGATTCGTGTTGCCAGTAAATATCCGAGAATTGCAAAGGACTATTTTTATAATAGAAAATTCCAGACGGTTGACATTATCAAACTAAATGGTTCCGTGGAGTTAGGACCAATCGTCGGATTGTCCGATGTCATCGTGGATATTGTTGAAACAGGATCTACACTACGTGAAAATGGGCTGGAAGTATTGGAGGAGATCTGCCCGCTGTCTGCCAGAATGATTGTTAATCAGGTTAGTATGCGGATGGAAAATGAGCGGATCAGAAAGATTATCGGAGCCCTGAAAGAACTTGTAAAATAGGGGAAATACATAATATAAGCAGATAGATAAGGAGTAAGTAAGATATGCGGATAGAATGTCTGAATCAGGAAAATAAAGCTGCACTGAAGGAAACATTACAGAAACGAAGCACCAATCATTTTGAGGAATATGAAAAAACTGTCAGGGACATTTTAGAGGATGTGAAACAGCGTAAGGATGCTGCCTTGTTTGATTATACGCAGAAATTTGACCATGTTGCACTTTCGGCTGATACTGTAAGAGTTACAGAAGCAGAGATGGAAGAGGCGGTAAAGGAAGTTCCACAGGAATTTATCGGTGTGTTGGAACGAGCAGCTGAAAATATCCGTGTATTCCATGAAAAACAGAAACGTCTCAGCTGGATTGATACCCAGGAAAATGGTACATTGCTGGGGCAGAAATTTACGCCGCTTCAGACGGTAGGTGTTTATGTGCCTGGAGGAAAGGCTGCATATCCTTCCTCTGTATTGATGAATATCATTCCGGCAAAGGTTGCCGGCGTGGAGCGTATTGTGATGGTGACGCCGCCGGGAAGAGACGGCAGGGTAAATCCTGGAACCCTTGCAGCAGCGAAGGTTGCCGGTGTAGATGAGGTATATAAGGTGGGAGGTGCCCAGGCGATTGCTGCACTTGCTTATGGAACAGAGAGCATTCCCAAGGCAGACAAAATCTGTGGCCCCGGCAATATATTTGTGGCACTTGCCAAGAAAGCCGTTTATGGACAGGTCAGCATTGATTCCATCGCAGGTCCCAGTGAAATACTGGTGCTGGCGGATGAAACAGCCAATCCTTCTTATGTGGCAGCCGATCTTTTATCACAGGCAGAGCATGATGAAATGGCTTCTTCAATTATGATTACAACTTCCAAAGAACTGGCAGAGAAGGTGTCTGCAGAAGTAGAGCGTATGACAGAACAGCTGGAGCGAAAAGAAATTATCAGAAAATCTTTAGATAATTTTGGCATGATTTTTGTGGCAGAAACAATGGCGGATGCAATTGATGCAGCCAATGAGATTGCCTCTGAGCATCTTGAGATTCTGACGAAGAATCCATATGAAACCATGACAAAGATAAAAAATGCAGGTGCAATCTTTTTGGGAGAATATTCCTCTGAGCCGCTTGGAGATTATTTCGCAGGACCGAATCATATTCTTCCTACCAATGGAACGGCCAAATTTTTCTCTCCGCTGAATGTGGATGATTTTGTGAAGAAGAGCAGCATTATTTCATATTCCTATGATGCACTGAAGGAAGTACACGAGGATATCATTTATTTTGCAAAGCAGGAAGGTCTTACTGCACATGCCAATTCCATTGCAGTGAGATTCCCGGAATAATGGAAGGACAGATTTTCATAGGAGGAATGGAGAATAAAATGAGAACAGCCAAAGTGGAACGTAAGACAAAGGAAACAGATATAAAGCTTACACTGAATCTGGATGGGAGCGGAAAATCATCAATCAAAACAGGCATTGGATTCTTTGATCATATGCTGACCGGATTTGCAAAGCATGGCTTTTTTGATCTGGATATGACGGTAAACGGTGATCTTGCAGTGGATGGGCATCATACGGTGGAGGATGCAGGAATTGTTCTTGGAACCGCAATTGCAAAGGCTGCAGGAGATAAAAAGGGAATGGGCAGATACGGATATTTTATTCTTCCCATGGATGATGCACTGGTTTTATGCTCCATTGATTTTTGCGGAAGGCCGTATTTTCAGTTTGACTGTGATATTCCGGCAGAGCGCTGTGGTTATTTTGAGACAGAACTGTTAAAGGAATTTTTCTATGCGGTATCTTATTCCGCAGGAATGAACCTGCATATCAAAAAGATTTCAGGTGACAATTCACATCATATTATAGAGGCATGCTTCAAGGCATTTGGTAAGGCACTGGATATGGCAACGGTAATGGATCCTAGAGTCACAGATGTTTTAAGCACAAAAGGAAAACTTTAAAAAGAAGTATGCAGGTACTGGAAAGGCATGGTTATTAAAATGAATCAGAAAAAATTTGTGGCATCAATCTATTTATATCTTGGAAAGGCTGTCAGGGGACTTCTGGATAAGACGGTAATTTCGGAGGAGCCGGAGAAGCTGGCACTGGATTATTCCAATAATAATGCGGATGAGCTTATTATTTTTGATATGTCAAAAGGTGATGAGGAGCATGATCAGGCGATCAGTACCATCAAACGTATTATTGAAGCAGTGGAGATTCCCGTTCTTGCAGCCGGTAATGTAAGGCGTTTTGAAGATGTTAAAAAACTGTTGTATGCAGGCTGCCAGAAGGCAGGATTGAATTATGCAAAGGACAGTAATATAGATCTGACGGAAGAAGTTTCCAAACGATTTGGACGGGAAAAGATTTTTGCCTGCATTGACTGTGCAGAACAGATCGAGCGTCCCCGTCAGATTTTAAAGGAATATGTTTCAGAGCTGGTGCTGATGGATGCCAGTCAGGCAAAAGAATGTATGGCTGCTACAGAGCTGCCGCTGATCCTTCCGATGGCAGATGCCATGCCTGATGCAATTGCTACAATTCTGTCAAAGGAGGAAGTGGACGGTATCTATGGTGATGTGGTAAATCATAATGCAAGAGATATTAATGCCATGAAGGCATTCTGCTCAGAACAGGGCATTCAAACCAACGGATTTGATGCAAAGATTACCTGGGAAGAACTTGTGAAAAATTCAGACGGACTTGTTCCGGTAGTGGTTCAGGATTATAAGACAAAAGAGGTTCTGATGGTAGCATATATGAACCAGCTTGCATTCGAGACAACCATCAAAACCGGACGGATGAATTATTATAGCAGAAGCCGTAAAGCACAGTGGGTGAAAGGTGAAACCAGCGGACATTTCCAGTTTGTAAAATCCCTGACGGCGGACTGTGATAAGGATACTATCCTGGCGAAGGTTTCCCAGATTGGAGCCGCATGCCATACAGGGAATCACAGCTGCTTCTTCCAGGAGATCGTTAAGAGAGATTGTATTGATACCGATCCGCTGAAGGTGTTTGAAGATGTTTATCAGGTGATTCTTGACAGAAAGGTACATCCGAAGGAGGGATCTTATACCAACTATCTGTTTGACAAAGGAATTGATAAGATTCTGAAAAAACTTGGAGAAGAGGCAACAGAAATTGTCATTGCAGCTAAAAATCCGGATAAAGAAGAAATCAAATATGAGATTTCCGATTTTCTGTATCATATGATGGTGCTGATGGCAGAGAAGGATGTTTCCTGGGAGGAAATTACCAGAGAACTGGCACGCAGATAAATCTGTCTGCAAAATAGGAATTTAATTGATGTGCCGGTCGGGCAGAGGACCGGCTGGAAATGGAAAATGGTTCATGAAGGAAAGAACACTGGCTTTAAGCCATGATATTTTAATGAAAATAGAAAAACCTGCCAGATATATCGGTGGGGAACTGAATAGTGTAATGAAGGATAAAACACAGGTAAAGCTCCGCTTTGCCATGTGTTTTCCTGATGTATATGAGATCGGTATGTCACATCTTGGCCTGCAGATCCTTTATGGCATGTTCAATGAGATGCCGGATGTATGGTGTGAACGTGTTTTTTCACCATGGGTGGATCTGGATACTGTCTTAAGAGAAGAGCATATCCCGCTTTTTGCGCTGGAAAGTCAGGAGCCATTAAAGCAATTTGATTTTCTGGGATTTACACTACAGTATGAAATGTGTTATACCAATGTGCTGCAGGTACTGGATCTTGCAGGAATTCCGTTTCTTGCAGCAGAAAGAACATGGGAGGATCCTGTTGTGATCGGCGGGGGACCCTGCATCTATAATCCGGAACCGATTGCGGATTTTTTTGATTTGATTTATGTGGGCGAAGGGGAGACCAGATATCGTGAGTTATTTGATCTTTATCTGGCCTGCAGGGAAGAAGGCTGTTCCAGGGAGGAATTTTTGCACCGGGCAGGAAAACTGGACGGAATTTATGCACCCGGACTGTATGACATATCTTATCATGAGGATGGAACCATTGCAGAGAGAAAAGCAAAATATAAGGATCTTCCGCAGACGGTACGTAAGGAAACCGTGACAGATCTTGACAGTGCATATTATCCCACAAAACCGGTTGTGCCGTTTATCAGGGCAACGCAGGATAGGATTGTACTGGAGGTACAGAGAGGATGTATCAGAGGCTGCCGGTTCTGTCAGGCAGGTCAGATTTATAAACCAATCCGTGAAAGAAAAGTGGAGACATTGATCAGATATGCCGGTGAATTGATGAAAAATACCGGTTATGAAGAGATCTCCTTAAGTTCATTAAGTACCAGTGATTATACGGGCCTACCTGAACTTTTGGAATATCTGATTGATGAATGCAATGCAAGGAAAATCAATATTTCTTTGCCGTCTCTTAGAATAGATGCATTTTCACTGGATGTGATGAATAAAGTGCAGGATGTCCGGAAGAATAGTCTGACCTTTGCACCGGAGGCAGGCAGCCAGCGTATGCGTGATGTGATTAATAAGGGCCTGCGCAAGGAGGATATCCTTCATGGAGCCAAGATGGCATTTGAAGGCGGCTGGAATAAGGTGAAGCTTTATTTTATGCTGGGGCTTCCATTGGAGCAGGATGAAGATATCGTTGAAATTGCCAGCCTGTGCAATGAAATTGCAGCACTTTATTTTGAGACCGTTCCGAAGGAAAAACGTCAGGGAAGAATCCAGATTACGGCAAGTACGTCTTTTTTTATTCCCAAACCGTTTACGGCTTTTCAATGGGCACCGATGAATGAGATGGATGAATTTGTCAGAAAGGCGATGCTGACCAAAAACAGTATTATGAGCCAGCTGAATAAGAAGAGTATTTCCTATCACTGGCATGAAGCAGGGACAAGCGTGATGGAAGGAATTCTGGCAAGAGGTGACAGAAGAGTCGGAAAAGTCATTCTTGATGCATATCAGCATGGGTGTATGTATGATGCATGGACAGAACAGTATCGTCACGGGGAGTGGATGGAAGCCTTTGAACGTGCAGGACTGGACTGGACATTTTATGTATTCCGTGAACGTGATGAGAAGGAAATCCTTCCATGGGATTTTATTGACTGCGGTGTGACAAAGCGTTATCTCTGGAGAGAGTGGCAGAGGGCAAAAGAAGGAACAGTTACACCCAACTGCCGGAGCCAGTGCAGCGGCTGTGGTGCTGCAACCTATCAATGCGGAATCTGCGTAAGCAAGTAATATAAAATTAGTAGGAGGAGAATGGGAGTGGCAGCAACGCTTCGATTGAAATTTGAACGTACCGGATCTGTACGGTATATTGGTCATCTGGATATGCTGCGGTATTTTCAGAAGGCTGTTATGCGTGCCGGAATTGATATCCGTTACAGTGAAGGATTTAATCCGCATCAGATTATGTCATTTGCCTATCCTCTTGGCGTGTCGATGGAAACGAAGGGAGACTATCTGGATATTGATGTGCTGTCCTATACAAGCTGTGAAGAGATTGTGCAGAGACTGAATGAAGTGATGTCGGAAGGAATCCGGATCGTCGGGGCAACCGTATTGCCGGAAAATACTAAAAATGCCATGGCATCTGTTGCCGCGGCTGATTATCTTGTGCATATCAGCTTAGGAAGTGTTTCGGAATGTGATATTGAACAGCTTCTGGCCAGACAGGAGATTCTTGTTGGCAGGGAAGGCAAGGGCGGTGTTGTAATGACCGATATCCGTTCCGGCATCTATGAGCTGAAGCTGTGTGAGGACAATATGCTTTTTATGAAACTGCAGTCCGGCAGTGAAAAAAACATAAAGCCGTCAGCAATTTTGGAGAAGCTGTCAGAAATTACATCTAAACCGGTAACAACAGACCGGATCATCCGGCTGGAAATCTATGAAAAAGATGAGCATGATGCTTTAAAACCGTTAGGAAATAGCTGATGTCAATATTTTTATCGGGGGATAGAAGAATGTATTCAGAAGATGGCAGAATTATTATTTTTTCAGAGGAAAGCGGGATTACCGCTTTCTTTTTAGAAAACGGAAGAATTGCCGGGGTATGGAAAGAAAAGAAGGAGTCAGTCCGGGTTGGCGATATTTATCTGGGCAGAATCAGTCATTATGCCGCGAATATTGACGCTTATTATATTGAGGTCTTAAAAGGGATCAACTGTTTTTTGCCGGCAGGTGAAATCTTAAAAACTAAAACCCGGGGAAATGCGGAGCAGCAGAAAGAAAAAACACCCCGGCTTCATGTCGGTGATGAACTGCTGGTGCAGATTAAGAAGGAAGCTTATAAAAAGAAACTGGCTTATGCAACTACGAAGCTGGAGCTTGCCGGAAAGTATTCTGTTGTCAGTAATGAATCGGCGGGTGTTCATTATTCAAAAAAAATTGCCCATCAGGATAAAGAACGGTTAATTTCGCTGATGGAAAAGGATATTCCTGAATCAGCAACGGACTGTAGAGTACTTTTGCGTACTGTTGCGGCAGAATGTCAGGATTTTTCTCCTGTATTGCAGGAAATAAGGGAACATGCAAATATACTGCAACAGATTACTGCGTCAGCATCCTATACCTATCCCCTGCGGAAAGTATACGGAAACAGATCTTTATTGGAACTGTTGTTTACGGAAGGAAGGGTTAGAAAAGAAACCAAGATTGTGACCAAAGATAAGGAGGTTTTTGAAAATATCACGGAGCTTTGCGGAAAATATGGATTTGATGCGAAGCAGCAGGCTATATTATATCCGGAGGATGAACTGCCGTTATCGATCCTGTATAATCTGAAAAGCAAATTACAGGAAATTACAGAAGAAAAGGTCTGGCTGCCTTCCGGGGGAAGCTTGTATATTGCCCCGACAGAGGCATTGGTTGTGATTGATGTTAATACAGGGAAATGTGTCTTGAAAGGAAACAGTGAAGATACTTTTTTAAAGATCAATCTGGAAGCTTCCAGGGAAATTGCCTTTCAGATTCAGGCAAGAAATTTAAGCGGTATTATTTTGGTAGATTTTATTAATATGAAAAGTGAGAATAATGCAACAATATTGCTTGATGATTTGCGAACGAGGTTAAGGAACTGCTCTCCGCAGGGAATCGTTGTAGATATTACAAAACTGGGCTTAGTAGAGATTACAAGAGAGAAGAAACGACCGGATATCTATGAGATAAAGAACGAACTTAATAAAACGATATTGATGTAATGGAAATAAAAAAGAGGACATTTTGGCTTTTTTTGTAATTATATGAGTTGAATTTGGAAAAAGGTTATTTTATACAAAAACTGAGGTTGAAATCACGATTTTTTATTGCTATTATAATAATATGCCTTGACGAGGTATTCAATCTGTCCTTTCGGGACAGACAATCTGTCCTTGCGGACAGATAAATGTCATTATTAGATGGAGGTAACATTTCATGGGAGTAGAAGTTTTTCAATGTAACTGGGGAAATAGTATTAAGAGTTTTCTTTCTGCTAAAAATCAGGAAAAATTATTTTTGCAGATTGATGACACAAAACCGGATGGCGTAAAAGTAACCGGTAAGGGATTTATTTGTAACGAAGAAGGAAAGAATGAGTACATATCACAGTATGATTATCCGGCAAAGGATGTCCGTGAGGTTAAGAAGGGTGAATTTCAGGGAACAGATGCTTTGGTTATTGTAACGAAGCTGCAGACACTTTACGGAGCTAAGAAGACGCAGACAATTCTTCCGGGAATTAAAGATATTGATCGTGCAATTGATACATTAACACGTGTTGCAAAGGAAGCAGGAGGATTATCCGGAGATGCAAAGGGAGGCGCTAAGCCTGCAGCACCTAAGCCGACACCTGCTCCGACACCGGCACCCAAGCCTGCAGCACCCGCACCTGCACCGGCACCTAAGCCTGCAGCACCCGCACCTGCACCGGCACCCAAGCCTGCAGCACCTGCACCTGCACCTGCACCGGCACCTGCAGAGGCACCGGCATTTGCAGCAGTAAATCCGATGCTTGGAAAGACACCGGCTTCAGCACCTGCAACAACACCGTTTACACCGGCAAATCCAGCACCCGCAGCACCGGCAAATCCAGCACCCGCAGCACCGGCAAATCCAGCACCTGCAGCACCGGCAGCGCCTGCGCCTAAGGCAAAACAGGAATCCTATGAGCAGAAACTGAAAAAGCTGGATATTATGCATGAGTCAGGAATGTGTTCTGATGATGAGTACAAAGAAAAGAAACTGAAGTTGATTTGTGATGAAAAAGGACTTGGAACATTCTGTGATAAGATTCAGAAGATATTTGTTCTTAAGAAATCAGGAATGCTTTCTGATGGCGAGTTTGAATCAAACAAGAATCAGATTATTGATGAATGTTTTGCAACAGATGTAAAAGATCTTAATGTATTTAAAGAGAATATGGTGAAACTGCCAATTATTCTTATGAGTGAGTTGATTTCAGAGGCAGAATATGTTTCCAAGAAGCAGAAGATCCTTGAATCTGTAGCATACAATCCGATGGATTCCAATGATCTGTTCTGTCTGAAATTGCAGAAAATGCCGATCTTACGTGATGCAGAGATGATTCCTGCTTCAGAATATGAAAGTGATATGAAGGAATTAAAGGAACTCTTAAGCCCTAAGGCATCTGATAGTATTGATGCTTTGGATATGAAGCTTGCAAAATGGCCGGCAATGGTAAAGGCAGGATGTGTATCTGAGTCTGAGTTTAAAGAAAAACAGCAGAAGCTGACAGCAGATATCATGGCTATGCAGGTATATGATGAGGCTACTTTTAAATCAAAAGCAGAGCGCGTTATCAAGCTGAAAGATAAAGGCTGGATTACAGAACTTGATTTCCATGGTAAGAAAGTAGAATTACTGAAGGATGTCAATGTTGTTGATGACTTTGTTCTTCGCATGAAATACTACATGGTTGCAAAAACATGCGGCTTGATTACACAGGATGATTATGATGCCAAGAAAGCAGAACTGATTAAAGAGGTATTTGCACCATATTCTGATATGGATGAATTCCAGAAGAAGGTTAATATGCTGATGAAGATGAATCAGGCAGATATTATTACCAATGAGGAATACAGTTCCTATAAGAATAAACTGATGAGTGATCTGTAAAAGAAAAATCAAATGAAGGTTTGACGTAACCGGGGATTGCATAGCAGCATTCCCCGGATTTTCTGTAAAATAATACAAAATATCATAAGCAGATGCTTGACATAAAATAACTGTCATGCTATTATTTATAAGTATGCCGCTTAGTGAGGTTTAAGTATTTGTGAAAACAGATCACCGAAGCTAGCGAGTAATGGTAATAGGAGGTTCAGCCATGTACGCAATTATTGCAACAGGTGGAAAACAGTACAAAGTTTCAGAAGGTGATGTCATCAGAGTTGAGAAGCTTGCCGCTGAAGCAGGTGATACTGTAACATTTGACCAGGTAGTTGCTGTTTCTGATGGTTCCTTAAAGGTTGGAAAGGATGCTGCAAAGGCATCTGTATCTGCAACTGTTATGGATCAGGGAAGAGCTAAGAAGGTAATTGTATATAAATACAAGAGAAAATCCGGCTATCATAAGAAAAATGGTCATAGACAAGCATACACCCAGGTTAAGATTGATAAAATCAATGCGTAATCAAGGGATTGTGCGATGGTTTCTGTAGTTGTAAAAAAGAACAGAAAGAAAGAATATGTTGGATTTACATGCAATGGTCATGCTGGTTTTGATGATTATGGAAAAGATATTGTATGTGCAGCATTATCCATGCTGGTGATTAATACAGTCAATTCCATCGATGCATTGACAAATTGCAGGGTATCAGTAACAACGGATGAGACAGAGGGTAAGATAGAAGTTATTTTTCCTGATGCCGCATCAAAGGAAGCAGAACTTTTGATAGATGCAATGCTTCTTGGAGTACAGGGAGTAATTGATGAATATGGGAAAAAGTATGCTTCACTGACATTAAAGGAGGTATAGAACGATGATGAAACTTAACCTTCAGTTTTTTGCTCATAAAAAGGGAGTTGGTTCTACTAAGAATGGTAGAGATTCCGAGTCAAAAAGATTAGGTGCAAAGAGAGCTGACGGACAGTTCGTAAAAGCCGGAAACATTTTATACAGACAGCGTGGAACAAAGATTCATCCCGGTGTCAATGTAGGACGCGGAGGCGACGATACATTATTTGCTTTAACAGACGGTGTTTTGAGATTTGAGAGAAAAGGCCGTGATAAGAAGCAGGCATCCGTATATCCGGTGGAAGAGTAAGCGATCAATTAGCCTCAATCCTTGACAGGTTTGGGGCTTTTTACTTTTTGTATTTATTGCATTTTCATTTATATTTTGAAACA
>JBJELZ010000043.1:0-3480 GCA_051879415.1 Lachnospiraceae bacterium
CTTGATCGTAACACCGAAAAATATATGGTCGAGGAACAAAACCGAAAAATTAAGGAACAGGAAAAGATTATCGCTGCGAACGAAAAGCAGATCGCTAAAAACGCGAAGCAGATCGCTGAAAGCCAGAAGCAGATCGCTGAAAAAGACCAGCGTATTGCCGAACTGGAGGAACAGCTGCGCCAACGTCAGGGCTAAATTCTGTCGCAGACAGTAAAATCTTATTTCAATGTACAAGTCAAAAGGAATCGCTAGTAAAGTGGTGATTCCTTTTTATTGTGGTGATGTCTGCCACAGGGACGTCCTTGTGACAATGGGCGGTCCTTGTGACAAAGGGACACTCCTCGTGACAAAGGGCGCTCCTCGTGACAATGGGCGCTCCTCGTGACAATGGGCGCTCCTCGTGACAAAAGCCCCGTCCCTAGTTCACCCCGATGTCCAGGCTGAATTTCTTCTCTATTGCTTTCAGATACCGCTCCTTATGACTGCCAGCCACAAGCATGGGTGCATAAGCATCCCGTCCGGCAATATGAAACATATAGGGATAATCTGCAAAATGTTCCTGATACTGCTTTACAAAATCCATAATTCCTCTCTGGATCTCTCTGATTCCCTCCTGATTATCATCATATTTCCCAAAGGCAAGTGTAATATCCGGTTCCGGCATGTAATCCACAGATGTATAGGAAGTGCATGGACAGGATGGGTCTTTCCCTCCTGTCTGATCACCTTCATAAAATCCCACAAACTGGGGCGTCGGTGACGAAAGAAGCAGTTCCCAATATACATTATAGTTCTTTCCCGGATCATGCTTTTTTAAAAGGTCGCGATTATGTTGTTGAGAATACAGATACGCCACTAATTTCCCATTTTGCAGGAATGGTTCTGACGCATCCGGTTCGGCGTTATGTATGGTATTGGTTCCGGCTATGATGCCAGTGATTTGGCAGGGTATCTTCCACACATCCTCTGTAAGATGTGCCAGAGAAAGTGCGCCGCTTCCTGCCCACCCGATATCAACCGCTACCGCACTGGTACAGTCTGACAAAATCATACGATAATACTTTTCTGCCGCTGTCTGCTGGGGTCCGTATACTGCCATGACCTTATCCCATTTGGCTTCTATAAAACGTCTGAGCAGATAATCGTTGCGGCTGGTAAGCTTATCCTCCGGCCGCAGATCCACAAAATCATACCTTTGATGTGGACGATTTCGGTTCTCATTCTGCCGCCTGCACCAATCCTTCCATATTTCGCGCCAGTCATCCAGTTCCTCCAGCAGGAAATCCAATTCCATGGAATGGAGAATCTCTCTGATTGTTATATTCTGATTGACCTTATGATAAATGAAGCGTCTGAAATAATCATGCTTATCTTCCCCAGCCATCAGCTTCGTTGCAGCCTTTCTGGACCAATATACATATTCCGTGCAGCTTTCAGGATAGAGCAGATCATACACCTGCTTTAAAATATCACCATCCCTTGACAGGAACAGCACCTTATCGATTCCATGAGTCTGACAATAATCATGGATAAAACAGCAATATCCCAGAACAAACAGGCCTCCATAAATGTAGCCATACTCATATTCCATAGTGTAGGTATGCAGACCATTGTAGAGGTGGTTGCAGACCAGCCCGCGGTATGCACTACCAATCAGATAAGACATATCCATGGAACGGTATAACAAGAGATTACAATTGACACTGGGATAGGGGAGCACATGAATTCCACTTTTTCGTGCCATAATTTTATCGCTATGAGGATTATCCCCAATATGTATCATGGAAAAAATTCCGACACGATCACCGCCAGCCTCCGGTCCATACAAGTCATTGATTACCTGACGGTACAGCTTCCCATCCGCCTTACTCTTACCATATTCGTTGGAGATATATATTTTATGTGCTCCTGTAAATCCGGCATTTTCTAAAATTGGCACGATACAAGAGACAGGAAGGTACATATCAGAAACAATGATGAGTTTCTTATCCATTTCTTTTAGTTTATTCCATAGTGCCAGCATAAAAGGATTGGCATAACAAAGCTTCTGTTCTATCGCCTCCTCTATGAACATCCCATTGTTGGCCATATTCCCTACATCTTCCTTAAGGTTGTCCCAGATTTCATCCAGCGTCACTTCTGTATGTCCATTTTTTTCATAGCACTTTATTCTAGCATCCTGTTCTGCCCAGATGCGGATATTTTTAAAATCCATAATCCCAAGCCATTCCTCTATCAGATAAAAAACATCTGCAGGCTGAGCCAGCGGGCGCAAAATCAGCGTATCAAAGATATCAAAGGAAATGATATCATAGTTCCTTAATTTCTCCAGATAAGCATCTATGGATAGATTCGGATTGGCTTCATGATAGGCCCGGGATTCACTCATTTTTGTATTCAGCCGTTTTTCTTCATAATCTTCCATTGCCGGCTTGTTCCCCAGAAAGCGGCAGAAAAGAACATAGTAGGCGAAATTAAGCCATAATAGATACAGCCACGAAAGGAATTTCTGCATTCCCGCGAAACCATCATGTACTTTGTGATATCGATATGCGATTCCCGGATGCCTGTTGACCAGGATGGCATATGCTTTTTGTCTAATATTCATGGTTCTATCCTTTTCCTTCTAAATGCTTCTTGACAATGCCTTAACCGAATGTTACCCTAATAGCAAGTTCTTTGTAGTTTCATTCTTGAAACCACAGGCTCTTTGGCAGTTCGCCAAATATCCGGATTACTTATTTCTATTTTCAAATCTATCTTTCAAAGGAGGTCTATTATGGACAAACACATCAACCCAGCTGAACCATCTTTTTCGCAGATTTTCGGGGCGACCCTCACCAGAAAGGAGGCCATTGCACTTCTTGAAAGTATGCCGGAATCTTATCCGACTTTTCAGAGACTCAAGCCTTCCATTCAGGAACAATTGTTAGCTTTTCTGCAGGGAAAGGAGGGCTTAAGGATTACATACAACCAGCCGTTCCTGCACATCTTCAATCCTGACTCTCATCCGGAACGGTTAGAATCACTGCTGGAAGCTCTCATTGGCCAGCCCGTTACCATCCGCCAGGTTCTCCCCAATGAAGGAGAACGTCTTGCAGAGCACGGCAGTCTTGTCATTATGGATATCATCGCAGAACTTGCCGATGGCTCCATCGTGGATGTGGAAATGCAGAAAATCGGTTACCTCTTTCCCGGACAGCGCAGCAGCTGCTATGTATCCGATATGATCATGCGCCAGTATAACCGTGTCAGAAATGAGCGGAAAAAGGATTTTTCTTACAGCGACTTAAAACCGGTATATCTGATCATCCTGATGGAACAAAGTCCGGAAGAATTCCACCCTTATCCCTATGCATATATCCACCGCAGGATCACTTCCTACACCAGCGGCATACAGCTTCCGGAACTTGCAAATATTATCTACAATAGAGTAAAGTTTTAGTTGGTTGCTAAAAAAATAAAATGTGAGAGTATCCA
>JBJELZ010000044.1:0-7463 GCA_051879415.1 Lachnospiraceae bacterium
ATGATACAACATACAATGAATATTATCCCGGTGATCATATGCTGTTCGACTATAATGGCGTAAATCTTTCACAGTACACCAGTGCTATCAATGGAACAACTGTACTGCTGCCTTTCCCGCATAATAAATCTTCCTTATATTACAATGCAGAAACTAAGACCTACGACTATTATGAATATGGAATCGCTCATATTGATCCATTGGATAATAACGCTGTAACATCCTTCAAGAATGTTATTTTACAGGATTGTTCCTTCTTACAGTATGATGCTCATGGATACATGGCTTACTATGCAATCGCTGTAAATCAGCCGGGATATTACCTGACAGAAGGCAAAGCAATTCCAATCCTCTGGTCAAAGATTTCCGAAACTTCTCCTACTGTTTTTGTGAATGCTGAAACGGGAGAACAGATCAACCTCAATGTTGGAAAGACATATATCGCACTTGTTCCAAGTGATAAATGGACAGAGCTGGTAATCCAGTAATTCACACAGCAAATTATAATTATACATAAAATTAAAAACAGGGCTGGTGCAATATTGCATCGGTCCTGTTTTTTGATTTTCTATTCATACTCCTTCTTCATCCACTTTACCACGCGGTTAAAATCCCCGGGACGAATCAGATGCGTATACTTTCCTTCAATTGTTCCAAAGGTAATGGTTTTTTCTATTCCAAGCTGCGATTTCAGATAATCTATCATATTTTCTTTGGACGCATTTTTATTGTATATTTTCAAAAGAGAACAGCCTTCACATTCTGTTGCCGGATGCGTTATCACCTTCAAATTCTTACAGAATTCTTCCTGTATCATATCTGCATAAAGCCTCTCGATACGTTCTGTTTTATCAATTACCATAAAATAAACAACATTTTCATCTTCCGGCAGAGGTCTCTTAATATAGTTCCGGTAAGGAGATTTCCGCATTTTTTCTACAACAGCATTATAATCCTGCCATTCTGAATCCTGATAATAAATCAAGAGCACATCATCCACAATCACATTAGCAAAATAAGGGATTTCCTTTTTATCAAAATAAGACCGGATAGCTTCACTGTGTCCCGCACTGATTACATAAACATAATCATACCTGTTTTCCCGGATATTATATAATGCGGCACCATCCATGGCAATCACAGGCAATTGCAGATGAATACCGCGTAATGCCTCCATTAAGGATGCCGGTGTGCGCATGGTTGACACTGTAAAATTTGCTCCGCTGTCAATCATCCTGTTTAATTCTACACGACTATAATCAGACATGCTTCCATCCAAAGCCAGCAATGTATCATCCAGACCTGATAAAAAAAGAATATTATTATGTTTCCTACCCGGAAGCCGGAAACAGTTCACAGAAACTCCTACCAATATTCCGATCATGGTATCCAGAAATCGGTTCCATACAAATATAAATGGATCACTATCCTGAAAATGATTAACAACAATGCTAAGAAATACAACACATGAAAAATAAGATGCCTGTTTCTGCCTAACGAGAACTGTAGTATACAAAACAATGATAATAAAGGCAGAAACGACCAGACGATAAGAAATAATTCCCCAAAAAGAAGATTCTATAGGAAATAATTTATAAAGCAGCAACAGCACCAGACCATATAAAGCACCAATAACCGTTCCGATACTCCTCTGTATGGCAAACCGACGTGTCTCACTGACATAATCTCTCATACACCAGAGAACGGCAAGCTGGGAATAAAAAACAATTCCTGCATTTCCCCGCAGAATGTCAATTAAAAAACATATCAATACACCCACCGCCGACTTGACAATGCGCATTCCAATCCCGGGTATATTTTGCTTTTTTAAATGCATCATTGTTTTATCCTTCTGCCAGTCTGCAAATAATATCCACGCAGGTGTCAATGCCCAGTGTGGAGCTTTTCAATGTCAGATCATAGTAATCTGCATTGCCAAATTCAGTATTTGTATAGTACGTACAATATTTTCTTCTTGCCTTATCAACCGATTTCATTTCTTCCAGAATCTTACTTTCCGAATATCCGGGCATCTGATTTTTAAGATTCTGCAGACGGAAATACTGGGATGCTGTAATAAATACATGCAGCGAATAATCATACTCTTTTAATATTACATTGGCATTACGTCCGACAATAACACACTTTCCTTTTTCGCCGACTTTCTTAATGGCATCTTTCTGCGCTTCGAAAAGACGCTCATTTAAGGGTTTGTTATAGAAGTCAAACAGACTCTGCCCCAATCCAAAATCAAAGGGGACTTTTTCATCATAAGTTCTGAAATCTTCCGGTGTAAGACCTGAAGCTTCCATGGCAGAACGAATAATTATGTCCTTATCCAGATAATAATAGCCAAGTCTGTTGGCAACTGCTTTACCAATCTGTCCTCCGCCTGCTCCAAATTTTCTACTGATTGTAATTATTTTTTTCATAGACATATGCTCCTATAAGACTTTGTTCAGGAAATTAATCGTTCTCGATTCTTTGGGGTTCAACAAAACTTCCTGAGGCGTTCCTTCTTCCACAATATATCCACCGTCCATAAAGATTACCCTGTCGGCAACTTCCCTTGCGAATCCCATCTCATGGGTGACAATTACCATTGTCATACCATCATTAGCCAGTTCTTTCATAACCTGAAGAACTTCTCCGACCATTTCCGGATCCAGAGCTGATGTCGGCTCATCAAAAAGCATCACATCCGGCTGCATGCAAAGTGCCCTGGCTATTGCAATACGCTGTTTTTGTCCGCCCGACAACTGACTTGGATAGCTATCCTTTTTCTCAAGCAGACCAACTTTTTTCAACATAGTAGTTGCCCGATCCTTTGCCTCTTCCTTGGAGCATTTTTTTAACATATTTGGTGCCAGCATCAGATTATCTATAATATTCATATTGTTAAAAAGATTGAAATGCTGGAAAACCATTCCGATATTTTCACGAACCTTATTGATATTGGTTTTTTTACTTGTTATATCTACATCATCCACCAGAATCAAACCATCGGTAGCCTCTTCCAAATGGTTTAAGCATCTTAAGAATGTCGATTTGCCGGAGCCGGAGGGACCAATTACCACAACAACTTCTCCCTCATAGATATCGGTGGAAATGTCCTTTAATACCTCAAGGCTGCCAAAACTCTTTTTCAGATTCTTAACATGTATTTTTACTTTTCTATTTTCCAACATTTAATCTCCTTTCCACAACCTTTGCACTTCTTGAAAGGATTGTAATCACAATGAGATACATAAGTCCTACAATTGCCCATGTCTGGAATGACATCCATGTATTTGCCTGCACATTTTTTGCGGTATTAACCAATTCCGGAAATCCAATGACAGAAAGAATGGAGGTATCCTTCAAAGTAATAATGAACTGATTAATAAATGTTGGAATCATGGTACGGATTGCCTGTGGCAGAACGACCTTCCTCATTGCCATTCCATAAGTAAGGCCAAGGGAACGGGCTGCTTCCATCTGTCCAATATCCACAGATAAGATACCTGCCCTGATAATCTCAGCCATATATGCACCACAGTTAAATGAAAGGCAGATGGTACCTGCCTGCAATGCAGTCAGCGAAACATTCATTCCACCGATAATTGTATTAAAGAAATAAGGCACACCAAAGTATACAAAAAATGCCAGAACAATCATCGGCACACCTCTGATGACATCTACAAAAATCTGTGAGAAAATATTACATACCCTATTTTTTACAACACCAAGCATTCCAAAAATAAGACCGATGATACAGGCAAAGAACAAACTAAGCAGTGTTAAAAGCAAAGTTCTTCCCATCGCAACCAAAAGCATATCGCCATAAACTGTTATAATTTTTACCATGTCTTTTCCTTTCTGTTCTTTATCACAGTCAATTGAAAAATACAGTTATCTTAAAAATGAAAGACGCCAGAGCGGGAGATTATCCCCCCCGCCCGGCGGCCATCCGGCTTATCCTGATATCGTATTCGTTCCGATTTATTCACCAAGATACTTAGCTAAAATCTCATCATATGTTCCGTTTGCCTTGATGTTTGCAAGACCTGCATTGAACATATCTACAAGTTCCTGATTGTCAGCTGAGAAGATTGCAAAACCGTACTGTGCAGGTTCGTTTCCTGTACCATCAACCAGTTTCATTGCAAGACCGCCATCTTTGATGTTTGCTGCCATAATTGGTGTATCATCAAATACTGCTGCAACCTGACCGCCTACAACAGCCTGATACATCGTAGGTGAATCTTCAAAATATGTGATGGTAAATCCATATTCCCCTGCAAGACTTTCTGCATAAGTAGCACTCATAGAACCTGTCTTAACTGCAACGGCTGCTCCGGAAAGATCATCAAAACCATCAATATCAGATGATTCTGCTACTGCCATACACTGATTTGCATCATAATATCCATCGGAGAAAATCCATCCTGATTCTTTACGTTCCTCTGTAATAGAAGCACCAGCGATCATACCATCTGCCTGGCCTGCCTGACAAGCTGCAATAGAAGCATCCCAGCCAAGTACCTGCAGTTCATATTCAAATCCCTGATCTTCTGCAATCGCTGCAAGAATATCTACATCAATACCTACGAAATCTCCATTTTCATCAGTATACTCGAAGGGCTTGAATGCTGTATCAGTACCGATGATCCATACCTTTCCTGATGTTTCTCCCTCGTTTGCTGTTTCTTTACCACCACATCCTACAAGGCCTAATACCATAACGGATGCAAGAAGTACTGCCATTAATTTCTTTTTCATAATTTTGTTCCTCCCTTAATTATGTTTTTCGGCAATTTTAAACTTATTATCCAATTGTAAATATCATTTAAAAACCGCCGTTCTATATCAACAGCAAAAGCTGTGATAATCAACTTGATTTATAAACTATTTTTACATGCATCTACAAATGCCTGAACCAGTTTTATGCTGTCTTCATTCACATTATAGGAAAATTCCGGATGCCACTGAACTCCTACGGCAAATTTCTTTCCTTTAACAGAAATCGCTTCCACCAGTCCATCTTCCGAAACAGCCATAACCTCTACACTCTCTGCGGGACTTTTTACAGCCTGATGATGATAACTGTTTACCTCTATGATGTCTTCATCCAATATCTTTGAAAGAAGTGTATTTTTCATAATGCAAACCTTGTGTGCCGGTACATCATAAGGTGGTGCCATATGGTGTTCCACCTTGCACGGATACTCTGTAGGCAAATCCTGATATAAATCACCGCCCAAATGAGCATTCATAAATTGAATCCCCCGGCAGATACCCAACACCGGTTTATCATCTTTTAAAGCCATATCCAGAAGAATACTTTCCATCCTATCTCTGTCTTCACATGGAATACCACATTTTAAGGATGCTTCTTTCCCATATACAGATGGGCTGACATCATGTCCTCCTGTTAGCAAAAGGCCATCACATAATGAATAAGCTTCCTTTAGTTCTTCCTGATCTGTTGTCAATGGAAGCATAATCGGAAGTGCCTTACACTCCTCAAGCACTTTCATATATCCGGGCAGCATCCAATAGCTTTCTTTTTCATCATCATATAACGGAATCAACCCAATAACCGTTCTCACAGCATCGCTCCTCAAATGATTCATATAGGACTCAATAAATGAAAAAGACGCCTGCTTCTTTCATCTGAAAACAGACGTCTTTGTCTTCTGTATAATATACTATACAATTATTTATTTTGAATTGCAAGTGTTTTTTAATTATGCCTGCTGTTCCTTCTTCTGTCCAAACAGCTTTTTAATACCTGCAGCGGCTACGATGATTCCCAGAAGCAGTAACAATACTGCGAAAATCAGCTGAAGTGTGGTTCCCACCGTAAGACCACCTGCTGCAAATGCCTTACAAAGTTTTACAATTGTCATGCTCAATGCGCTAAAGGTAACAACCAACATGAAGAACATCGGAACCCAGAGCATAACACCCTGACGGTTGGTTTTCTTTAAGAATACTGAACATGCAATCAATGCAAGAGCAGAAAGCAGCTGATTGGCAGAGCCAAACAAAGGCCAGATCTCTGCATAGCCAACCTTTGCAAGCAGATATGCAAGAACCAAAGTAATGATTGTCGCAAAATACTTATTGGTCATAAGTTTAATGAACGGAGACATTTTCTCAGGATCAGTATCTTCATCCATGAAAAATTCCTGGAAGGAAAGTCTTCCGATTCGTGCTACAGAATCAAGTGATGTCAGGGCAAATGCAGAAACTGCAAGGTTGATCAGTGTAAATACAAGCTGATACGGAAGACCTGCTGCTGTTAAGAAGTTTGCAATTGCACCGGCAAAAATCTGAGGCTGTGTTGTAAGTCCCTGCGCCTGTGCTTCACCTGCTGCAAAGGAAGCAACTGCGATCAAAGCGATAACAGCCAGCATACTTTCCATCAGCATGGCACCAAAGGAAACAGGCAGCATACTTTTCTCGTTCTTAATCTGCTTGGAAGCAGTACCGGAGGAAACCAGTGAATGGAATCCGGACACAGCGCCACAGGCAATCGTTACAAACAGAATCGGGAACAGATACTGTCCATCCACATTAAAGCCATTAAATGCATTCAGGTTACATTCAGGATTTGCAATAAAAATACCAATAACTGCAGCTGCAATCATAAAAATCAACAGATAACTGTTCAAATAATCTCTCGGCTGCAGCAATGCCCAAACAGGAACAACACAGGCAATCATAATATATGCGAAGATAATGATATGCCATGTTCCTCTGGCCAAAAATACCGGGCAGTTCAATCCGATTGCTACTGCAGCAACCAGCATCAGAACAGCGATGCCTGTATTGACCCATTTATTCAACTTGCAATATTTCAGTAAAAATCCAAGTCCGACAGCTTCCAGAATAAACAGCATGGAAGTCATTGCAACAGCACCATTGGCCTGAATCGTACCACTGACTTCACCGGCCTCATTTAAGCTGAAACCATTGAATGTTCCTGCAACTACATCTGCGAATGCTGCAATAACAAGAATACAGAACAGCCAGCAGAATGCCAGAAACAGCTTTTTACCAAGCTTACCGATGTACTCCTCGATAATATAACCGATTGTACGCCCTTTATTTTTCACAGAAGCATACATGGACGCAAAATCCTGTACCGCACCAAAGAAAACACCACCGATCAGAATCCACAAAAGAACAGGTAGCCAGCCGAAAATAGCGGCCTGGATCGGTCCGTTGATCGGTCCTGCTCCTGCGATGGATGCAAACTGATGTCCGAATACGACATTGGTATCGGCCGGTACATAGTCGACACCGTCCTCCAGTTCATAGGCGGGCGTCTTTGCATCTTTATCGATGCCCCACTTATTTGCCAGGTAACGACCGTAAAGCAAATAAGCTCCCCCTAAGACAACTATGGCGATTGCCATCATTAAAATACCACTCACTTTTCATTCCCCTCTTTCTTTTTAATATAGTTAATTGTG
>JBJELZ010000044.1:7563-16947 GCA_051879415.1 Lachnospiraceae bacterium
TTAAAATACCACTCACTTTTCATTCCCCTCTTTCTTTTTAATATAGTTAATTGTGAAGAGATCGATATTTTATTCCGAAAAAACATTGAAGCGGAATAAAATAATCCCTGCAATCCATAAGGATTACAGGGACGAAATCTTCATTCCGTGGTACCACTCTGTTTGCCGCACTTATTGCGACCACTCAACACTATCCATCAATAGCTACTCTGCTAACGGTGAGCTGCCGTCCCCACCTACCATCTAACTTTCAGCGGGATGCTCCCGGGTGATGTTGCATGAATCTCCACTGTCTTTCTCACCTGCCAAGACATCTCTGTGCCGGAACTTTTCCTGCAATGTATCCCATTCTCTGCATTTTATCTTTATTGTATCTGTAACTTTAAGTCATTGTCATTTGTTGACATGAACTATTCTAAACATAATTCTCTTAAATTTCCACTAAAAAAGTTAACAAAATTTTAACTTCATTTTTACAAATATTCAGGAATTTTTATATCTCTGCTTTATCCTGACCAGTTTTCCGCTATCGATTCTAAGCAATAAATTCATGGAAACACACTTCACCTCTTTGTACTACCAATAATATCCGCAAATGCCTAAGATGAGCATTTTACCTTAACGCAGAAATTTCTGTAAGCAGTCTGCCAGTCACTTCGTTCTTTCCCATGGATTTCTTTACATGGTAGCTGCACTACCCTGAGCTTTATTGAACAGTTCCTTAAATTTAGAGGACAGACCACACAATTTGCTATACAGATCAAAACTGATTTCCGTACCGGGTGCCACTTCCATATAAGTAACCATCATCTTAACCATAACAAAAGTATCAACAAAAGCCGACTTGATAGTTACACCAAGACATAATGCAATGATTGCCGCAATGATCAGATTCCATTCCAATGCTTTAAAAATCAGTGCTAATATGAGAAACGGCACAAACCATGCCACAAAAGTGACCAGAGAAACCACGAGGGTAATGATCGCTGCATCCTTTAAAAGTTTCTTTGCATTCTGAAAATAGATAACCACACCATCGCAGGATGCCTGAAATGCGCTCTTCTCCTTATTTACAAAACAATATCCAAGACAACATTCATCTACATATCCCAACGCAATACGGATAAATGACTGAAGAAGATTCGTAATTTTCTCCATCCCGGGAATTGCCTCCAGCAATCCTCCCACCTGTCCAACAACCTTCTGCAGCTGACGAACAGCTCCGCTTACCAGCTTGTCGACCACAAAGTAAACGTTGGATGTGGCAAATCGCTCCGTTATCATCTGCTTACCAAATGCAAACTGATCCTCCGGAATCTCCCCGGTAGTAACTGCATGAGCAACCACTGCCACATGTCCGGCTTTTATCATATAGCCCACATAGTTATTTGCCAGACCCAAAAGCCCTGCAAAAATAACCATCCATATACACAGCATGATCACTACTCCGCCACCCCCAAACAGACCTCCAATCAGGCCAAAAACTGCCATGCCCAAAGCTGCAATCAGAGTCATGGCTACACCAAAGCCAAGTTTCAACCACACAAACTTCATGGTCTTTCTCATAATTTCTCCTGCTTTCATTTCTTCCCCTCCTGTAAAAACATTTTCAAAAGTGCTTAATTTCACTTTTTGCTAAAAGAATAACATATTTTTTCACTTTCACAAATGAGCTTTGTACTACGTTAACAAGATAAATATAGGAAACAATCCACATTACTATGTTGATTTTCTCCTCAAATAAAAAAACCAGTCCGGCTTTTACACCGGGCTGGCTGTCTTAAGTCCTTATCCTTCAATTGCAATATATCGATCATTCTTCTGTTCCAGTTTAGGAGCTTCCTTAGGGATCAGCAATTTCAATACACCATGCTTAAATCCGGCTTTGATATCCTCCTGTTTCACTCCTTCACCAACATAGAAGCTTCTCTGACAGGTACCTGCATATCTTTCCCTGCGGATGTATCTGCCGGTATCTTTCTCTTGTTCGTCCTGATCCAGACCCTTTGCAGCGGTTATGGTAAGATAACCATTCTCCAGTTCGGCAGATATTTCTTCTTTCTTGAAGCCCGGAAGGTCGATGTCCATCTCATAGGCATTATCCTGATCCTTAATATCCACCTTCATCATGTTCTTGGCATGACGCCCATACAGCTTCTTGTTCATCTTGTTTTCCATTTTTTCTAATTCAGAAAAATCCGGAAATTCAGGAAAATCAAAAAACTCATCAAACAAACTCTCTCCAAAAATACTAGGTCTCAACATAAAAATCACTCCTTTTCTCTACTATAAATTGTTGTTTCCTTGTTTTTTGGAACCAGGATGTTTCGGGGAACTCACGAAAATATTCGTTCAGGAATTTCTTGTTTTGTTTCCTTTCCTTTGTTCTGACTATGTTATACCTCTTATTGTTAGCACTGTCAAGAGGTGAGTGCTAATTTTTTTAAATTTTTTTATTCACTTTTGTAAACTATTCTTCATCATCGCCAGCAAACAGATTTCCGTCCCACATCATTTCATTCCATCTGGCATTGGTTGCTTCCATGTTCTTTTTCTGCATGATGCGATTGCGGTCACTTAGGATGGCAAGCATTTCATCCACAATTTCCGCCTCCGGCAGATTCGTATAATGAGACAGATATCCCATCATTCTTCCGGCTGTAAAATCCGTATTTAGATTTTTCGTAATAAGATCACTGAATTCCTCTGAATACCCTTTATCCAGAAGAATTTCATACAATTCCTGACTCATCTCTGACTTCGGTTTCATTATCTTATCCTGCTTTTTGCTGATATGATATCACATTTCATAAACTGATAATATTATAATTTTAAGCATCACAGAATACAAGCACTATCTCAACGATCACCTTTTTTAGTAGTGCTATAAATACACATAATGATCCCTGCGATGATAATCAGTCCACCTGATATGGAATACGCAGAGGGAATCTCTTGAAAAATCAGCATTCCAAAAAGCGTTGCGAATACCGGTTCCAGAAGTTTTACTGTAGATATGAAAGATGCAGATTCATATTTTAATCCCCAGCTGAAAATACTGTGTCCTAAAAGAGTACAAAAAACAGTCATCAGAAAGGCTACCATGAAATCCTCGAAATGAACATTCAGAACAGATTGCTTCGAAATAAAACTACCACACAGGGTCACCATCCCTGCAGTGAAATATACGATTCCCGTATAAGCTGTGGTACTCATGCTACTGCGGACTTTCCTTCCGCAGAGCGTATAAATAGAGGAAGCACCTGCACTACAAAGGGCAAGAATATCTCCCAGGAGATATCCTCCCTCCAGATCACCAACTGCTATCACCACACTTCCGGCAAAAGTAATACACATACTTATGATACAGGACTTACCCGGATGCTCCTTCAAAAGAAAGATTTCACCCAGTGTAACGAAAAAAATCTCTGTATTTACCAGTACCACAGATGCTGCAATACTCGTCCACCGGAGGGATTCAAAGTAGCAGGTAAAATGGATTCCCAGAAAAAGACCGCTGAGCATACAAAGAAGAAGCTGTTTACGGCCAATTCCCTTCCAATGCTTTTTATGGTTCAACAGCAGCGAAGGAAAAAGTAACAGCGCTGAAAAAATCATCCGATAAAATGCAAGTACCAGTGAATCCGCATCAGAAAATCGTACTAATATTGCAGAAAAAGATACTCCCAGCACTCCCAGAATAATAATTTGTTTCTTCATAATTTCTTCCAATTAAATGTAATTAAACCTTAAGCTGCATCAGATATGCCGGTAGTACAGCAGCACCGATACTACTCAGACTAACGGTTCCGCCTTTAACACACCAGTCATAAATCAACCCACGTTCTATAGTGGCATAATTTTCCGCCATGATCTCTGCCGACTCTTCTTTTCTGAATTCCCCAGCTTCCTGTCCCTGTCGGATCAGTTGCGGAATCAGTTTATAATAAAGTCTTTTGTGGTCAAGCATTTCCTGTCTTTCTCCGGGAACTGAAACATAAATATGACTGATCAGATTGATCGGCACCTGCTCCTCAATCAAAGTAAACAGTTCTTTATTCAAATACACAAGCTTATCATAATAAGAAAATGACTGGGGCATGGACAGCATTAACTGCTCATACTTACAATCAAAGAAGTCACCCAGGGTATGCTCCAGATCATCTTTTTGGGAAAAGTAAGCATAGAAATCTTCCTTTGTTACACCGGCACGAAGAATAACATCTTCCACATCCGTCTGTTCATATCCCTGAATACAAAACAGCTCCCATGCAGCTTCCACAATTTTTCCCCGGATGCTCTCTGTGATCTTTTTTCGATTCATGCCCAGTAAAAATCCATATTGCAGCGGGTCTGTCTCATCAATGATCCATTCATTCAGACCGGTGATCCATGCGGATCCGGTAATCTGCGGAATAACAGCGACACCACCCTCAAATTCCATCTCCTGTACAATCTCGCCTTTAAACAAAGATCCTGTAATGCTTTCATAGACAAACTCCTGATGAAGCGGAAGTTCCCCCTTTGCATGTAAAGCAGCAATTTTAGCACTTGTTCCGGTACCGCAGGGAGATCTGTCAGCCTGGGCATTACCAAATACAACGCAGTTTTTCATATCTGCTCCCGGTGTATCTGTAGGCGCATAAAATTCTACCAGATCCACTGTACAAATGTCCAGATACGGATGTCTGATATCCACCGTAGCATTAATTTTATCAAGCAGTTCCATACCCAGTGTGATAATAGTTTCCACATTTTCCATTTCAATGTCCAGACCGATCTTCTGTGCATCCACCAATGCAAAAAAAGACCCTCCAAAAGAAATATCATAGGAAATCCTGCCAAATTTATCCGTCTCTATGGTTAAATCATGCTTGTACAAAAAGGAGGGGACATTTAAAATATTGACCTCCACTGCATGTCCATCTACCACATGCACTTTTGTGCGAATCAGACCCGAGGGGGCATCCAATACTACCTCCGTATAAGGCTCCTTTACAGTAACCATCCCTGTTTCCACCAGCATAGACGCAGTACCAATGCTTCCGTGTCCGCACATATTCAGGCATCCGCCACTGTCCAGAAAAATGACTCCGTAATCGGCTTCCTGACTGACAGGAGGAGTCAGGACAACACCGAACATATCACGGTGGCCTCTGGGTTCTAACATAAGTGCTGTCCGCAGAAAATCATAGTGTTCTATAAGATATTTCTTCTTTTCCATCATGGTTTTTCCGGGGAGTTCCGGAAATCCCTCATAAATGATTCTGGTAGACTCCCCCTCTGTATGGGAATCAATTGTTTTCAAATGATAAGCATACTGCTTTAGCCTCGGTTTCACCATACTGTTTCACCCCTGCCTTATACCTGATTATTCCTGCTTTATGGATTCCGTTGTCTTGTCTTCCGGCTCATCATCCGCAAATTTCTGCCGGACGATACTTGCCAGTGCCTGTGCGGTACCTTCCACCTCCAGCAATGCACTGTTGATGATAATATGCTTATGATCCGGATCACCCGGTGCAAATTTGGCAAAATGCTTGTGATATGCATATCTCGCTTTATCTACATCAGCAATCATTTTTTTTGCTTCCTGTTTTCCCATGCCAAGTGTTCCCACGCAGTTAGCCAGCCGGTCTGCATAGGGTGCATAAATATAGATATGTATGGCATTGGGTTCATCCTCCAGCACATAATCAGCACAGCGTCCGACTATGATGCAGGATTCCTTTGCTGCAAGTTCATGAATAATCTGTGCCTGTACATCAAAGATTTTTTTCTGCTGCTCCGGAGTATCCATACCCAGAGGAAATAACATACTCCAGAATCCCGACTTCTTCTCTTCGCTCTTGCTTAAGCTTGATACCGGAAGATTCATTTTCTTTGCTGTCGCATCCAAAATATCCCTGTCATAATATTCTACCTGTAAAAGTTCTGATAAACGTCTTGCAATTGGGCGCCCCAGAGATCCAAATTCTCTTGTGATAGTCACAACAAATTTTTTCATTTTCCTACCTTCCTTCTGCCATAGGCATCATTTTCTTCTAAAAGATTATTTGCAGTACAACTTAAGAAGCTAAAAAACGTGACAGAAACGCCTTTGTACGTTCCTCCTTAGGGGATCCGAAAACGTCTTCAGGCTTACCTTCTTCCACCACATAACCATCCGCCATAAAAATCACACGGTCTGCGACATCTCTTGCAAATGCCATTTCATGGGTAACAATCACCATTGTCATACCCTCTGTCGCCAGATCTTTCATAACATTTAAAACCTCACCTACCAGCTCCGGATCCAATGCAGAAGTTGGTTCATCAAAAAGCAGTGCTTCCGGCTCCATGGCAAGTGCTCTTGCTATGGCAACTCTCTGCTGCTGACCACCGGAAAGCATATCCGGTTTTGTCTTTGCCTTATTCTCCAGCCCGACCTTTCTTAAGAGTTCCATTGCCTTCTCTTCGGCCTCTTTCTTATTCATATGTCCTGTCAGAACCGGTGCCATGGCAACATTATTCAAGACATTTTTTAACGGAAACAGGTTAAAGCGCTGGAACACCATCCCTACTTCCTCCCGGAACTTTCGTATATCTGCATTTTTGTCCATCAGATTTTCTCCTCTGTACAAAATTTCCCCGCCGGTAGGTGTTTCCAGCTGGTTAATGCACCGTAAAAATGTACTTTTCCCGGAACCGGACGGACCAATAATACAGACCACTTCTCCCTTTTTGATCTCTACATTAATATCTTTTAAGACCTCCAGATCGCCAAAGGATTTTACCAGATGACTCACCTTGATCATTGTTTCACTCATATGCATCCCTCCTACTGGTTAATTTTATTTTCTACTACCTTCTGTAAAATCATCAGGAAGGAGAGTAATAACAGATAAAACAGCGCACATGCAGTATAGGCCGGAAGTGTATTATAAGTTCTCGACACATAATTCTGCGTCTGACGGGTAATGTCATTTACCGAAATCATTGACAGTAATGCCGTATCCTTTACCGATATGATAAACTGATTGAACAAACCGGGAATCATTGAGCGAAAGGCAGGAGGAATCACAATATGGAATAAAACCTGTCCCTTTGTCAGCCCCAGTGCACATCCGGCTTCCCTCTGTCCGATCTCCACACTCTCCAGTGCCCCTTTGACAATTGCTGAAATAAAAGCCCCTGCATTCAGTGTGATACAAATGATACCTGCCGTTGTACTTTCAATCGTAAAACGGTTTCCTGTAATCAGCGTAACCAAAGCCGGAATTGCAAAATACACATATAACGCCTGAACAACCAATGGAGTTCCACGGATAATCCAGATATAAATATTGGCAATACACCTTGCTATCTTATTCTGGCACTGCAACGCATACCCACAGACTGAACCCAGCAGGAATCCAAGTATAATTCCGATTACTGCTATCTTCATGGTGGTTACTAATCCACGTAATAGCATTGGTGTAATTTGTTGTATAAATTCAACAGTCATAATATGTCAGCTCCTATTCTTTATTTGGGAGTTTCCCTATTTATATAGAGAAAGAGGAAAGGAAACTCCTTTCCTCTTTGAGTTTATGAACTTTAATTATTCACACCAGGTTGCTTTAATCTCATCCAGTTTGCCTGTCTCCTGCAAGTAAGCAATGGCTTCATTAAAGTTTTCAACAATATCCGGATATTCCTCACAGATATTAAAGGAAAGTGCCAATGCATATGGTGCCTGTCCTGTATAGAACTCATCACCGACAATCTTTAAGTTGATCTCACCTGTACTGATGGAATATGCTGTACCCGGCTGATCGTAAATCGTAGCATCAGCAATGCCATCCTCTACAGCCTTGTAAGCAAGTGCCTGGGAATCATAGGACTGGATACAATCTTCAGGAAGATTCAACACACCATATTCATATGCAATTGTACCGGTTTGCAATGCTACAACATATTCTCCGCTTGTCAGATCATCTACGCTCGTGATTGTTTCATTGTCCGTAGCAACACATACGACAATTCCTGCATCATAATAAATATCTGTAAAATTCATGGACTGCTTTCTTTCATCTGTTGCGCAAAGGGCTGCAGCACCAATATCCAGTGTTCCCTGACTAAGTGCTGTTCCCAACGGGCTGTAATCCATATCCTGAATTGTACCATCTGCAATTTCAAATCCCAGAACAGCCTGCAGTTCTTTCAGAAAATCTACATCATAACCCTGAAGTGTAACTCCGTCTTCATTAAAATAGGAAAAGGGAGCATATGTTCCTGAAGTACCAACTACTAAGGTCACACCTTCCAAAGCACCAAAGCAGTCCGGCTGGTCTGCATCTGCGGATGCTTCTGCTGCTGCCGGTTCTGCTGCTGCCGGCTCTTCTGCTGCTGCCGGTTCCTCTGAAGCTGCCGGCTCTGATGCCGGTGCCGTATCCTTACTTCCGCATCCAATCACCAGAACTCCCGTCATTACTGCTGCCAGTAATACTGAAATCATTTTCTTTTTCATAACATTATCCTCCTTTATAATTTTTGGTGCAAAAAAGAAAAGCAAAACAAAGCCTTGACGCCTTTGTCTGCTTTTCTCATCCTGCACTTATTATGCTCATATTTTAGACACACGTTTTTCCATTTGTAAACTAACAGTTCATTATACTTTCCATTCCATTTTCTTATACCATCTACCGACAATAACGTTTTCCAATGATATCATGCAATTCTTTCATGGTATACCATGCTTGTTTTTTATGGCAGAAGCCCTTATAATCTGTTTAAAGCCAAAGAGGGCATTCTGTTTTCAGAATGTTCTCTTTTTTTATCAGTTTTTATTTATGATCTGAAAGGAAAGGAAGTGACTTAATATGGAAATTAACAAATATGCACTTTTTGCTGATGTGGCAGAAACAAAGAATTTCACAAAAAGCGGTGACAACATGGGATATACGCAGCCCGGTGTCAGTCATATTCTGAAATCCATGGAAAATGAGCTTGGCTTTGAACTGTTTTCCCGCACGAAGCAGGGGATTCGCCTGACAGCCAATGCCGAAACCATTCTGCCGATTGTCCGCAGGCTTCTTGCCATCAACGAACAACTGGAACAGACCATTTCTTCATTAAACGGTCTGGAAACAGGTCATCTGACAATTGCCACATTTGCCAGTATTTCCAGAAACTGGCTTCCTGCTTTTATCCATAATTTTCAAAAGTCCTACCCGGGCGTCGAGATTGAGCTTTTAGAGGGCGGAACAGACGATATTGTCGGATGGGTTTCTGAGAGCGTTGCTGATTTTGGTTTGATGAGCCACCTTCACATCGGATCACTGGAATGGATTTCTCTCTATGAAGATCCTCTTGTTGCTGTCCTTCCTCAGAATTATTATAGCGGGGATGCTCCCGATGCCT
>JBJELZ010000045.1:0-3466 GCA_051879415.1 Lachnospiraceae bacterium
AAGCGATTTGCTTAACTTAACGACATTGTTGTGACAAAAGGAACGTCCCCGATGATTAGAGATTTGCTCCATGATCAACCACGATAATCTGACCTGTGATTGCAGAAGCTTCATCACTGGCAAGGAACAGTATGGTGTTCGCCACCTCAACCGGCTTGCTGACAGGCAAGGACAGGTCTGCATGCTTTGCCATAGCTCCCATCATATTCGGATCCAGATTCTCCTGCTTCATCGTCATGGTCATGGGGGTTACTACACTTCCCGGACACAACGCATTACAACGCACATTTACACCGGCACAACGCATTGCAATATTCTTCGTCATACCTATAACCGCTGCCTTACTGGCCACATAGGCAACACCGCCGCCACCGGTATAGCCTGCAACGCTTGATACATTGACGATAGACCCGGACTTGGCTTCCACCATAACTTTGGCTGCTTCACGAGCCATATAAAGAGTTCCCTTTGCATTGATATCAATCAGGGTATCAATTGTCTCATCTGTAACCTTATCAATCGGTTCAATTCCGCTATCAACCACTCCGGCATTATTTACCAGAATGTCTAATTTTCCAAAAGCTTCTACCGTTTTTACGATAACATCGGCACACTGCTCTTTCTTTGAAATGTCACAAGGAACTACCAGCACTTCCCCACCGGCTGCCCTGATTTTGTCTGCAACAGCCTCTAATTGCTCTACGCGTCTTGCTGAGATAACAACCTTGGCCCCCTCCTTTGCAAACATTTCCGCAGTACATTCTCCGATACCGGAGTTACCTCCTGTAATAATCGCTACCTTGCCATCTAATCTTCCCATGGACAACCCTCCTCTGTTGATTAAAATAATACATCATCTTTATTGTAATAAACTTTTACAATTCAGACAACTTAATTCTTTTTCGTTTCATAATTTTTTTGACCAAATGTCGGTCTCATATTTTCTATTGTTTCTTCCACCAGTTCAGTAACTTTTCAACCGATGGATTTTCATTTGCCAAGGGCCATACCATTTCAAAATTCAAAGTCTCTGCTGTTCCATCTGTTTTCATTACCGGAATCATGGCAAGTTCCTCCTTTTTACTATAAGGACGAACAATATATTCCGGCAATAAGCTTACTCCCATTTCTAAAGATACCATTAACATAATGGTTTCCGGCTCCTTTTCTACCGCAACTACATGAGGTAAAAATCCACCGCTTTGGTATACCCAGAGCATTTCTTCCATTTCATCCCTTGATCTTCCGGCAGGCTGCATGATAATAAAGGATTCCTTTTCCAATTCTTTACACCCTATTTCCTTTTTCTCCGCCAATGGATTGTTCTGACTCATAACAGCAAAAAGAGGATAACTTTGAAAGTACAGACGATTCATATTTTCATAATCTCTCTTATGAGGCTGCACAGTAAATGCAACATCACATTCTCTCTTTTGAAGATATTCCATCAGACCGCTCATCGTGCTTCGAAGAAACTTCAATTTTATATTTGGGTATGCTTCATGAAATCCTCTCAATATTTCATAGCAGTCGCTTTGACCAAAACCACTGATGAAACCAATTGTCATTTCGCCATCCAACCCCATAGAGGCCGTTCTGGCTAAACGCATCGCCTCATCACTTCGTTTTAAAATTGCCTTGACTTCCTTCAGGTAAACACTTCCTGCCGGTGTAAGTTCTGTATGGTGTTTATCCCGAATAAATAATTTCACACCAAGTGTTTTTTCCAAAGCCTGGATTTGCTGCGTCATCGCAGTTTGTGAAATAAAGCATTCTTTTGCAGCCTTTGTAAAATTCAGATGTTCCGCTGCACAAACAAAATATTCCAATTGATTTAAATTCATGAGATTGTATCCTCTTCTAAATTGTTTTTCTTCTTTTTCGGCAAAACATGAAATGTGTGGTAATAAGTTTTACTTATTACATGTTTGTATATTATCATTAGACAAAATGTTTTTCCAGTGCGATAATAAGAAAAACTTGACTAATGTCAAAATAAATTCAGGAGGGAAAATATGAGTCAGGAAATACCTTACAAAATTTATCTTACAGAGGAGGAACTACCTAAGGCTTGGTATAATCTTAGATCTGATATGAAAGTTAAACCGGCTCCCTTATTAAATCCGGGAACCTTAAAACCCTTAACCGCCGAGGAACTTTCCCCAATATTTTGTAAAGAATTGGTAGAGCAGGAGCTTGATGAGACAACTGCTTATATTGATATTCCGGAAGAAATTCGTTCCTTTTACAAAATGTATCGTCCTTCTCCTCTTGTCAGAGCTTACTGTCTTGAAAAAAAACTTGGGACACCGGCCCATATTTACTATAAATTCGAAGGAAACAATACCAGCGGAAGCCATAAATTAAATTCTGCAATTGCACAGGCTTATTATGCTAAGAAGCAGGGGCTCAAGGGCGTTACTACTGAGACCGGTGCCGGTCAGTGGGGCACCGCACTTTCCATGGCCTGTTCTTATTTTGGACTGGACTGTAAAGTATTTATGGTAAAAGTTTCCTATGAACAAAAGCCATTCCGCAGAGAGGTCATGCGTACCTATGGAGCAAATGTGACCCCTTCCCCTTCCATGGATACAGAAGTAGGTCGCAAAATTTTAGCTGCCCACCCGGGAACCACCGGTTCTCTTGGTTGTGCAATTTCAGAAGCTGTTGAAGTTGCGACGAAAAATGAAGGGTATCGCTATGTACTAGGCAGTGTATTGAATCAGGTGCTCCTCCACCAATCTGTCATTGGTCTGGAGGCAAAAGCGGCACTCGATAAGTATAACATTACACCGGACATCATTATTGGTTGTGCCGGCGGCGGTTCCAACCTCGGTGGACTCATTGCTCCATTCATGGGAGAAAAATTACGTGGAGAAAATGATTATAAATTTATTGCCGTAGAGCCGGCATCCTGTCCAAGCTTTACCCGTGGTAAATTTGCTTATGACTTCTGTGACACCGGAATGATTTGCCCTCTTGCAAAAATGTACACCTTAGGCAGCGGATTTATTCCTTCTGCCAACCACGCCGGCGGTCTTCGTTTCCATGGTATGAGTTCGACACTTTCACAGCTTTACCATGATGGTTATATGGAGGCAACCGCTGTAGAACAGACTTCCGTATTTGAAGCAGCAGAATATTTTGCAAGATGTGAAGGTATCCTCCCTGCACCGGAAAGCTCCCATGCAATCCGTGTTGCCATTGATGAAGCTCTTAAATGCAAAGAAACCGGTGAGGAGAAAAATATTCTCTTTGGATTAACCGGTACCGGATATTTTGACATGATAGCTTACGAAAAATTCCATGACGGAGAAATGACAGACTATATTCCTACGGATGCAGACCTCCAGGTTGGCTTTGACGGAATTCCAAAATTCCCGGGAAATTAGAAATCAGGGACGTTCCTTTTGTCACGATACTGGGGTCAAAAGTCCAGCACACATTCGTCCCTTATATCTAAAAT
>JBJELZ010000046.1:0-3430 GCA_051879415.1 Lachnospiraceae bacterium
GCCGTTCTGCAGCGGCTGCCGGGTTATCCGGTGTCACACCCCACTGCCTCCGTCATTATGTAGAGTGTTTTTAAATGGTGAGTCTTTTCAAAAAGTACGATATAATCGCCACTTTTTATCAAAACACTCACCATTTTATCTTTTACACCAAAGTTTCCAGAAAAGACATCAAATCCTCATCGGCTGTCCAATCTGTAGTTCTCTCCTCTGGAAAGATATCTTTACAGGCCTTTTCAATTGCATTTCTTTTAGTCTCTGTATCAATTCTGGCATAGATCTCAGTTGTACAGCAGTCTACATGTCCGAGAAAATCACGGATGTAAATCAGATTGATCCCTGCCCTGACCATGTGTACTGCTTTGCTATGACGGAACACATGAGGAGTGACATTGAATTCCACGTTAAAGCCAGAATCCTCTTTTGCCTTTTCAACATACTTACTTATTACATATGTGACACCCCATCTACTCAGAGACTGCTTTTTCTGATTGACAAATAGTGGTTGGTCTCCCTTTGCGATACCTGTCATTGGTTTATATTTCTCCAGATAGTTTCGCAGCAGTTCTGCAGTAGATGACATAATCGGAACCTGCCGGATCTTATCTCCCTTACCATGAAGTGTAATAACTGCTGGAGCTTCCGTCCGAACATCTTTTATTCTAAGATCTACCAGTTCCTGAACTCTTGCTCCGCTGTCATATAGTACTGACAGCATTACTTTGTCCCTGAATCCACACCATTTTTTCCCATCCGGCTGAGCTAAAAGGATCTTCATTTGCTCCTCCGACAGATATGGAACAACCGTTTTTGTCGTTTTCTTGTATGGAATCTTCAAAATCCTGATGAAGGTATCCATATATGCCGGTTCCTTCATCAGGATAAAACGGAAAAACGAGTGCAGTGATACAAGACGCTGGTTTCTTGTTGTTACAGAGCAGTTTCTGTCTGATTCAAGCCAGTCAAGAAATTCAGTAATCAAAGCTTCATTTATCATGGAAAGTTTCAATCTTTCTGGCTGGATATCTTTTTTATCATTGCAAAAAGTAAAGAAGAGCTTGAATGTTACCGCATATGATGCTATGGTATTTTTGCTTAAGTTTTTCTGCCCGGGAAGGTACATGGTAAAAAAGTTTGTTACATAATACGGGAGGTCAGTTTTCTGCATTCTCTTCAAAACCTCCTTCCGGTATAATGTCAAAGCATGCTTTTTCCATCATCTCTACCATTTCCGGGTAGATTTCTGCTGTAAGTCTCAGATAGTATTGAGTAGCCCTGAAATCTGCATGCCCCATGTAAGCAGACAGATACGGAAGCTTATTGCTCATATCAGCCCCTTCTTTTGCCCATCTGCGAAGATTTTCCACTGCCAGACCATGCCGAAAATCATGGATTCTGGGGCCTTTATTATCATGGGGAATATCTGCCATTAAAAGATAATCCCTGAAATGAAGGTATGCAGTGCTCTTATCCATCTTTCCACCAGCGATACTTGGAAACAGATATTCCTCATCAGATAATTCTGTGAGAAACCGTTTGACGTACTTATTCAGCCGGTTGTTTAAAGATACTGAAAGCGGAATGATACGGTCACGGTTGTTTTTGGCACCCCGAATAAAGACTGTCCCATTGTCTGCATCATAATCCTCTTTCTTGAGACTGAGTGCTTCTGATAAACGTGCACCGGTGCAGCAAAGGAAGCGAAATAATTCCGGATCAACATCATTCCGATAGGAAAGTCTGGTGGCAGGATAATGATCCACGGCATAGAAAAAACGCTGTTTTTCTTCCGCTGTATAGATATGAGGGATGTATTTACTTCTTGGTATCTGATAGCGGTGTTCAATCCGGTATGCTGAATATCCTCTCTTTATCAGAAAATCAGCAAACTGCAGCATTACTACTTCCTTTGCGTAGTGAGTTGATTTCTGTTCCCTCTTATCATATATGAATTCTTCCAAAACATATTTTTTTAACTCAGGGCCTGCATATCCCTGCATTGAACAGAAGTGGTCAAAATGCTGCAGAATCCGTTCCTGCCGTTCAAATTTAAATCCGGCTAAGCGATACTGTTCCAGAAAAGCGTGGATGAGGGGTGAAAAATCACTTTTCCATTCATAATTCTGCATCTGCTTCGCCCTCCCATTCCAACTCAAGGGAACAATCCCTCAAATGTTCCGTGTCGATACGCAGATAATTCCCAACCGTAGTCCGTTCATCCCTATGCGCCAGTGTCTGTGAGATGACCGGAAGTTCGGTTCCACAGAATAGCATGTTTTTAGCAAGTGTGCTTCTCAGGGTATGTATTCCGTGAGCCTCTCCGGCTTTAATCTCAATCTCCGCTTTGATCAAATATTTGCGGAGTGCCCCTGTCAGGGAGGATGTACTTCCGATTGGGCCATATGGGAAATGGTGGGCAAGAAAAACATTTGTATATCCTGACACAGGCCTTCCATTCTTCAGGTAATCAATGATTGCCCATCCTACTGAATCCAGTAAAGGCAGTTCCAGAGGTTCGCCGGTTTTGCCTGTAATGATCTTTAAAGTATGTGTTTTCCAGTTAATATCGTTGATTTTAAGATTTCGGATATCAGCTGCCCTGAGTCCGGTCTGAATACAAAGAGAAAACATAGCATAGTCTCTTTTTCCACGGGGCGATTGGCGGTCAACTGCCTCGAGAAGTCTTTTAAGCTCATCAGGTGTCCAAGCATGGGGAATATGACCATTTCTAGGAATACGAAGAGACAGGATATCTTCTGTATAATCAATCTCACAAAAGCCATTATCGAAGAGAAAATGAAGAAATTTTTTCAGCCCATAAATCAGGGTACCTCTATATTTGAGCTGGTTGTCTTTGTATTTTGACAAAAACAGATCAATATAGGACATATCCAGTAAACCCCAATCTGCCAGTCCGTCCTCAGATACAGACAGAATGAAGCGTTGGGTGGAGTTTATGATAGTTGATTTCGTATCTGCTGCCAGATGACTCTTTTGCGTTTCTGTTGCAAATGCTTCATAGGCAGATGCTAATGCAATAGGGCAGGAAAAAGGAACTTTCTTGCCTCTTGTACTTAGATCCAGAGAACCTGTTTTCTGGTATCTCAGCAGAATAACCAGAGCCCGGATTCTTCTGTTTAGACTGTCATTAGATGTAACGGTCATTAACGAAGACAATCGGATTTTATTTTTGATTTCGATATACTGGAGACAGACTTCTTCCGTTACTTCGTTGATGTCATTCTCATCAAGAAATTTGAGAAAAGACCTATAAACACTGAGGTATCCGGATTTTATAGATGATTCTGTCATTCCCTTCTTTTTCAGTTCTGCCAGAATCTGGTCAATAGTTTTTTGGATGTCATTATTATTGTTCATTATTGCATCCTCCTTTCGAAGAAATACTATAATAAACAGAAGTTAAATGGTGAGT
>JBJELZ010000047.1:0-16559 GCA_051879415.1 Lachnospiraceae bacterium
ACAAGATACTGGGGTCAAAAGCCCGTTTACAATTTATTAATTAGCAAAATGCACAAAATAAGTCACCTGGATTCCTATGCGCTAAACGTTTCGATGAGCCTCAAAAGGCATAAATCGTGTTCAGCAAAGGCTTCCACGATTTATAGAGTCTCATCTTCACAGCGCAAAATGTCATCCAAGTGATTTATTTTGTGCATTCTGCCATATAAATTTTTTTGAACAGGCTTTTGACCCCAGTATCTTAACAATGGATGTGAATATAAATATTTCAAACATTAATAACCAGTGGGAAGCGGGAATCCATATGTATCAAATATTAATAGTGAGTGGGAAGCGAGATTCCATACGTATCAAATATTAAAGTGAGTGGGAAGTGAGAATCCATACGTTCCAAAACGATTAACGATGAGTTTGTTTTGGAACGTATGGATTCTCGCTTTCCACGTCCATTATTTTTGGAATATATGGATTCCCGCTTTCCACGTCCGTTTGTTTTGGAACATATGGATTCCCGCTTTCCACGTCTGGATTTTTCGGAATAATTCGTAGGCAGGATTCATAGGATAGTGTATGTGACAAAAAGCGGAAAGGGCGGTAATCCTATGAATGACAGGGCGGTCAGTGTACTGGAGAATTATGATTTAAGTGTACTTCGGACATATAAGGGCAGGGGAGCTATTGTTTGTGAGACGGATCAGGGACTGAAGGTCCTTAGAGAATATCGCGGGACAGAGGAGCGAATCGAACAGCTTGACCGTATGTTAAGAATGGTGCGTGAAAGCTCCGGTTATCTGATAGATGCTTACCTTCGGAATAAGGAAGGCGGTTACCTTTGTCGTGACCGGGAACAGAATGTTTATATCCTTAAGGATTATTATGAAGGGAAGGAATGTGTCCCTGAAGATAAAGAAAATATAGCAAAGGCATTTGCGCATATGGCAAAGCTGCATAAGGTGATGCACGTTCCAAGACAGGATCAAGAACAGGAAAATGTAGTATCCGTTAATGGACTGGAACAGGAGATACATAAACATAATGCGGAACTGCGGCGAGGAAAAAAGTTTTTAAGGCATCGGTCCCATCGCAGTGAGTTTGAGAATTATCTGTTGTCTAATTATGATTTTTATATGGAAAAGGCAGTTGCCCTTGAGGCCAAACTGCTTAAGGAGAATTTTTCGGAATTTTATCAGAAGTGTTTTCACGAAGGTGTATTCTGCCATGGAGATTTTCAATATCATAATATTGTATTTACCGGGGACGGTCCGGCTGTGATGAATTTTGAAAAATTCCAATGGGGCAGCGGGATCAAGGATTTTGCACTGTTCTTTAGAAAAGTAATGGAAAAAAATGGATGGGATGCAGGATTTGGTGTACTTTGTGTGGAAAGCTATATCAAAGAGCGGGAGTTTAGTGAAACAGAGAAAAAACTGCTGGTGTACCGCCTGTCCTATCCGGAAAAATTTTGGAAAATAGTAAATTTCTATATTAATTCCCGTAAAGTTGCCCTGATGGACCGGAATACAGAGAAGCTTCGGAAAATTATGGAACAGGAACCTTTCAGGGAACAAAGCATTTCTTTTTTTGAAAAAATTATATATAATAGAGTGTAATCCGGACTATGACCGGGGGAAGATACAAAATGAGGAAATCTGAGAGGCAGTCTGAATAGAAGGATATGGACAGAATACAGAGACAGAAACAGAAAAAGAAAAAGCGAAACAAATTCCTGGCAGGAATTGTGGCAGGGATTTGTTTTGTGCTGTTAAGTGCCTGTCAGCCGGCGGCGGGGAATGCAGATCAGCAGGTGGCAGCGGATACCGGCTTTATCCCGGCAAGAAGTGGTAATTATGATTCCAGAGATACTGCGATTGTCATAAGCCGGGATACGGAAGCGATGACCATTACCTTTAAAAATATGGAACTGGGGAAATATTATACGCTTAATTATGACGGAGCGACTGCATACTATGATAAATATGGACAGGCCATGTCGCTGGAGCAGGTCAGGGATGGAGAGATCGTAAGTGTTGACTTTCTGCACCGGGCAAAAAGGCTGGACAGTCTGCATTTGTCTGATGGCGTATTCTCCTTTGAAAATGTAGAACAGTTTGTTATGCAGTCCGGCAGCAGAACAATTCAGTTAAACAATGAACTGTATACCATCGCATCTGATGCGGTAGTGCTTACGAAAAATGGGCTTGGTGACCGGATGGATATTAATGCGGCAGATGTATTAAGAGTAACGGGATTTGATCATACGATTGAAAGTATTGTGATTGAACGGGGACACGGTTATCTTCGCCTTGCGAATGACAGCTATTTTATCGGCGGTTTCCTGGAGGTCGATCATTCCAGAATCTACCAGATCAGTGAGGAAATGCTTATTCCTGTGCCGGAGGGGACTTATGAAGTGACGGTTTCCAATGCGGGCTGCAGCGGTACAGAGACGATCACGATTGCTCAGGATGAAGAGTATGAATGGGATGTCAGTGCATGGCAGGGAGAAGCAAAGTTTGGGACACTTGTATTTACGGTGGAACCTTCCAGTGCCAGAGTTTATGTGGATGGCAGATCGGTAGACACTTCCGAGGAACTTCAGCTTTCGTATGGTATTCATCAGATGGTGGTTACTGCAAATGGGTATCAGACGATTAGTAAGTATATTAAAGTGAATGAAGAATTTGCCAATATGGATATCACAATGGAGTGGGCATCAGGAGATCAGGAAACTGCTTCGGGTAATAATGTATCCTCCAATCAGACAGTGTCTGAGAATCAGGTGTCGGACAATACAGCATCAGGTAACAGTGTGTCAGGTAACAGTGTGTCAGATAATAGCGTATCGGGTAATGAAGTATCAGGAAATAGCGTGTCCGGTAATACAGTCTCCGGAAACAATGCATCCGGTAATACAGCAACCGGCAATACTCCGACAGGAGGAAGTGCGGGAACCAATGATTCCGCTCAGGCACCGGATTCGTCAACACCGGTCAGTACTTCAGGATATTTGGTAAATATCGAAGGGCCGGAGGGTGTAGAGGTATATAAGGATGGAACTTACATCGGTCTGGCACCGGTAAGCTTTCCCAAGGAGGAGGGCTCTTATGTCATTATCCTCAGGAAGGATGGGTACCAGACAAGGAGTTATACGATTTCGGTAGATGATTCGGATAAAGATATCAGTTATTCATTTTCGTCACTAGTGCCAATTTCATAAATAATATTTCTTAAAAACCGCACAAAATGCGAGGATTTTGGGAAAAACAGGAGAAACATATTGACAAAATCATAAAAAACGAATATAAAAGACATATGACGTTTCGCGGATAAATGCGGACAAGTATTATTATTTTCTAGGAGGAGTTCGAACATGAACAAGACAGAATTAGTTGCAGCAGTAGCTGATAAGGCTGGAATCACAAAGAAGGATGCTGAAGCAGTTGTAGCAGCTTTTACAGACACAGTAACAAGTGAACTTAAGAAGGGCGGAAAGGTTCAGCTGGTTGGCTTTGGTACTTTCGAAGTATCTGAGAGAGCAGCAAGAACAGGCCGTAACCCTCAGACAGGCAAGGAGATGAAGATCGCAGCATCTAAGGCTCCTAAGTTTAAGCCGGGTAAGGCATTCAAGGATGCTTTAAACTAATTAAAGTCTGAATGAGATGCAGGCAGCTTCCGAAAGGGGCTGCCTCTTTTTGATTCATTTACGAAAAAAGGGAGGAAAAAAGATGAGGCTGGATAAATATCTGAAGGTATCACGTCTGATAAAACGCCGTACTGTGGCAAATGAAGCCTGTGATGCAGGCCGGGTAATGATCAATGACAAGCCGGCAAGGGCTTCTGCCAATGTAAAGCCGGGGGATATCATAACCATTCAATTTGGAAATAAGGAAACCAGGGTTGAGGTTATTAACGTGCAGGAGACGATACGTAAGGAAGATGCGGAAAATATGTTCCGGTATATTTCTTAGGGAAATCTCATATATTGTATTAAAATGAAATTGTCTGCAGGAAAAAATGGAAGAGCTGAATGCGAAAAAGACACATAAAATCCAGATTATGAACCGCCAGACAACCAATTTAAGCGGCGTTTCGGATGTGATTTCCTTTGATGAGAAGGAAGTGGTTCTGGAGACAGAACGGGGAATGCTGACGATACGCGGTGAGGGACTTCATGTCAGCCGTCTGACACTGGAAAAGGGAGAAGTGGATGTTGAAGGGCGGGTAGATGCATTTCAATATTCTGATTCAGCAATGCGGGGAAAAGAGGCTTCCCTGATTTCAAGGATGTTCCGCTGATGGATGCAGTAATTCAGCATGAGATCCGATTAGGATTATGGTGCTTTCTGCTTGGGGCGGTTCTGATGGCAGTGTATGATGTGCTGCGGATTTTCCGGAGAGTGGTACGTCACAATCTTGTGGCAGTATCATTGGAGGATCTGATTTTCTGGATGGCGTGTATGGTGGTTACCTTTGAACTGTTGCGAGTGATGAATCACGGCATTTTTCGCTACAGTGTTGTCCTGATGGCGGCATTTGGCATGCTGGCTTATTATTTTCTTTTGGGAAAATATGCCGTTCCATGGATTGCAACACGATTGAATAAAGGAAAATGTCTAATTAAAAAATGGAAAAGGATGTTGACGTCTCCTGCAAAGAACGCTATGATAAAAGTGTATCGGTTTGTCAGAAATAGATGGCATAGAAGGAAGAAAAAACGTGAAAAAAACAGTAGCATTTCGGAAGGAAAAAAAGAATAAGTCAATGTTTGTAGTCACATTTCTTGTCATGCTGGCACTGGCTGCTGTTGTTTTTATCGGTGGCAGACCAAAGGTAGAGGAGAAGGAACGTCTGGAGGCAGAGATTGCCACGCTGCAGACACAGCTTGCCGAGGAGGAAGAAAGAACACAGAAACTGCAGGAATATGAAGTATATACCCAGACCAAAAAATATGCAGAGGAAGTGGCAAAAGAAGTGCTGGGTTATGTTTATGACGGAGAGATCATCTTCCGTCTGGAGGAATAAAATTTTATCTGATCATGTCGATGTAAAATGTCATGTCGCTGCAAGGATATGACATTTTTTTTGTGCCTTCTTTGATATAGTAAGTTACAGCTGGAAGTGAGAGTGAGAGGAGGTACATTATGGCTGCAATATTTCATCCGGGTGGAGAAAGTACCTGCAGTGTGTTCCCTGATTATGGAAGAATCAGGATGGAGAATTATGCAGAGGCGTTCCGGGATCTTGCATTTAATTTTGAAAAGTTTCAATCCAATGAAATTAAGGAGGGGGAATCCAGGGGAGAGTATCTTGCCAGACAAAGAGCATCCGAACAATGGCAGAGACTGGGAGAACGTTTTTCCGATGCAGCATACATGATGAATTCTATTGCGGGAGAATGTTATTCCTTCCGGCGGCCGGGCGGAATCAGGCGGACAGGTTTAAGACTTTTGCTTGGCAGGGAGGGAATCTTTCTAAAAGATGCCTATGTGATCCGTAATCGTTATCAGCACAGGGAGTATTGCCTGTCTATGCGGATGCGTGGCAAAGTCAACAGGGCAGGACATAGACGAAGTCTATTATGTGAGACCGAGAAAGCGGCCGAAATTTTAAGCGGTGTCTTTGGGAAAAAAATTATGCCGGCGGATCATTGCCCAGTATTCATTGGAGATGAGAGCAGGGAATATTTATTTGTTGAACAGGGAATTTTTCAGGTGGCAACAGGGTATGCTGCCATGACAAAGGCAGGGGAAACCGTGTCAGGAGATAACTATTCCTTCCTGCAGGGAAGAAATGGGAAAATGACGGTGCTTTTGTCAGATGGAGTAGGTTCCGGCGAAGAGGCATGCAGGGATTCCGGTCATCTGATTGATCTTGCGGAAAAATATCTGGAGGCAGGATTTGATACAAAACAGACGATGGGAATACTGGAAGGTATTATGTTAGGGAATGCCATGGAGAACAGGATGCCGACTCTTGATATCTGCGAGATTGATCTTTATACGGGAGAATGTGAATTTAGCAAGCTGGGCAGTGCACCTGCACTGATAAAATATGACCGCCTGCTGGAAGAAATTCCTGCAGATAATCTTCTGCTTGGGTATGAGAAAATAAAGGAAGTGTCTGTTGTAAGACGTCAGTTGAAGGAATCCAATTATATTATTATGATGACAGACGGGGTGTCGGATTATATCAGGGAAGAACAGAAAAAGGAATTGTTTGGCTGGATGACAGCAGGAAGAGGATATGTTGATCCTACGGTGCTTGCCAATGAGATATTGTCTTTGGCTGCAAAACAGCAGGGGTATGATCCGCATTCCGGACAGCAGGGAAAGATCAGGGATGATATGACTGTGCTTGTTTTGCAGATCAAACAAGCGGATTGATTTTTAAGGATAAAAAGTTTATAGTTACTGTATGGTCGATAAAGTCAGAAATTATTTAAAGCAGATATATCAGATGCAGCCCGGGGATGTTATTGTCATCGGGGTGTCAGGAGGGGCAGATTCCGTCTGCCTTCTTTGTGTGCTTTGGCAGATTTTTGCAGATACAGATGTATCCCTGCATGTTGTTCATGTGAATCATAACATCAGGGAGGATGCATTAAAAGACCAGCAGTTTGTGGAAGCACTCTGCCATGACTGGAAGATACCATTCCATTGTTATTCCGTTCAGGCCGGAGCCTATGCAAAGGAACACAGAATATCGGAGGAAGAGGCCGGAAGACAGTTAAGATATCAGGCTTTTGAAGATACCTTACGGGAACTGGTTCCGCCAGAGAGGGAAAACCCGGAAGGTATTGGCTGTCAGGTCGGACGGGGGCTGATTGCAGTGGCACATACGATGGAAGATAATGCGGAAACCATGCTATTAAATTTGTTTCGCGGTACAGGTCTGAAAGGACTTGGCGGTATTCCGGCAAGGCGGGAGAATATCATCAGACCCCTGCTCTGCGTCAGAAGAAGCGAGATTGAAGTATGGCTGACTGCACAGCAGATTGGCTGGTGTGAAGATAGTACGAATCAGACAGATGAATATGTACGAAACAGAATTCGTCATAAGATTCTTCCGGTGGCAGAAAATGAGATTAACGACAAGGCGGTTCTTCATATGAACCAGACTGCCATGCAGCTGACCATGGCAGAGGATTATCTTTCCAAGGCAGTCGGACAGGCATGGGAAGACTGTGTCACAGAATTGGGGGATGAATATCTTTTGTGTGCTAAAAAAGCACTTTTACTGCATCCCTACCTGCGTCAGCGTCTTATGCTTGAACTGATGGAACGTACCATGGGTACGGCAAAGGATATTGGAAGGATTCATGTTACACAGCTGGAAGAGCTGTTAAGGATGCAGTGTGGAAAGCAGATGCATCTGGCATATGGAATGACAGCGGTGAGAACCGGTGAAGGGATTCTTGTAAGAAGATGTGATTCGTCTGCAATAAGGAATCAGGAAGAACGGCAGGAGGATGAAACGGGGAGGCTTTTAAAAGAAGGTATCCCGTTAAACAGGAATGGGTTGACAGAGCTAGAGGGTTATGGGAGATTTTCTGCAAGGCTGTTTGAAAATAGAAATTTTGAGGAAATTCCAAAAGAAACATATACGAAATGGATTGACTATGATAAAATAAAAGATACTGTGCTTCTCAGGACAAGGAGGACAGGGGATGATCTGACCATTGATGCGTCCGGTCATACACAGAAATTAAAAACCTATCTGGTGAATGAGAAGATACCTGCCGGAGAACGTGACAGTCTGCTGCTTTTAGCGGATGGACAGCATATTATCTGGATTCCGGGATATCGTTTCAGTCATGCTTATTACGTGACCGGACAAACAAAGAATATTTTGGAAATACAATATACGAAACATGGATAGAATATATAGAAAGGTACAATAATGATGGAAGACAAAATCAGAGTAATGATTTCGGAAGAAGAACTGGATCAGAGGATTCGTGAGATGGGAGCACAGATCAGCAAGGATTATGAAGGAAAAAGCCTGCATCTGATCTGCATTCTGAAAGGGAGTGCATTTCTGACCTGTGAACTTGCCAAACGGATTACGGTGCCTGTGACACTTGATTTTATGTCTGTGTCAAGCTATGGGGATGAGACGGTTTCCAGCGGGAATATTAAGATCAAAAAGGAACTGGATGAGCCCATTGAAGGCAGACATGTTCTGGTAATTGAGGATATTATTGATTCCGGAAGAACCTTAAGCTTCCTGCTTAAGCTGTTGGGAGAAAGAAATCCGGCATCCTTAAAGCTGTGTACCCTTTTGGATAAACCGGACCGGAGAGAATATCAGGTGGACGTGGATTATACCGGCTTTGAAATTCCGGATGAATTTGTAGTAGGTTATGGTCTGGATTATGCACAGAAGTATAGAAATCTGCCTTATATAGGTGTGGTAGAGAGTGAATAAGGGAGAAAGAAGGCGAAGCAATTGAGAAGACAGGGTTTTCATATTTATTTTATGGTAATCATACTGCTTTTGTTTGCTGCAATCTGGGTCAGTCTGATGAGCAGACAGTCGGTTAATTTTACCAGAATGCAGTTTGATCAGGCACTGGCAGAGGGAAAAGTGTCCCAGATTCTGATTCAGCAGAATGAAGAGGTGCCGACAGGTTCCGTGCTGGTAGAAATGAATACGGATCAGGGAGTACAGCGTCGGGAATTTTTTGTAACGGATGTAAAAGAAATTGAAGCACAGGCTATGGCAGCAGGGATTCCGGTGACAGTGGATGATGTGCCGGGAGAAAACTGGTTTATGAATTATATTCTGCCCGGTCTTGTTGTACTGGTTGTATGTGTATTCTTTTTTGTCATGATGAATAATGCACAGGCCGGCGGCGGTGGCAGCAGTAAAATGATGAATTTTGGTAAGAGCCGCGCCCAGATGGTTATGGACAGCAAGACATTATTTAAAGATGTGGCAGGTCTGAAAGAAGAAAAGGAAGAGCTTGAGGAGATTGTTGAATTTTTAAAGGAACCGTCAAAGTTTACCGAGGTTGGCGCACGAATTCCCAAGGGCGTGCTTCTGGAAGGACATCCGGGAACCGGTAAGACTCTTTTGGCAAAAGCAATTGCCGGAGAGGCAAGGGTGCCGTTTTTCAGCATTTCCGGTTCTGATTTTGTGGAAATGTTTGTTGGTGTTGGTGCTTCCCGAGTCAGGGATCTTTTTGCAGATGCCAAGAAGAATGCTCCCTGTATTGTATTTATTGATGAGATTGATGCAGTGGCAAGAAAACGTGGTACAGGTATGGGTGGCGGACATGATGAACGTGAGCAGACGCTGAACCAGCTTCTGGTTGAAATGGATGGTTTTGGTGTTAATGAAGGAATCATCGTGCTTGCTGCAACCAACAGAGTGGATATTCTGGACCCTGCGATTTTAAGACCGGGACGTTTTGACAGAAAGATCACGGTCAGCCCGCCAGATGTGGGAGGACGTGAGGATATCCTGAAGGTGCATGCCAAGAATAAGCCTCTGGCTGAAGATGTGAATCTGAAAGAAATTGCACAGACCACAGCAGGGTTTACCGGCGCGGATTTGGAAAATCTGTTAAATGAAGCTGCGATTTCAGCGGCACGTGCAGACCGTAAATTCATTGTGGCAGAGGATATCAAGAAGTCCTTTATTAAGGTCGGAATCGGATCAGAGAAACATAGCCGGATTGTGTCCGAGAAAGAAAAGAAGATTACAGCCTATCACGAAGCGGGTCATGCTATTTTGTTCCATGTACTTCCTGATGTGGGACCTGTCTATACGGTATCCATTATTCCCACCGGCGTCGGAGCAGGTGGCTATACAATGCCGCTTCCGGAAAAGGATGAGATGTATCTGACAAGAAGTAAGATGAGACAGGATATTATGGTATCATTGGGCGGCCGTATTGCAGAGGAAATAATATTTGATGATATTACGACCGGTGCCTCCAGTGATATTCAGAAGGCAACCAGTGCAGCACGCCGTATGGTAACAAGATATGGTATGTCTGAAAAAATCGGAACCGTCAACTATGAAGAGGATAGTGATGAAGTATTCATCGGAAGGGATCTGGCTCATACAAAGAGTTTCAGCGAAAGAAAATCCGGCGAAATCGATGAGGAAGTAAAGCGGATCATTGATGAATGCTATGCGGAAGCCAAACGCGTGATCCTGGAAAATAAGGAAGTTCTTCATAGATGTGCAGAGCTGCTGTTGCAGAAGGAGCGCATTACAAGGGAAGAGTTCGAAGGATTATTTGAAGGCTCTTTTGCATGATGATATGCAAAGTGCACAAAAATAGATAAGCTGTTTTGTAATATTTGTGAATCATTTTCCTAGACGAAAATGAAAAGAATGATATAATACAAAATGTAACCCCCAATACATTTTATAGTTTTTTGCTATAACCCCATAAGAAAGAAATACCTTCTCTGAAAATGACAGTTTTGCGACTGTCATTTTTACTTTGCGTTTTTATTTCCAATATCTTGAAGAAATGCATAAAATATTGTATGATATGGTAGGATATTGAAAAAATACCGGAAAGAGATTTTATTTCATGGATTCTAATATTAATCTAAGATCATTCTTCTCAGATACAACGGAAAACTTTGTAACACCAATGCAGCCAACTGCATATGATCTGGTAACGATAAGGTTCAGAACACCGAAGGATCAGGCAGACCGTGTATCTGTAATTTCTAAAATGGGCACTTTTCCAATGGAAAAAACAGAACAGGACGAGCTTTACGATTATTATTCTGTGGAAATACAGATGGAAAATGAGAAGTTTTCGTATTATTTTGAGGCATATTTTGATAACAGGCTCATTCAGTATGATATCAGAGGAGTCCTCAGGCAGGACGAAAGAGTAGATGACCATTATGCATTTAAGCTGATTCCCGGTTTCCGTACTCCGGACTGGGCAAAAGGTGCCGTAATGTATCAGATTTATGTGGATCGTTTCTGTAATGGGGATTCGTCCAATGATGTCCAGACGGGCGAATACCGGTATATTGGAGAACCGGTATCCCATGTGGATGACTGGTACCGGTATCCGGCACAGATGGATGTCCGTGAGTTCTATGGCGGAGATCTCCAGGGTGTCATAGATAAACTGGATTATCTGTCAGATCTTGGTGTGGAAGTTCTTTATTTTAACCCTCTGTTTGTTTCACCATCTAATCACAAATATGATATTCAGGATTATGATCATGTGGACCCGCATATCGGAAAGATTGTTGAAGACGGCGGGGAACTTCTGCCACAGAATGATGGAGATAACAGCAGGGCAACCCGGTATATTAAACGGGTGACAAGCCCTGCAAATTTAAAGGCGAGTGATGAATTGCTTGCACAGCTGATTGCAGAAGCACATAAACGTGGTATGAGAGTAATTCTTGACGGTGTATTCAACCACTGTGGCTCTTTTAATAAATGGATGGACCGGGAACGTATCTATGAACATGCGGAAGGATATGACAAGGGTGCCTATGTGGATGGCGCAAGCCGTTACCGGAATTATTTCCAGTTTAATGACCAGAACAGATGGCCTTATAATCCCACCTATGACGGCTGGTGGGGGCATGATACACTGCCGAAGCTGAATTATGAAGCCTCCAGGGAACTGTATGATTATATTCTGCAGATAGGAAAAAAATGGGTTTCTCCACCATACTGCGCAGATGGCTGGCGACTGGATGTGGCAGCAGATCTGGGACATTCGCCGGAGTTCAATCACAGGTTCTGGCAGGATTTCAGGAAAGCAGTGCGGGAAGCTAATCCCGATGCCCTGATTCTGGCAGAAAATTATGGAAGCTCAGAAAGCTGGCTGCGGGGCAATGAATGGGATTCGGTTATGAATTATGATGCATTTATGGAACCTGTAACATGGTTTCTGACCGGAATGCAGAAGCACAGCGATGATTACAGAGGTGACCTTTTAAATAATGCCAGCAGCTTCTGGTGCGCAATCATATATTACTGCGCTGATTTTTCGATGCCGTCATTATTGACAACGATGAATGAATTGTCCAATCACGATCATTCCAGATTCTTAACCAGGACAAATCATAAGGTTGGAAGATCCAATACGCTCGGCCCGGAGGCGGCAAATGAAGGAATTGATTATTCGGTTATGCGGGAGGCAGTTCTGATCCAGATGACATGGACCGGTGCACCGACAGTTTATTACGGAGACGAGGCCGGACTGTGCGGTTTTACAGACCCGGATAACAGAAGAACCTATCCGTGGGGAAGGGAAAATAAGGATTTGATCAATTTCCATAAAGAAATGATCTTTTTGAGAAAGACCTGCCTGGAATTGAAGTTTGGTTCCTTTATGAATCTGGGAGAAGATTATGGTTACATTGCATATGGAAGATTCATGAAAGACAGCCAGTCTGCCGTTATGGTGAATAACTCGGAACGGGAAATTGAAAAAGAGATTAACATGGGATTGCTGGGCACACCGACAAATGCCACTGTCTGCAGAAAGATGTTTACATTTTCTGATGGGTATACCACGAAAAAGGAATATTACATGCTGAATAGTGGAAGGATTACTGTAAAACTGCCCAGACACAGTGCAATGGTGCTGCGATATGCAAGGTAAGGAAAAGGCTTAAAATAAAACTGCTTATTCTGAATGGAAATATTTGGCGAAATTGCATAATTTTTTGGCGGAAAATAAATTAATACTTGCAAATATGATGACGCTATGATAAACTTTGAATCAACGGGTGGACTTGCGCCATTCGTAAAAACATATTTTATAGGGAGGTATATGTAACATGAAGAAGAGATTATTGGCCCTTACAATGGCAATGATCATGGTTGCATCTACAATGGTTGCTTGTGGTGGTAATGACACACCTGCAGCAACAGAAGGAACAACCGCAGAAGAAGGTGGAGAAACAACAGAAGGCGGCGACGCTCCTGCAGACGGAGATGCTGAAGCTCCTGCTCCTACAGAAGAAGCTCCTGCAGTTGAGGCAGCTAAGATGGAAGCTCCCAGCACAGATGGTTGGGATGATTCCATGAAGATCTACTACTATTCCTGGAACGATGAGTTCGGAAGCCGTATGCAGTACGTATTGGATGCTTATCCTCAGTATGCTGATTACGTAGAGTATGTTAACCTTGGTGTATCCGGTACAGACGGAACATACCAGACAGCAGTTGACACAGCTATGCAGGGTGGCGACAAGTATCCTTCCATCATCGCTATGGACAACGATGTTGCTAAGTACTACACAGAGTCAGACAACACTCTGGCACTGAGCGAAATCGGTATCACAAGCGAAATGTATGCTAACGCTTATCAGTACACAGTTGATTACGCAACATACAACGGAGAGCTTAAAGCTCTGACATGGCAGGCTACACCGGGATGCTTCACATATCGTGCAGATATCGCTGAGGAAGTTCTTGGAACATCTGAGCCGGATGAAGTTCAGGAGTACGTAAAGGATTGGGATACATTCTTTGCTACCGCTGATACAATGAAGGAAGCTGGATACGCAATGGTTTCCGGTCCTGATGATGTTAAGTATGCTATCTGGGATCAGCAGACACAGCCTTGGGTAACTGTAGCAGCTGACGGATCTGAGTCTCTGACTCTTGATGACGCTGTAACAGAGTACTTCGAGACAGCTAAGCAGCTTTACGATGGTGGATATACAGCTCAGACATCTATGTGGTCTGATGGATGGAATGCAAACTTCGAAGGTGATGTATTCGGTTACTTCGGATGTACATGGTTCGTTTACTGGTGTATCTCTACAACAGAAGACAGTGCAACAAGCACATACGGTGACTGGAGAGTTTGCCAGGGTCCTGTTGATTATCACTGGGGCGGAACTTATGTAGCAGTTACAAAGGATTGCCCGAACCCTGAATTGGCAGCATTCCTTATCTACTCACTTTGCTGTGACGAAGATATCATGTACACAATCGCTTGTGAAACACTTGACTTCGTAAACAACAAGGCAGCTATTGAGAAAGAAATCGCTAATGGTGATGGAGCATCTCCTATCCTTGGCGGACAGAACCCTGTTGAAGTTTGGGCAGAGGCTGCAAAGGGAATCGACCTGAGCAACTCTACTTACCTTGATGCTTCTCTGAAAGCAATCATGGATAAGGCTTCCGAAGCTTACAACGCTGGAACATTATCATCTGCTGAAGACGCAGTTCAGTATGTTAAGGATGAAGTAGCTACACAGTATTCTTACATCACTGTAGAATAATTGCCGGACTCGTGATGATCACGATTAGGTAAAACAATTTGGCTATGCATCGGTATTGCTTAGGCATATCGATGCATAGTTTTCAAAAGAAGAGATTTATCTAAGTGTTATAACATGGGTTATAGATGTACTGACACACAATTTTAACGGATGGGGAGTGACACTGTGAATAATAATAAGCGTAAAACAGTTGAATATGGAAAGTACGGATACTTTTTTATCCTGCCTTTCTTCATTATCTTTTTAATCTTCCAGTTCTATCCTTTGCTTTATACATTATTTACTTCCTTAGCATATAAACAGCAGACAGGTCGTAATAATGCTCAGATCGTGATGGGACTTGGCAATTACATAAACTATGTATTTGTTCCTCAAAGTGAGGTATTCCAGGCAATTGGTATTACAGTAGTTATGTGGTTACTGAACTTCATACCACAGATTCTGTTATCCTTGCTTTTGGCTGCATGGTTTACAGATGCACATAATAAGTTAAAAGGTCAGGGCGCATACAAAGTCCTGATGTATATGCCGAATATTATTACGGCAGCAACAATCGCCGTATTGTTCTATAGTTTGTTTGATGTTAGTGGTTCCATTACCATGATTTTCAAAAATCTTGGCTGGATGGAGCAGAATGGTGATATCTTAAAAGCTGGTTGGGGATCTCTGATTATTATCGCATTTATCCAGTTCTGGATGTGGTATGGAAATACCATGATTGTATTGATTGCAGGTATTATGGGTATCAGCCCGTCTCTGTACGAAGCAGCCATGGTGGATGGTGCTTCCTCCAGACAGCAGTTTTTCATGATTACACTTCCATTATTGAAGCCGATTTTACAGTTTACACTGGTAACATCTGCTATCGGTGGTTTGCAGATGTACGATATTCCGCAGCTGTTTAATGAAGGAAAGCCCATCATGCAGATTGGTGGTGCCAATGTTCTTTCAACAAGAACGATTGTTATGCTGATTAAACAGTATGTAGATGCTGGTCCTAAGCAGGATTACGGACGTGCCTCCGCATATTCAGTAGTTCTGTTTGTTCTTACTCTTGCTGTCAGCATGATCTTCTATATTGCGACATCAGAGAAGAAGAGCAAATAATATTAAGATTGGAGGATTATCGTAATGGCTGGAATTAGCATAAATATGACAGAAGATAAGCATAAGGTAAAGTTAGCCAAACCGGTCAGATACATAATTTGTATTCTGCTTTGTGCTCTGAGTATATTCCCTTTCTGGGTACTGTTTGTTAACTCTACTTTGGAATCTAATATCATTAAACAGGGCTTACATATGATCCCTGGTACAAATTTCTTTAAGAACTATGCATCCCTGATGCAGAAGATGAAAGATGCACAGTCCATTTCTGTATGGCGTGCCATGTTGAACAGCTTACTGGTTACTGTTCCTACAACAATATTGCAGGTTTACTTTGCAACATTGACAGCATACTCTATTACAGTATACAAGTTTAAGTTAAGAAACTTTGCATGGGGATTCATTTACGCAATCATGATGATTCCTACTCAGGTTTCTATCGTCGGTTTGATTAAGGTTTGCCAAATTGAAGTTTTCGGTCACAGCATGTACGGAACCTACCTGCCGCTGATTCTTCCGGCAATGGCAGCTCCGACAACCGTTTACTTTATGAAGCAGTATATGGAATCCGGTTTCCCGCTGGAGATTGTTGATGCAGCACGTATTGATGGTTCTAATGAGTTTAGAACATTTAATACCATTGCTCTTCCGATGATGAAGCCGGCTATGGCAACACAGGCGATTTTCGCATTCGTTGCATCATGGAATAACCTGTATACACCGTCTATCTTGCTTGCAACAGAGCAGAACAGAAAGACAATGCCTATGTTCGTTCAGGCATTGAAGTCCAATGATAAGCAGCGAGATTTCGGTCAGATTTATTTAGGTCTGTTCATCTCCGTTATTCCTATCATGGTTGCATACTTCCTGTTATCAAAGTATATTGTAGCAGGTGTAGCACTTGGTGGTGTTAAGGAGTAATTTCGATTTGATTATGATGTTTATGAAATAATTGTTTTGTTCATTCACATTCGTTAAAAAAGTGCAGTTACATAGATTGTGTAGAATCTGTGTAATTGCACTTTTTTATTGTTTTTTAGGTGCTTTTGTGATAGTATGCTTTTATGCGAAGTATATAAGGGAGATTATTTTGAAAAGTTGCTGGGGTTAAAAGCACGTTTGCAATTTATTATTTAGCAAAATGCACAAAATAAGTCACCTGGATTCCTATGCGCTAAACGTTACGATGAGCCTCAAAAGGCATAAATCGTGTTC
>JBJELZ010000048.1:0-3401 GCA_051879415.1 Lachnospiraceae bacterium
CGGACTGACAAGGACAAGTGGAAAGCCGGGAGTATGTGCGGTAACAAGCGGACCGGGAGCAACGAATCTGATTACAGGAATTGCCACGGCATTTGCTGACAGCATCCCGCTCATCTGCATAACAGGTCAGGTAAATTCTGAACTTTTAGGGAGTGATGTGTTTCAGGAGGCGGATATCACAGGTGCAGTGGAATCCTTTGTAAAATACAGTTATTTGGTTAAGGATGTTAAGGATATTCCGCGTGTATTTAAGGAAGCTTTTTATATTGCCAATACGGGAAGAAAAGGACCGGTATTGATTGATGTTCCGATTGACGTACAACAGCAGGAATTGAGAGGATTTGCTTATCCGGAGGAAGTTAAGCTGCGTACCTATAAACCTACGGTAAAGGGAAATGCCCTGCAGATTAAAAAAGCAGTCAGAGAACTGGAGAGGGCAAAGCGGCCTTTAATCTGTGCGGGCGGAGGTGTTATTCTGGATGGAGCACAAAATGCCCTGATGGAATTTGTAGAAGAATATCATATTCCGGTGGTTTCTACCATGATGGGAATCAGTGTTATGCCGACGGAACATCCTTATTATTTCGGCATGGTCGGTAATAACGGTAAACCTTATGCCAACAGGGCAATGAAGGAATCTGATTTGATCCTTTTGATTGGAGCAAGGGTGGCAGACCGTGCAGTAAACCAGCCGGAGCTTGTCATGAAGGATACCGTTTTAGTACATATTGATGTAGATCCGGCGGAAATAGGTAAAAACACCGGTGCGACGATACCGATTGTTGGACAGGCGGGAAGTGTACTTCAGGATCTTCTGGAATATGAGATTGACGGAGATTATGATGCATGGGTCAACCAGTTAAATAAATATCGTAGTGAGTTAAAACCCATTCGTCATCCGAATCCTGACTATGTAGACCCGGCAGAATTTATCAGGATGCTGTCCATGAAAATGAAAGATGATGCTATTTATGTTGCTGATGTCGGACAGAATCAGATCTGGTCCTGTGCCTATCATGTGGTGAAGCAGGGCAGATTTTTAACAACCGGTGGTATGGGTACCATGGGTTACTCCATTCCTGCAGCCATGGGAGCAAAACTTGGATGTCCGAAAAAACAGGTTGTAGCAGTCTGTGGAGATGGTTCCTTCCAGATGTCCATGATGGAGCTTGCAACCATGTGCCAGCATGATATTCCGGTTAAGATCATTGTTATAAAAAATAATTATCTTGGTATGGTAAGACAGTATCAGCATTTTACATATAAAGACCAGTACTCTGTCGTTGACCTGTCCGGAAGTCCGGATCTTGAAAAAATTGCAGACGCTTATGGGATTGATTTTATCCGCCTGACGGATATGAAAGATTGCGAGGAGAAAATTGAGCAATTCTTGAAGAATGATACTTCCTGTCTGATGGAATGTGTCATTGATCCAATGGATCTGGTTTAAATGATAATCAGCCGGATCCGGTGTCAAAATGGAAAGGAGCATGGATAGACCATGAATAAAATATTTAATGTGTTGGTAGAGAACCGTTCCGGTGTGCTCTGTAAGGTTGCCGGATTATTCTCAAGAAGATGCTTTAATATTGACTCTCTCGCTGTGGGAGAGACAGATACGCCGGAGGTTTCCAGTATGACAATTGTCAGCAGCGGAACGGAACAGGTACTGGAGCAGATTGAAAAGCAGCTGAATAAAAAGCTTGATGTCATTAAGATCAAGACCTTTGAGCCGCAGCAGGCAATTGAAAGGGAACTGATGCTGGTAAAGGTAAAATATAATAAGAATAACCGTAAGGACATTATGGAAATCTGCAGTATTATGAAGGCAGATATTGTAGATATGTCCAAGACGCTGATGATTCTCCAGATTTGTGATACTCCTGAACGTATTAAGCTGATGCTGGCAATGCTGAATCAGATCAGTATAGCAGAGGTTGCAAGAACCGGCACATTGGCACTGCCAAAATGCATGGAATCTGAGAATTGATAGTAAGGGTGCATTGACTTTTAAATCTATTGTTGATAGTATATTTTTTGGAGATTTTTGTGTCTGCAGTAATATGCAGGACGTAGGAAAGGCATGGGTAACATAGTGAATAAGAAAGTTTTTCAGCTTTTAGTAGATAATACATCCGGTGTTTTAAGCCGTATTTCCGGTCTGTTTTCAAGGCGTGGATATAATATTGAAAGTATTACAGCAGGTGTGACGGCAGATCCGAGATATACAAGGATTACGATTGTTGCATCAGGCGATGATGAGATTTTGGATCAGATTGAAAAACAGGTGGATAAGCTGGTGGATGTGCGTAATATCAAGGTGCTTGCACCTTCAGAATCGGTATATCGTGAACTTTGCCTGATTAAGGTTAGTGTTACGGAACAGAACAGAGACAGCTTAATTAATATTGCCAATATCTTTAGAGCAAGTATCATTGATGTGGGAAATGAAAGCATGATAATCGAATTGACAGGAAATCAGTCAAAGATAGAAGCATTCTTAAGCCTGTTGGAAGGCTATGAGATTCTGGAACTGGCAAGAACGGGAATTACCGGTCTGACAAGAGGATCTAAGGATGTTGTCTGGTTGGATTAGTATAATTTATTACATTAAGATTGGACTTTAAGGCGACAGAACGAACCTTTCAGTTATATATTATTTTTTCTAGGAGGAAGTAAAAAATGGCTAAGATTTATTACCAGGAAGACTGTAACCTTGCAGAATTGGAAGGCAAGACCATTGCAGTCATCGGCTACGGAAGCCAGGGACATGCACATGCGTTGAATGCAAAGGAGTCAGGATGTAACGTTATTATCGGTCTTTACGAAGGTTCCAAGTCATGGGACAAGGCAGTAAAGCAGGGATTTGAAGTTTATACAGCTGCAGAAGCTGCAAAGAAGGCAGATATCATTATGATTCTTATTAATGATGAACTTCAGGCAGCAATGTACAAGAAGGATATTGAGCCGAACTTAACAGCCGGAAAGATGTTAATGTTTGCACATGGCTTCAATATTCATTTCAATCAGATTGTACCTCCTAAGGATGTTGATGTAACAATGATCGCTCCTAAGGGACCGGGACATACCGTAAGAAGTGAATATCAGGCCGGTAAGGGTGTTCCCTGTCTGGTAGCTGTACATCAGGATGCTACAGGAAAGGCTTTGGATAAGGCACTTGCTTATGCATTGGCAATCGGTGGTGCCAGAGCAGGTGTACTGGAGACAACCTTCAGAACAGAAACAGAAACAGACCTCTTTGGTGAGCAGGCCGTACTCTGCGGTGGTGTATGTGCATTGATGCAGGCTGGTTTCGAGACACTGGTTGAGGCTGGTTATGATGAGAGAAATGCATATTTTGAGTGTATCCATGAGATGAAGCTGATCGTAGATCTGATCTA
>JBJELZ010000049.1:0-16537 GCA_051879415.1 Lachnospiraceae bacterium
TTGGGACAGGCAGTTGTGGATTATGCCTGTCAGTTTATCGGCAATCCATATGTACCGGGGGGAACAAGTCTGACGGAAGGTGCAGATTGTTCCGGTTTTGTTTTTAGTGTCTATAAGGAGTTTGGCTATACTGTTCCAAGAACCTCCTATTCCTTAAGGAGTGCAGGTACAGAGGTTGCCTATGAAGATGCCCAGCCGGGTGATATTATCTGTTATCCCGGACATGTGGCAATTTATATCGGAAACGGTCTGATCGTTCATGCCAGTTCTATTAAAACGGGAATTAAGATTTCTAATGCAAATTACCGTGGAATTTTGGCAGTGCGCAGATTAATTTAAAGGCTTTGAAAAAGTATTTTAAAATTACGATTCAAGTGTAAAGTCTGGGTTATTATAGTAGAAAAGGATGACAAGGATATGTTTGAAAAGAAGGAGTATACGGTAACTGGAATTGATGGGGATTATGCACATCTTTTAGAGGATGGCAGACAGGATGCGGAGGATAAGCTGGTGGCAAGAGCGCTTCTTCCGGAAGGAATTTATGAAGGCTGTCATTTGAGTTATGAGATGATGACTTACCGTATGGAAGATAACAGGGGATAATGACAGAACCGGTTCCGGCTGGAAGAAAATGACTGCAGTTACCGGAAAGAAAAAGAAAAGAGAAGGAGAAATCAAAATGAAGGTTGTTGTAGCAATTGATTCCTTTAAGGGATGTATGTCATCTCTTGAGGCGGGGAATTGTATCAGGGAAGCGGTAGAGGATACGGGGTATGTTTCTGACATTAAGGTCTTTCCGCTGGCAGACGGTGGCGAAGGCACCGTGGAAGCACTGATGAGCTGTATGCATGGAAAAGAAATAGAGGTTGAGGTAACAGGGCCTCTTGGAGAAAAGGTTTCCTCCTATTATGGTGTTCTTGAGGAAGAAAAGCTTGCGGTTATGGAAATGGCTAATGTGGCAGGGATTACCATGGTAGCGGACCGCTCAAAGAATCCTATGAATACTACAACCTATGGCGTGGGGGAAATGATTTTGGATGCTGCAAATCGTGGCTGCCGTGAATTTATTATCGGTATTGGCGGAAGTGCTACCAATGACGGCGGTCTTGGAATGCTGACAGCACTTGGAGTAGAGTTTTATAACAAGGAAGGTAAAAAGGCAGGAATCTTCGGCAGGGATGTGATGCGTGTAGACAGAGTAGATACTTCTCATCTGGCAGAGGTATTGAAGGAATGCCATTTTACGATTATGTGTGATGTTACCAATCCTTTGTGTGGAGAGATGGGAAGCTCAGCAATCTACGGACCCCAGAAAGGTGCAACAGCAAAAACAATTGCACAGATGGATGAAGGGCTGAAGCAGTATGCTGAGGTGATCCGCCGTGATACGGGCAAGGATTTTGCCAATGCAGAAGGAGCCGGTGCGGCAGGCGGATTGGGATTTGCATTTTTAACCTTTTTAAATACAACTATGAGTGCAGGAATTTCCTATATTCTCGATAAACTGGGACTGGATGAAGAAATGAAGGATGCGGATATCGTGATTACCGGAGAGGGAAAGCTGGATGCACAGACAGCTATGGGAAAAGCTCCGGCAGGCGTTGCAGCCATGGCAAAAAAGCATGGTGCACTGGTGCTTGGATTTACGGGAGCAACCTCCGAGGATGCAGAGGCATGTAATAAGGCAGGCATGGATGCATATTTTAGTATCTGCCGCGGACCCATGAGTATGGAAGAAGCGATGGATAAGGAAACAGCGAGACAAAATATCCATATGACAGTCAAACAGGTGTTTAATCTGATTCATCAGTTAAAGAAGGATTGAGTATGTTTTTATTCAGACAGGGAAACAATAAGCAATTAAATGAATTATTAAATCGAATTCAGATGAATTTTGAGAATAATTATAAAGATGCTGCACAACTGAATCTGAAGGAGTATAAGGAATTGCTGTCAGAACTAGAGGAAAGCGGAAAGATGAAAGGAAGCAGTAAGCAGTATTATGAAGATAAACTTCAGTATTATCAGGAACAGATGAAAAAGTTTACCCATAAGGATCAGAAGCCTAAGTGGTAAGGAGGCGGCAGATGGAAAGCTGTGATTCATGTAATTATTACGTATATGATGAAGAATATGAATATTACTACTGTGAAGTAGATCTGGATGAGGATGATATGGCAAGATTTATGATGGGTAATGTAGCCGAATGTCCGTATTATCAGTCAAATGATGAATACAGAATTGTACGGAAACAAATGTAGTGGTATGAAAAAAGAGAAGGACGGGTGATGGTATGGAATTAAAAAAAATCAGACGTTTGCTGGCAAAAATACTTGTTATTTCCATGATGGCAGTTATGGTTACAGGCTGTGAAAAAGAACGGGAATCTGCGGCAGAAGAACCTGTGGAAGTGATTGAACCGGAAAGTGATACAGAAGATCAGGAAGTCTTAGAAGAACCGGATCAGGATATAGAAACAGTTGTGGAGTCGGAAGAACAGCCGGAGGAAGAAATTTATCTGACGGAGGAAGAAGCAGAAGAATTTATACTTCCTCTGACCCAGTGGGCAGGGTTGTATCTGATGGGAATGTTAGACAAGACAGCAGGGCTGGATGATACCCTGAAGTTTGAGATTGCAGGGGTATCGGCTGCCTATGGGTGTCTTCCGGAAGTGTCCTCTGAAAGTATCATGGCGGAGGAAGCAGCCAGAACATGGACTGCATCACCGGAAGGGTATCTGTATGTGGATGCAGATAAGGTACAGGAAGCAGTAGATCTGTTATTTACACAGCCAATCGTGCAGATGGACTCCATTGCCCTATCAGTATTTCCGGAGGAGACAGACAGTATGTGCGTGACGGATGGCGAAGGTGCCGCACTTGTCTGGGCAGGCGACTGGGGTCTGATTGCTCCCAGAGGCTTTGTTGCATCTGTAGATCACTTAGGTGGCAGTCTGAACCGCATTACAGTATCTTATGTATTGTATGACTGGGAACTGGATATGCCGGAAGAGGAAATCGGAATCATAGAATATTATGTTCGTAGCTCTTCTGCCCCGGGAGAATCACCGAAGATAGAGGATATGGATATCGAGATTCTGCATATTGATTCAGATGCATACCTTATGGAAAACTGGGAGGGAGAGAATCTTGTTTATCAAGCAGATGACTATACCCTGGAACTTCCCCGGGCATGGGCAGACCGTTATTATGTATATCAGCAGGATAATGTAGATTTCTTTGTCTGCTCTGCCAGTGCTGAAGAAAACTATACAGGAATGCTGTTTTCTATTGCCAGAATACCGTCAGGAGCAAATATTGAAGAACCCTCCTATCAGATCCTTGGAGATTATAATCGCACAACCTATCTTGCGGTTTTTCCGACAGATGTAGAATTTGATCCGGATAATGCTTATAGCGCAAAAGAATATATGGATATGAGTAATTATATTGATGGAATCCTATCAACCATTTCTTTTGGGGAGTGAGAGCCATAGACAGCTTTTTGGGAAGCGGATTATAAAGATATAGTAATGGACGTAAGAAATCATGGAAGAACATAAGACAGAAGAACACACAATAGAAGAAAGTACAACGAAAGAAAGTACAACGAAAGAAAGTACAACGGAAGAAAGTACAACGGAAGAAAGTACAACAGAAAAAAATATAACGGAAACAAATACAGCGGATGAAAACAGAAAAATAAAGAGGCTTTGTTATCTGGTGCCATTGGCAATTGCTTTTGTGGGTTACCTTGGTGCTGCATTTTATTATGCCAATCATTTTTACCTGAATACCAATATTAATGGTATTCCGCATTCTAATGAAACGGCATCTATGGTAGATCAGGAGATGCAGGAAATCGGAGAAGAATATTCCGTCGTGATTTTTGGAAGAAACGGGGAATCAGCTGTGGTAACTGCAAAGAGCATCGGATTGAGTTATCATTATCTTTTGTCTGCTGAAGATATCCTGGATGAGCAGAATGCACTGCTTTGGCCGGTCTCTTTATGGAAGTATAACAGCTATACCATAGATTATGAGGTATTCTATGACGAGGAATTGTTAAAGAATGCTTTGGCGGAAATACCTTTCCTGCAAAAAGAGAATATGACAGCACCTGAAAATGCCCATGTTGGAGCATATCATCAGGAAAGCAGATGTTATGAAATTGTTCCGGAAAAGGAAGGAACCCTGGTGGATCAGGATAAGGTGTATGCGGCAGTTGCATCTGCCATTGAGAACCGGCAGCAGATACTAAGGCTGGAAGACTGTGATTGTTATGTTAAGCCGGAGATTGTAGCTGACAGTGAAGAACTGCTGGAGGAACTTGCCTATTATAATGAATATATGCAGGCATCGGTTACGTATCAGTTTGGTGCCGAAACTGAAACCGTGGATTACACGGTTTATGCAGACTGGATTGAAAAGTACGGCAGTACGGTAAAAGTTGATGAGGATGCCGTTAAAGAGTATCTGACAAGTCTGGCAGATCAATATGATACATATAACGAACGGATGAATTTTACAACCGTTGATGGCTATGTTGTGAATCTTCCAAGAGATGGTTTTGGATGGAAGATGGATATTGAAGCAGAGACAGAGCTGCTGATTGCTGATATTAAAGACGGAAACATTGATACCAGAGAACCGCTTTATTCCTGCGAAGGTGTAACAAGAGAAGATGATATAGGGGATTTTTATATTGAAGTCAATATGACTGATCAGAGGGTATATGTGGTTGACCATGGTGTTGTCATTGAAGAAAGTGACTGTGTAACGGGAAATATGGCAAATGGCTGTACGACACCGGCGGGGATATTCGGGTTAACCTATAAGCAGAGAAATGCAACTCTGCGGGGCAGAGACTATGTATCCTATGTGAAATACTGGATGCCATTCAATGGAAATATCGGATTTCATGATGCTTCCTGGAGGAATTTGTTTGGTGGAGAAATCTATCTGACAAGCGGGTCTCACGGCTGTGTTAATCTGCCGACAGCATTTGCACAGAAACTGTATGATTATGTATATAAGGATTGTCCTATCATATGCTATTATCTGACAGATGATGTGATCGTAGAACGACCGGAAGAAGATATGGCTGTCAATACAACCGGCACGGAAGGAACTTCTGAAAACAGTGAATCAGACCAGAACGCTTTATGATGAATTAACAGAATATGGTGCTTCAGATGCTTACCCATTTCATATGCCGGGGCATAAGCGGTATGCCGGAGAAGAAATTAAGCCATTTTTCAGGGAATATCAGAAACGAGATATCACGGAGATAGATGACTGGGATAATCTGTATCATGCAGAAGGAAAACTGAAGGCTGCAATGGAGCGTGCGGCACAGCTATATCATTCAGAAAGAACCTTTTATCTGGTCAATGGCAGTACGACCGGTGTTCTGACTTCTATTTTGTCCTCTGTTTCGTATGGCGGCAGTCTGATTATGATGAGAGCAAGCCATCGTTCTGCGTATCATGCGTTACTGTTGGGAAATATCAGGGGGATTTATCTGACCTCGAAGGTGGATCCTGAAACGGGACTGGATCTGGGTGTCACGGTGGAAGATATTCTTCATGCTGTTTTGGAACACCCGGAAGCAACTGCAGTATTTTTGACCTCACCTACCTATGAAGGGTTTTCCCTGCCGCTTCGGGAAATTGCAGAAGAGCTTCACCGGCAGGATAAGATCCTGATTGTGGATGCGGCACACGGAGCACATTTTGGTATGTCGGAATATCTTCCGGAAAATGCGGTAGATGCCGGAGCAGATTTGGTGATTCACAGTCTTCATAAGACGCTTCCGTCACCGACCCAGACGGCACTTCTCCATGTAAATGGCAGCAGAGTAGATCCTGCCGGAGTGGAACGATATTTTTCTGTATTACAGACATCGTCCCCGTCCTATGTTCTGATGGCCGGAATTGATGAGTGTATTGTGATGATGCAGAAGCACGGAAAAACGCTTTGGGAAGAATTTTATAAAAAGAGAAAACGTTTATCTGAGGAGTTATCTGTGCTTCGCCATATTCGTATTGTGGATGCTTTTTCGCCACTGCAGTCAGAAATTGATGGTACAATGGAGCGTTTTCCGGATTTGTGTAAGATGCTGCTGATTCCGAAACATCAGCTGATGACAGCTTCTGAGCTGTATCATATGCTGTATTTTGAATATCATCTGCAGCCGGAGATGAAGGCACCCGGTTATGTGCTGCTGATTTTGAGTGTGATGGATACTACAGAAGGTTATAGGCGGCTGCGGGATGCACTTTTGGAAATAGATGCCTCTATAGAGAGCCAGAGGAAGAAAAAAAATATTCCTTTAAAAAAATGTGAGGCGGAGGCTATAAATCAGGAAAAAACAGATGATACTAAGAATAACCATGGGAAGTTATTTGGGAACATGGAAACCGTTCTGCCGGATGCGGTTTATACGATTGCAGAAGCCGATAGAAAAGAACGGGAATGGATCAAAGCAGACGATGCTGTTGGAAGAATCAGCGGAGAATTTGTGATGGCATATCCGCCCGGTCAGCCGCTTCTGACACCGGGAGAACGGATCGATTCTACGTTTTTAAAAAAGATGGAACATTTTATGAATTACGGATGTGAACTTCTTGGAATTAAGAAGGAGAAAGGTACGGAAGATGGCGTGTGGCTGTTATGCCTGCAAAATTCCTCCGACGCAAAAGCGTCTGAGGAATAGGATTAGTATAAAAAGATTGAAAGGATCAGAGAAGAATGACTGATATGAGGAAGACAAAGATTGTCTGTACCATAGGACCTGCCTGTGAGCAGGAGGAAATGCTGGAGAAAATGATGATTGCCGGAATGGACGTTGCAAGATTTAATTTTTCTCATGGAACACAGGAGGAACAAAAGGTTAAACTGGAGCGTGTCCGCAAAGTGGCAAAACGGCTTGGATTACCGGTGGCAACCCTGATGGATACCAAGGGACCGGAGATCAGACTGAGAGATTTTGCCAATGGAAAAGAAATCCTGACCAGAGGACAAACTTTTACCCTGACAACGGAGGAAATCCTGGGAACCGGAGAGCGTGCAGCAATTACTTATAAGAATCTGAAGAATGATATTTCCGTTGGAACGCATATTCTGATTGATGACGGTAAGGTAGAGATGGTTGCAAGGGAAATCACTGATACCGACATTGTATGCGAGGTTCTGACAGGTGGAAAGGTAAGTAATCACAAGGGTGTGAATGTGCCCGGTGTGGAATTGTCCATGCCGTATATTAACGAAGTAGATGATTCGGATATCCGCTTTGCTGCAAAGCAGAAATATGATTTTATTGCAGCCTCTTTTGTCAGGTGCAAGGAGGATATCCTGGCGGTTCGTAAGATTTTAGAGGAATACGGCAGTAAAATGAAAATCATTGCAAAGATCGAAAACATGCAGGGAATCAATCATCTGGATGAGATTCTTGATGTATCGGATGGCGTGATGGTTGCCAGAGGAGATATGGGTGTGGAGGTTTCTCTGGAGGAAATTCCGATTCTCCAGAAGGAGATGATCAAGAAAGCGGTGGCACAGGGAAAGCATGTTATTACAGCAACACAGATGCTGGAATCCATGGTAAGTAATCCGCGCCCTACCAGAGCAGAAACAACAGACGTTGCCAATGCAATTTTTGATGGAACAACTGCGATTATGCTTTCGGGAGAAAGCGCTGCCGGGGAATATCCGGTAGAGGCAGTGGAGACCATGTCACGTATTGCACTCAGAACCGAACAAAGCATTAATTATGCCGGCAGAATGCGAAGAACCGAGTTTGGTGAGAAAATGGAAATTACAGATGCGATTTCACATGCCACCTGCGAAACTGCGGTTGATGTGGATGCATCAGCGATTATCACGGTAACCATGTCGGGCTTTACGGCAGAGAAAATCTCACGGTATAAGCCGTCCTGCCCGATTCTTGCATTTACAACCACGGAAGATGTGTGCAGACAGATGAATCTTTTATATGGTGTAAAGCCGTTTCTGATCAGTCAGGATGAATCGGCAGATCACCTGTTTAGGGTTGCTCTGGCTGCAGCCAGGGATGCAGGTCACGTAAAGACAGGAGACCGTGTGGTGCTGACAGCGGGGCTGCCGCTTGGTGTGGCTGGCAATACCAATATGATCAAGGTGACAGAGATCAACTGACAAAAAGCACCTGAAAATTTGCAGGTGTTGGATAGGTATGGTAATTAATATGGGGAAATTGTTTTATATTATGGGGAAAAGCGCCAGCGGTAAAGATACCCTGTATCAGCTGTTGTTACAAGATCATACGCTTTCTCTGCATCATGTTGTTCCTTATACAACCCGTCCGATTCGTGAAGGAGAACGGGAAGGCGAGGCATACCACTTTGTGGATAAGACCGTATTGGAGCGGATGGAGGAACAGGGAAAGGTAATAGAAGTCCGCTGCTACCACACCTGTCATGGTGACTGGTACTATTTTACTGCAGATGACGGACAGATTGATTTGGAGCGAGGCAATTATCTGATGATCGGAACCCTGGAATCTTATGAGAAAACAAGAGCTTATCTTGGGGAGGAGCAGGTAGTTCCGATCTATATAGAAATTGAGGACGGGGAACGTCTGCAGCGTGCACTGAACAGGGAACGAATCCAGAAGGAGCCGAAATATCAGGAAATGTGTCGGAGGTTTCTGGCAGATAGCGAGGATTTTAGTGAAAATCGTTTGAAAAGTCTTGCTATTTCCAAACGATTCTGCAATGATGATATGGAACGGTGTCTGGAGGAGATCAGAACGTATATAAAGGGATATACCAATGGATCAGTTAAGAATTAATCAGCTTGATCAGGCGATACATGTTGAACATACACAGAAACCACAGGAGACGGACGGCTCCTTTAAATTCATGCTGGCCAGCCATATTGGAGAGAGTGAACTTCAGGAGAAGCTGACTGCTTTGATGGAGGAGATTACGCAGCAGGGAGAGCGGATCAGTAAAAAGAAGGATATCCGTGATATGAAGCGTTACAGGAGCCTGATTAAGGAATTTATGAATGAAGTGGTGAATCATTCTCATGAATTTACCAGAGAGAATTTCCTGGACAGGCGGGGACGGCACAGGGTATATGGAATCATTCGTCTGGTAGATGAAAACCTGGATGCCTTGGCACAGGCACTGGTACAGGATGAGAAGGATAATGTGGAAATTCTTTCTAAGATTGGGGAAATCAGAGGTTTGATTCTGGATTTATTTATGTAATAAAGGGGGAAGAACATATGGCAAATTTTTCTGATATTATCGGACAGGAACAGATTAAGGAGCAGCTACAGGGGGCAATTCTTCAGGACAAGGTTTCCCATGCCTATCTTCTTCATGGAGAACCCCGTTCCGGTAAAGAATTTATTGCTAAGATTTTTGCACAGACTTTGCAGTGTGAAGAAAAGAAAGAGGAGGCGTGCCAGGAGTGTCATTCCTGTAAACAGGCAGCCGCAGGTAGTCATCCCGATATTATTTTTGTGGCTCATGAAAAACCCAATTCCATTGGTGTTGATGATATCAGGGACGGAGTTAATCACACTGTAATGATCAAGCCTTACAGCAGCCGTTATAAGATTTATATTATAGAAGATGCTGAGAAGATGACACCACAGGCGCAGAATGCTCTCTTAAAGACGATCGAGGAGCCGCCTGCTTACGCAGTATTTATTTTGCTGACCAGTTCCATGGAGGTCATGCTGCCTACGATTATCAGCCGGTGTATTGTATTACATATGAAACCGGTAGCAGATGAGGAGATGCGTAGGTATCTGATGCGGGTGCTGAAAGTGCCTGATTATCGTGCGGAAATCTGCGTTGCGTTTGCCAGGGGAAATGTTGGCAGGGCGAAAGCACTTGCATCCAGTGAAGATTTTGATAAAATAAGACAGGATGCTTTATCCTTGTTAAAGAACATTTATGATATGGAAATTGCCGAGATCATGGAAGCCTTGAAACGGATTAAGGAATATGGTTTTGATTTCGGTGATTATCTGGATATTATGTCAGTGTGGTATCGTGATGTACTGTTGTTTAAGGCAACGCACGACATCAATCATCTGATTTTCAGGGACGAGATCCAGGCAATAAAGAAGATTGCACAGCATAGTGACTATGAGGGAATTGAAGAGGTCATTCATGCACTGGAAAAAGCAAAGAGCAGACTTGCGTCCAATGTCAGTCTGGAGCTTACGATGGAACTGCTTTTGCTTACAATCAAGGAAAACTAAAAGAAAGGTCTGGTTTATAATATGGTTAAAATTGTCGGCGTGCGTTTCCGTGCGGCAGGGAAAATCTATTTTTTTTCACCGGGAAATCTGGAGATTACAAGAAACTGCCATGTAATTGTAGAGACTGCACGGGGAATTGAATATGGTACGGTTGTCGGAGATGCCAGAGAGGTAGAGGAAGATAAGATCGTACAGCCGCTAAAGCCGGTACTGCGTATTGCAACAGCGAAAGATGATGAGCAGGCAATGAAGAATAAGGAGAAGGAAAAAGAAGCCTTCCGGATCTGTCTTGAGAAAATACAGGCACACGGACTGGAAATGAAGCTGATTGATGCAGAATATACCTTTGATAATAATAAGGTGCTGTTTTATTTTACAGCTGACGGCAGAGTGGATTTCCGAGAGCTTGTTAAGGATCTGGCAAGTGTATTCCGTACCAGAATAGAACTGCGTCAGATCGGAGTCCGGGATGAAACAAAGATCCGGGGCGGGATTGGTAACTGTGGACGGGCATTATGCTGTCATACATACCTTTCGGAATTTATCCCGGTATCTATCAAGATGGCAAAGGAACAGGGACTTTCCCTGAATCCATCGAAGATTTCCGGCGTCTGTGGAAGATTAATGTGCTGTCTGAAGCATGAGGAGGATACGTATGAAGTGTTGAACAGAAAGCTTCCAAATCCGGGCGATTTTGTTACAACACCGGAGGGGGATAAGGGCGAAGTGCATAGTGTCAGCGTTCTTCGTCAGCGTGTCAAAGTCATTGTGGACGAAGGGGATGAAAAAGAGATCAAGGAATATGCAGTAGAGGATCTTAAGTTCAAACGACGTCATAGAAAAGAAAAGCTGGATGTTTCTGCAGAAGAATTAAAGGAACTGGAACGGCTGGAAAAAGAGGAAGCAAAGGAAGGCAGATCAAAGCTGGATGACAATTGAGTTAAAAGAAAAGGAACGTCTGGATGATCTGCAGAGAAATCATTATCAGATTATCCAGAATCCTGAAAAGTTCTGTTTTGGCATGGACGCAGTGCTGTTATCGGGATTTGCCGGGGCAAAGCAGGGAGACAGGGTGCTTGATCTTGGAACAGGAACCGGAATTATTCCGATTCTTATGTCTGCAAAGACGCAGGCAATGCATCTGACCGGACTTGAATTACAGGAAGAGAGTGCTGATATGGCACGAAGAAGTGTCCTGCTCAACGGACTTCAGGATAAAATTGAAATTGTAACAGGAGATATCAGGGAGGCAGGCAGTTATTTTAAGCCTGCTTCTTTTGAAGTCATTACCTGTAATCCGCCCTATATGCCAAAGGGACATGGTCTGGTGAATCCGGAAGGGCCAAAAGCCATTGCACGGCATGAGATTTATTGTACCCTGACAGATGTGGCAGTGGCAGCCAAAAAGCTGTTAAAGCCCGGCGGGAAATTATATATGGTTCACAGACCGTTTCGCCTTGCGGAGATCATTACTGTACTGACAGCCCACAGATTGACCCCCAAACGAATGCGGCTTGTTTATCCGTATCTTGATCAGGAACCCAACATGGTGCTGATTGAGGCAGGGCTGGATGGTAGAAGCGGTATGGTTGTGGAGAAACCATTGATTATCAATCAGGCACCGGGTGTATATACAGACGAAATTGTGCAGTTGTATGGATTTTGAAGGGAGTAGTTGACTGATGAACGGAATATTATATCTGTGTGCCACGCCAATCGGAAATCTGGGAGACATGACATCAAGGGTGCTGGAGACATTACAGCAGGTGGATCTGATCGCGGCGGAGGATACCAGAAACAGTATTCATCTGCTGACTCATTTTGGAATACGGACGCCGATGACCAGCTATCATGAGTATAATAAGACAGAAAAAGCCTATCAGCTGATTGGACAGTTGAAGGCCGGAAAGAACATTGCCCTGATTACCGATGCGGGGACTCCTGCTATTTCCGATCCGGGTGAAGTGCTCGTTAAGATGTGTCTGGAAGAAGGAATTACTGTGACTTCTCTTCCGGGACCGGCAGCATGTATTACTGCACTGACACTTTCTGGACTTCCTTCCAGGCGATTTTGTTTTGAAGGTTTTCTGCCTTCTGATAAAAAAGAAAAGAAGGCAGTGCTTCAGGAACTGGAACGGGAGACCCGGACAATGATTTTATATGAAGCGCCCCATCATCTGATCAGGACATTACGGGAATTATATGAAGTGCTGGGAGACAGAAAGATAACAATCTGCAGGGAGCTGACGAAGAAATTTGAAACCATTCTTCCTACAACATTTTCCGCTGCACTTGCAATGTATGAAACAGAAAGTCCCCGGGGAGAATATGTTCTGGTGATCGCCGGAAAGGACAGGACACTTCTGGCAGAAGAGGAAAAGAAAAAGTGGGAAGAGATGACAATTTCAGAACATGTGGCATTTTACGAGGAACAGGACATAGATAGAAAAGAAGCCATGAAACGGGTTGCAGCAGACAGAGGAATCAGTAAACGGGAGGTTTATGATTATCTTTTGAAAAACTCTGATTAATAGTTGACAAACAGGGTATGACTTAATATACTTTATTTGTCTTATCAAGATGACAAAAAAAGGAAATTATAGTGTAGAACGAAGGAGATTGTAGTTATGCTGGAAAAAGTTGTAGATATGATTACGGAACAACTGCATGTATCCCCGGGTACCATTATTACAGAGGATACTTCATTTAAGCAGGATCTGAGAGCAGATTCCTTTGAGTTGATGGAATTGGTTATGGCATTGGAAGAAGAGTATGGAATCAAGGTTGAAGATGAGGAACTGGAGAATTTTGAAACAGTAGGAGATGTCATAAATTACATCAAGAGTCAGGGAATTGACGAGGATTAAATACATTCTTTACAAGATAAAGTATGATAAAGCGTGTCTGTCAGGACACGCTTTTTATCAAGATAGCGGGATCGCGATGCCGGATTTCATGGATACGATGTTTGATTGACTTATGTGCTGCGGAAATGAGACTCTGCAAATCGTGGAAGCCATTGCTGAACACGATTTGTATGATCAGAGGCTCATTGGAGCGGTCAGCACATCGGAAAATCAAACATCGTATCCATGAAATCCGGTATGGTCGACGCAAAAAGTAGAAGAAGGAGAATATCATCAAAATATGGAACGGATTATGACCAACTGTCTGGATAAGGGTTTTTATATGTATCAGAAAGAATTTGAGGAGGCAGCAGTCCGGGTACTGCGCTCCGGCTGGTATATCATGGGAAAGGAACTGGAAGCCTTTGAACAGCAGTTTGCAGATTATCTCGGCTCAAAATATTGTGTGGGTACAGCAAGCGGACTGGATGCGCTGACACTGGCATGCCGGGCAATCGGATTAAAGGAAGGGGACGAGGTCATTGTACAGGCCAATACCTATATTGCAACCGTGATGGCAATTACCATTGCAGGGGCAACTCCTGTATTTGTAGAGCCGGATGAATATTATATGATGGATTCGGAAAAGCTGGAAGAGAAGATTTCTGACCGGACGAAGGCAGTAATGGTGGTGCATCTTTACGGGCAGACAGCGGATATGGGAAAGATTAAGGAAATTTGTAAAAAGCATGATCTTCGTCTGATTGAGGACTGTGCCCAGTCCCATGGCTCCGGGTGGAATGGAAAGATGAGTGGAACCTTTGGAGATATTGGATGCTTCTCTTTTTATCCGACCAAGAATCTGGGAGCTTTTGGAGATGGCGGAGCCATTGTAACTGACAACGAGGAATACAGGGATAAAATAAAAATGCTTCGCAATTATGGCAGCAGGGTCAGATATTATAATGAAGAAGTCGGTATGAATTCCAGACTGGATGAATTACAGGCAGCACTTTTGTCTGTGCGCTTAAAGCATCTGCCGGAATTGACAAAGGAACGGAAGATGCTTGCAGAAAGATATCTGAAGGGCATCTGTAATGAGAAGCTGATTCTTCCCAAATGCCGGGAAGGGGCAGATCATGTCTATCACCAGTTTGTCATTCGGTGCAGGGAACGGCAAAAGCTGATGGATTATCTGAAGGAGCTTGGCATTGATACAATCATCCATTATCCTGTGCCGCCGCATCTGTCACAGGCATATGAGAGTCTTGGGTATCATAAAGGAGATTTCCCTATCACGGAAGCATATGCAGATGAGGTATTGTCTATTCCGATGTATAATGGACTGACCTATGAGGAGCAGGATCGGGTCATCGATGCACTGAATCATTTTTAAAATAAAGTGTCAAAAGTCTTTGTTATGATTCGGTCATGTCAGGTTTCACAGATAAGAGGTTTGATTTCCGATGTGCTAAACACTTCAATGAGCCTCTAACCGTGCAAATCGTGTTCAGCAAAGGCTTCCACGATTTGCAGAGTCTCATTTCCGTAGCACAAAAGTCAATCAAACCTCTTATCTGTGCAGCCTGACATAGTTGATCCTATGAGAGGACTTTTGGCACTTGCGTTAGTTTAATGAATACATGATAACAGGAGGAAGCAGGGATGAATATCAGACTGCCACAGGCAGTGGAAGAAATCATCAATCGAATCAATGCAGCAGGATATGAAGCCTACATTGTAGGTGGATGTGTTCGTGATGAACTGCTGGGAAAATGTCCCAATGACTGGGATATTACAACCTCTGCTTCGCCGTATCGGATTAAGGAACTGTTTCGAAGAACGATTGATACAGGAATCAAACATGGAACAGTTACAGTTATGATCAAGGGAACAGGGTATGAGGTGACAACTTACCGGATTGACGGAGCGTATGAGGATTCCCGTCATCCGAAGGAGGTTACCTTTACTTCCAGTCTGGAGGAAGATCTGAAGCGAAGGGATTTTACCATCAATGCCATGGCGTATCATCCGGGAGAAGGGCTGGTGGATTTGTTTGGCGGATGCGAAGATCTAAAAAAGGGCGTTGTACGTTGTGTGGGTGAGCCATCGGAACGTTTTCGTGAAGATGCACTGCGGATGATGCGTGCGGTACGTTTTGCGGCACAGCTGGGATATGAGATTGAATCATCTACCTTTGCGGCAATTCGGAAACTTGCTCCAACCATTGCAAAGATCAGTGCGGAGAGAATACAGACAGAGCTGGTAAAGCTTCTGGTATCTGATCATCCGGAAAAGTTCAGATTATTGTATCAGAGTGGCTTGACAGCTTATGTGATGCCGGAATTTGACCGGGCGATGGAGACAGAACAAGACAATCCGCATCACTGTTATACCGTGGGAGAACATATTCTCCACAGTCTTGGTTATGTCAGGGCGGACAAGGCATTGCGACTGACAATGCTGCTCCATGACCTTGCAAAGCCGGTGACAAAGACGATGGATGAACAGGGGATTGCACATTTTTACGGTCATACGGAAAAAGGAAGTGAAATGGCAGTCGAAATTCTCCGGCGTTTAAAATTTGATAATGATACAATTCATACAGTAAAGCAGCTTGTAAGATATCACGACAGACGAATCGGTCAGACACAGAAGGAAATGCGTCGGGCTGTATATCAGATTGGTGAGGAAAATTTCCCGGCTTTATTTGATATTCAGGAAGCTGATGTACTGGCACAGAGTGATTATAAGAGGGAAGAGAAGCTTCTTAAAATAGAGCAGTGCAGGGAGATTTACCGGAAACTGGTTGAAGAACAGCAGTGTATGTCACTGCAGAAACTGGTGGTGAATGGAAGGGATCTGATAGATTCGGGGATGGAACCCGGCAAAGCCATTGGGGAGATCCTCAAACAGATGCTGGAGGATGTCATTGAGGAACCATCCCATAACACGAAGGAGTATCTGCTCCGGAAATATGCAAACAGATGTTAATGTAATATTGTGTTATGAACCATGAGAATATGCTGTCCAAAACAAACTCATCGTTAATCGTTTTGGACAGCATATTCTCATGGTTACAGAAAGAAAGAGAAATATTAACAAGATACTGGGGTCAAAAGCCCATTTGTAATTTATTATCTGGCAAAATGTTCAAAACAATTTGCTTTCATTCCTTTGTGCTAATCATTACGATGAGCCTCAAAAAGCAAAAATCGTGTTCAGCAAAGGCTTCCACGATTTTTAGAGTCTCATCTCCATAGCACAAAATGTCATTCAAGCAATTTGTTTTGTGCATTTTGCCATTTGAAGTTCTTTGGATGGGCTTTTCCCCGGCATATTCTCATGGTTACAGAAAGAAAGCAAAATATTAACAAGATACTGGGGTCAAAAGCCCGTTTACAATTTATTAATTAGCAAAATGCACA
>JBJELZ010000050.1:0-3382 GCA_051879415.1 Lachnospiraceae bacterium
TTATAGAGTCTCATCTTCACAGCGCAAAATGTCATTCAAGCAATTTGTTTTGTGCATTCTGCCATTCAAAGTTTTTAATCGGGCTTTTTGCCCCAGTATCTTATCAATATAAATTTCAGGAAAGAAAGGCGTGAAAGAGAAAATGGCGGAACCGGTGATCAGGGTAAAAGACCTGTATAAGATCTACCGGATCGGTGAAAACAGGGTACGGGCATTGAATGGTGTTGATTTTACAATAGAAAAGGGGGAATTTTGTTGTATCGTCGGAACTTCCGGTTCCGGTAAATCAACCCTGTTAAATATGCTTGCAGGTCTGGAAAAGCCGACAAAAGGGGAGATCGTCATTGCAGGAGAACATATAGAAAAAAAGAGTGAGAGTCAGCTGGTGGTATTCAGGCAGGCACATGTGGGATTTATTTTCCAGTCTTACAATCTGTTGCCTAATATGACGGCACTGGAAAATGTCGCTCTGCCACTGACATTTCAGGGTGTGGATAAAAAGACAAGACAGCTTCGGGCAGCAGCAATGTTAAAGCTGGTAGGTCTTGCAAAGTATTTAAAGCATAAGCCGGGACAGATGTCCGGTGGACAGCAGCAAAGAGTTGGTATTGCAAGAGCACTGGTTGTAGAGCCGGAGATTATCTTTGCGGATGAACCGACGGGTAATCTGGATTCCAATACTTCCCTGGAAGTCATGCAGTTGATTCAGAAGATTGTAAGAAAAAAGAATCAGACGCTGGTCATGGTTACCCATGACAATTATCTGGCAGGCTTTGGAGACAGGGTAATCCATATCAGAGATGGGAAGATCATACAGATCGAGGATAACAGAGAACGTAACCGAATGCCACAGGAAGCAGAACAGACGGAAGCAGGAATGCCGCCAGTGGAGATGCCGGAGACCGGAATATCGCAAATGGAAGTACCGGAAACAGAAATATCGGAAATGATACAACCGTTGAATGAATAAGGGGAGGAAACAAATTATGAAATCAATAAGTAATAGACTAAAGGAAATTGTAGCAAAGGCAGCATTGGCAGTCATGCTTGCATCCATGCTGTTTATGATTCAGGTGCCCATTCAGGCGAAGGCTACTACAATTCCGCCGACACCTACAACATCAAGTAATACAACAGGATGGGCCACCAGAGATCCGGAGGCTGCAATCACCAATTCGGATCGTGAGATTGCCTATATCCTGATTATCGAGCATATAAACAGTATGAAGGCACTTTATGATCTGTCAGAGGCAGCATTACAGCGGATGGATGAGGTATTTTATCAGGCCAATGTTTATATTGCCAATACAACAATGACGGTCGGTCAGCTGAAAAACTATGTTGATCAGGTCAATGCAGATCTGACTGCAGCGGCAGGCAGCCCTGTGGTTTCCACAACAACCAGTGATTTTTTATTCTTATGCAATGCAATGCCGGTAACCAGCGCAAGCTATGGACAGCCGACAACACTTGTATTGTCTATGATTAATCTTGGAAAAGAGGGACTGACAGATCTGGTCATTACACCGAAGGTATCCACAAAGGTATCTGAATGGCCGTTTGAAATCCGTACAGCAAGCGATGCAAGAATGATTGCAACACTTCCGGCGGCAGATACCGTAGAACAGTCTTATAACCTGCGTCAGGAGGTGTCATGGGATTTTGTGGTAGCTGATGATGCCCTGACAGGAACTTATCCCCTGACTTTTCATGTGAAATATTACCGGAATGGTGCCATTGAAGAAACGGATCTTACTACTTACATTAATATCAAGGGTGCGGCAGACAGCGGAACCTTAAATAGCCTGACACCGGAGGACGGCAATACTTCTACGCCAAGAATTATTGTAACGGGTTTTTCAACAGATCCTGAAGTGGTATATGCAGGCGATACCTTCAATCTGACCATTGACGTTCAGAATACTTCCTCCCATACAGCGGTATCCAATATCCAGTTTGATCTGGCTGCAGTCCAGGTTGGTAAAAATGATGAGGATTCCTATGAGGCGTTCTTGCCGACTTCCGGTTCTGCAACGATCTATGTGGATAGGATAGCGGCTGGTGCAACAACGCAGATCAGTATTGAGATGAGTGCAAGAAGCGATCTGGCACAAAAGCCATATGTGATCGAAGTGAAGGCCAATTATGAGGATGATTCCTTTAAGAGTTATCAGGCAGCAACCAATGTGTCCATTCCGATTCATCAGACGGCACGCGTTGATACAAGTGATGCAGACGTTCTGCCGGATTCTGTAGCAGTAGGTGGCAGTACCAATATTATGTTCAGTGTCTACAATATGGGAAAGACAACACTGTATAATGTTCAGGTGGCATTTGAAGGGGATACGATCTCCGGTGGCAATACCTTTGTCGGGAAAATAGAACCCGGTGCTACCGGCAGTGTAGATGCCATGGTGGATGCCATAGCACCGACGATGGATGAAGGATATATCACGGCTGTAATTTCCTATGAGGATGAGGCGGGCAATGTGTCTACTCTGGAAAAAGAGATTATGCTGTATGTCTATGAAGAGGTTTATGAGGATACCTGGAATGAAGGAATGTATGACGATCCTTCCATGTACGAGGATGGTAATGGCGGGGGAGGACTCTCCATTGGCTGGATCATTGCCATAGTGGCAGCAGTTGTGATAGTTGCTGCAGTGATTGTAACAGTTATTGTAGTAAAAAAGAAAAAGCAGAAAGCAGCATATTTAAAGGATTTGGAAGATATTGAATCTCTGGACGATGAAGCATAAGACAGAATAAGCGTCTGCGAAATGGAGATTACTATGAAATTTATTGATTTGTTACGAATGAGCGGTGGAAGCCTTTTTAAAAGAAAATTCAGAACGATTCTGACCGTGCTTGGCGTTGTTATCGGTACAACATCCATTATTGTCATGCTTTCTCTGGGTATTGGCATGAAAAATTCCATGCTGGAACAGATGGAGTCTTATGCCAGCCTGACAACAATCCAGGTCAATCAGCCGGGGCGCTGGTCAGGAGATAACAGTTCTGATACAGAGCAGCTGTTTCTGGATGATGAACTGGTGGAAACGATCCGGGGGATGGAACATGTTACCCTTGTTTCACCTGTTTTGGAGACATCCGTGATTATCCGGATCGGTAATTATGAAAGATATTCCTGGGTACAGGGAATCCCGATTGAATCCATGGAGAGTATGGGGATTCCATTGTCACAGGGAGAGTATCCGAAGCAGGGAGAACCATTACAGTTTATTTATGGAAATCAGGTTGTGACAGATTTTTATAATGTAAAAACAGGCGTTTATGATTATTGGGAAAATGGTACAATTCCCGATCTTGATCTTTATAATGATCCTGTTTATGCGATTTTTGATGTGGATCGTTATTATAT
>JBJELZ010000051.1:0-16427 GCA_051879415.1 Lachnospiraceae bacterium
AATACAACATCAATATTATCGGAACAAAGCGTCAGGGAAGGCTTAGTCTTAGCATAACACCGGATACTGCACTGACGGAGGATCTGACGATTCTTGTATCCGGCAACATAAAGAATATCCAGAAGTGTTTCCATATTTAGTGGGGACGGGGCTTCTGTCACGAGGAGTGTCCCTCTGTCACAAGGAGCGCCCTTTGTCACGGTAACCGGATAACGGGGCAAAAGCCTGCTTACAATTTATAATTTAGCAGAATGCACAAAATAAGTTGGTTTCATTCCTATGCGCTAAACACTTCGATGAGCCTCAAAGAACAAAAATCGTGTTCAGCAATGGCTTCCACGATTTTTAGAGTCTCATCTCCGTAGCGCAAAATGTCATTCAACCAATTTATTTTGTGCATTCTGCCATATGAAGTTTTATTATGGGCTTTTGCCCCGGTATCGTCACAAAATCCCTATCCCCGATGCGCATTCCGATATACCATCGTGACAAAGGGCGCTCCTTGTGACAGAAGCCCCGTCCCCGATGTCAACGCCTAATAATTTTTCGGGGGGGGGGTGAACGCTTGTTTGTTTTCTACGGGAGCAGCTTCCAACTGCAGGATGGTCTGCTCAAAAATTTCGTTAGATTCTATAAGGCTGTATGAAAAATCATGATTGGCAGCATTTGAAATAAAATCGTTCATTTCATGTATGATGCTGGGTTCGTAAAGCGAGCAGATCTGATAATCATAATCACTTTTCTTATAGTAAAAAACGATAGAGGAAGCATCATAGGTTAACACATAAAGTTTAGGCTGGAATCCATCCTTTTTTAAAAGGAAAAATTTGTGTATCCCTTCATTGTTCATTTCAATGATCTGTTTTAAAATAGAAATTCGTTCTTCTTTGTTCAAGGGTCTGCCCATTTCTGCCGGCACTTCATATATGATACCCTTTTCCACAAAATCCTGAAAACCCTGATAGGGAAAGATCATGCAGGATTCTGATAACTGGTTCAGTTCAATACGGCGCTTGTCAATGAGATCTGCAATAGGTTTCCGGTATTCCTGGGGAATCTGTCCGCCGTTCATCACATTATAGGATATATCTGAATTGATAAAGTAAAATATACATGGCTGCATATCAATGCTGTGGGAAAAATGGGAATTAGTTAAATCTTCAGTGGCAAAAAACAATAAACTCGGATTATTGATAGTTTCTAACAGTAGGGAAGAGATTTTCAATATATCAGAGAAATTATTGCGAAAATTAGAAGTACAGGCTTCTGGGAGAATCAGTGCATCCTGATAATCGGAAGAAATCAAAACAACATTATGATTCAATAATATATACGAAGAATAGGGAAAGGAGGAAAAAGAAGCTATATTGTCAACCTCATAGAAGTAATGAAAACTGCAATTGGTCTGTACAGAGAGACTGAAAGGCAGTAAAGAAGATAATTCCTCCAGATTATATAAGAGAGAACCGGATCTAATATCTGTATTTTTCACAAATGGAATTATATGTTTGATTTCAAGCGCTTTATAGTAAGAATGACGCAATTGATTATAAAGCGATACAAAAAAGCTGCCACTGAATTTTGAGATCACATGCAGATAGGGAGTATCAAAATCTTCAATGAGTGCGTCTGCCAGGCGTTTTACCGTGGAAAGGATATTGTACATTCCCTTTATGTTTGTTGCTTTCTCCAGACGTAAGGGCTGGGGCGGTGCTGTAGTCAGAAGTGTATCGTCAGTATCCTGGTCATATATTTTTATATTTTCTACCAGTTCTTTAATATAGTAATGTTTCCGATAAGTTGCCTCCCCAAGGGACGCAATCGTATATGCTTTTTCTAATGTCTTGTGTTCTTCCGGAGTAAGTTTTAAGAAAGGAATCAGCTTGTCCAAATTGGAGCGGCTGAGTGGCCGTTCTCCACTGAGTGCTTTCTGCAGTGTGGTACGGTTTATTTTACTGCTGTATGCAATGGAATACACGGTATATCCGCTTTGCTTAATATACATATGAAGCAATTCGCCCAAAGCTATCATTCTGCTGTCCCCTTTAGTCCTTTTATCTTGCTGTTATGTAAATAATAAGGAAATGTATCAATTCATAATTTACATTTCATCATAATCTTACTCTTTTTAAATTTAGCAGTCTAGCCACAAAATATCTGTCACATTTTCTGTCACATATTGGAGAATAATCCAAGTTATGTTAAGGTTCAAATGGATTATTATGTCATCTGTTGTTATGAGGTATGATTTAAGAAAAATAGTTTTCCTCAATTTTTATATACAGAAAATAGAGGAAAACCGGACGCGTTGGTGGCGATAGGATAAGCAATGGAAGAACAGGATTTAGAGTATTTGTCTCTGGATACAGGGGAACGTATACAGAGGTCGAAAAGTTCCGAGGGCTTCAAGAGGAACAGGAACAACAAGCAAAGAACGGCAAGGAAAAAGGGAAAAGCCGGTGTCATATTGATGGTACTTGCCGGATTTCTTGGTGTATGTGTTCTGGCACTTGTGATTATATGTGCCAATGCAAAACGGCGGTTGTATTCGAGTGTAAGTATCAATCAGCCCAATCTGCAGATGGAAGATCAGACGGTAGAACTAAATACAGCGGACTATCCGGTGTGGGAAGAGGGCTGGATCCGTTATGGAGATAAAATCTACGAATATGACGATTCCATCCTGACTTTTCTGGTAATGGGTGTGGATGAGTTTGGTAAGGTGCACGAAAGCACAGATGGAGTCAGCGGTGGACAGACAGATGCATTGATTCTGGTGGTGCTGCATACGCAGGAGAAAGAGATTGAACTGATTGCCATTAACAGGGATACCATGACTGATGTGCTGGCCTATGGATGTGGCAACCAGTACATAGAAGCACAGATTGCAACCCAGCATGGTTTCGGGGACGGAATGGAGCTTAGCTGTGAACTGACCCGTGATACAGTTTCTAAATTGTTCTATGATCTGCCGATCCATGGCTATATATCAGTCAATATGGGAGTGGTTCCACAGTTAAATGATGCCATTGGAGGCGTGACGGTTACCATCCCGGAAGATGTGGCAGGAGACTTTGACGGCTGGGAAGAAGGCACTGAGGTTACCTTGTACGGTATAGAAGCATTCTACTTTGTACAGCAAAGAGATTGTGAAACCTTTAACAGCAATCAGACAAGATTAAGCAGACAGAAACAGTATCTGACAGCCTTTGTACATACTGCAATCGAAGGAACCAGAGAAGATATTACCCTGCCGGTTACTATATATCAGAATCTTAAAGATTATATTGTCACGGATATTTCTGCTGATGAAATAACTTATCTTGCCGGTAAAGTGATTTCCTACTCTTTTTCTGAAGATGGGATACGTACGCTGGAGGGAACGACACAGATGGGAGAAACCTTTGAGGAATTCTATGTGGATAAGGATGCTCTGCGGGAATTGATTATTTCCGTTTTCTATCGCGAGGTTGCTATGGAAAATTAGGTATTAATACGGCATTGCCGGATTAATATACACCACATGTATCATGAAGGAAAGGAGGAGTCCTGGTATGAAAAAAGCAATTGCACTTTGCAGTGCGTTGGTTCTTAGTTTTGCATTGAGCATGACCGCTGTAGCCGCACCCAGTGTGGACACCGGTTCTGTAGCAGCAGACGATGGAACAACTTACACAGAAGCAATGACAAATCAGTATGCAGCAGAAACAACGGTAACATCTTCAGTACCCGTTACAGTATCTGCTGTATCACCTCAGACTGCAGCCGTAGCAGACAATCTGGCAAAACAGTATGTTGGCAACACAGCTGTCATCACAACAATTGTTGACATTTCTGTACCGGAAGGAACAGGAGCAGCTGAGTTTACGCTTTGTGATGCAGATCTTTTAGCTGGTATGGATGTAACTATCCTTCACCAGAAAGCTGATGGCAACTGGGAAGCAATTACACCCAGTGCTGTAGGTAACGGATTTGTAACATTTACGTTAACATCTTATTCACCGGTAGCTGTTGTAGTTAATGCAGTGGCACCGAAAACCGGTGACATGTCCGTATATGTGGCAGCCCTGGCAATCTTCTGCCTGGCCGGAGCATGTGTGGCAACCAAGAAAGCGTATTTTAACGCTTAACCGCTAGCAAAAATGTAATATTACAAAAAAACTACATGTGGTTAGAAAAGCAAGGAGGAGAGGAGCTGGCACGATGTATTATGTGGCAGCCCCGATCCTTTGCTTTGAGAAAAAGAAGGAACACAGAGTAATGAAAAAGGCACTTATTGTAACGGCAATCAGTGGATTTCTGCCACAGTTTGAAATGAATGATGTAAGGATATTACAGGAATATGGATTTCAGATTCATTATGCATCCAATTTCAAAAACCCGGTCTATTCTTTTGAACCGGAAGACCTGGAAAAGGAAGGAATCATCCTGCATCATGTGGATATTAAGAAAATGCCATTTTTCATTACAGAAAATATAAAAGCATGGAAACAGATCAGGGACATCATTGATCAGGAAAAAATTGATATAGTACATTGTCACAATCCGGTAGGGGCAGTCGTGGGGCGGCTGGCGGCCTGTCATAGCAAACAGAAACCATATGTGATCTATACAGCACATGGATTTCATTTTTACAAGGGAGCACCATGGAGAAACTGGCTGTTATATTATCCGGTTGAAAAGTGGCTGGCAGGAATGACGGATCTGTTGATTACGATTAATCAGGAGGATTATGAGAGAGCAAAGAAGTTCCGGCTGAAAAAGGACGGACGTGTAGAGCGGATTCATGGAGTAGGTGTTGATTTCAAGCGTTATGTCCCAAAACCGGAAATGTATGCCAGTGTCAGAAAGTCAATCGGAATACCGGAGGAAGGATTTCACATTGTTACCGCGGCAGAACTGAATGATAACAAAAATCATAAGGTGATCATCAGAGCCATCAGGGAACTGGGGAGAAAAGATATTTATTACAGTATCTGCGGAAAAGGAAACAATGAAAAAAGATTGCAGCGTATGATACAGAATTATGGTCTGGAAGATCAGGTCAGGCTTCTGGGATATCGAACTGATATGGATGATATTCTGCAGTCGGCAGACTGTTTTGCATTTCCGTCTATCCGGGAGGGACTGGGTATTGCTGCAGTGGAAGCTCTGGCAACAGGAGTTCCACTGATTGTGGCGGAAAACAGAGGCACCAGGGAGTATACCCGGAATCAATATAATGGAATCATCTGTCAGTCAGATGATGTGAATGGATTTAAAGAGGCGATAGAAAAGCTGTACACGGATAAGATCTATCGAAACAGACTTGTTGCGAACTGCAGGGAAAATGCCATGCAGTTTAGTGTGGAAGCGACAGGCCGGATTATGAAAAGAATCTACGGAAAGGTTGTGGAATCTCTGGGAGAGGATACCATGGGCACTTTTGTATGTCCGGAGGATACTGTAACGGAGGTTAAGGAAGGCACTGTGTAATGAAAGACACGACGGTAAAGATCTCGGTTGTCATGGGAGTGTATAACCAGAAAAATAAAAAAATACTGCGGCAGGCTGTCAATTCTATTTTAAACCAGACCTTTCGTGATTTTGAATTTATTATTTATGACGATGGTTCGGATCAGGAGACTGCTCTGTATATAAAAGAACTGCAAAAGCTGGATGACCGGATTGTGCTTGCCGGGAAGAAAGAAAATCACGGATTGGCATTTTCCCTGAATGCATGCATCAAGCTGGCAAGAGGAAAGTACATTGCAAGAATGGATGATGATGATATTTCCTTAGCAGAGCGCCTGCAGGTACAATATGACTTTCTGGAAACACATCCGGAATATGCGTGGTGCGGCTGCAACAGCAGACTGTTCGACGAGCAGGGAATCTGGGGACAGCGAGTTATGCCGGAGTGTCCGGAATATAAAGACTACCTTAAATATTCGCCTTATATCCATCCTACCGTGATGTATCGAAAAGATGTGCTTCTGGAAAACAATGGATACCTGGAGGCAGAGGAAACCCTGCGGTGTGAGGATTACGAAATCTTCATGCGGCTCCGCCAAAAAGGATTAAGAGGATATAACCTGCAAAATGAACTTTTCTGTTATCGGGAAGACAAGTCATCTTTTACAAAACGGAAGATGAAATTCCGTATCAATGAAGCAAAGATAAGATACCGAAATTTTAAAGCCATGGGGATGCTGTTTCCGATCGGCTGGCTGTATGTGCTTCGGCCGATTGTGGCTGGTCTGCTCCCGGCCGGGGTGGTGGCCTGGCTGAAACGAAAAGAGGCCGGGACCGTAGGAAAAAGCATATCGGGCTGGCAGGAAGACAGACAAAGCATAGCATCGGTCAGAAAAGCATCATAGAAAATATGGGGAATACGTTAGCAGATATGGACAGCGATAGATTAAGCGAAAAAAAGCGATTACTGGAATATCAAATGATACTGGAACAACAGCCGTCCCTTTGGAAAGCTCTGGAAAAGACAAGGATTTATATGCCATCGGCACCTTTTCAAGATCAGCTTTATCTTCATATCTTTGCACCGACGCTGGTGGCATTTGTTTCCTGGGTGTTGGAAACAGCACAAAAGACAGGAAAGAAAAGATTGTATTTTCTGGCAAGAGATGGGTATCCGCTCTACCTTGTTGCCAAAAAAATATGTTCCTCCCAAGGTTTCAATATCGAGTGCAGGTATCTGAAAGTGTCCCGCTATTCCCTGCGCACTGCAGAATATCATCTGCTGGGAGAGAATTGTCTGGATTATATCTGCAGCGGTGGGATGGATGTGACCATTGAAAAGATCATGAAAAGAGCGGCATTGACTGACGAGGAAGGCCGGCAGGTGATAGAAGTACTGGGAAGAAGCAGTCATTTGACAACAAGACTTACTTATTCTGAGATCCTGAAGCTAAAGGAAGAACTAAGGACACTTCCTCTTTTTATGGAATTGGTAAGAGAGCACTCGAAAAAGAAATATCCTCCTGCCATAGGGTATCTGATGCAGGAGGGACTATTTGAAAAAGTTCCTTATGGTATTGTTGACAGTGGCTGGATCGGCACGATCCAAAAGAGCATGGATTCCCTGATACGTTCAGCGGATGTTACGCGGAAACCGGTTGAACCGGAAGGATACTACTTTGGCTTATACGAGCTTCCACAGGGCGCCCGTAAGGAACGATATCATAGTTTCTATTTTGAGCCGGGCAGGCAGATCAGAAGAAAGGCACATTTTTCCAACTGTTTGTTTGAAGCCGTGTGTTCTGCCCCTGAAGGGATGACATTGGGATACTGTTACCGGGATACTGCATATGAACCATTGGAAAGCAGCAGGGAGAATCCTAATAAGGTTCGGCTTTCTTACAATCTGGAGCTGTTGTTACGGTATACAGACTGCTTTTTATCCTTGCCGGAACAAAATATATCAAAAGAGGTGCCGGTGATGATAGAGAGACTCTTTGAAAAGCTTATGAGCTATCCTATGCAGGAAGAGGTCAAAGCGTTTGGAAAATATCTTTTTTGTGATGATATGTCTGAAGAAGGACTTCAGAATGTGGCAGCTGATCTGTCAGAGCAGGAGATTCATGATCTTAGATTCTGGAATAAGGCATTGAAAATGGCAGGACTCCGGAAAGGAGATGGTAACCTTCGGGAAAGTGCATGGATTGAAGGCAGTATTGTCCAAAACGGAGGACGGGTACAGGAAAATTTACGCCATGCCGCCTGGTATAAATATCTGATCTACACAAGAAAGGCACTAAGAATTTGAGTAGTGTGAGAGCAAGCAAACAGGACAAAAAACAATATTTCTTTGTGATACAGGAGCTGACCATGCGGGAAATCCGCAGAAAATACGCCAGAAGCTATCTTGGAATCTTATGGAGTGTACTTTCTCCTTTATTGACCATGGTGGTAATGTCATTGATCTTTTCTACAATGTTCCGGCGTTCCATCGAAAACTTTCCTATCTACTATCTGACGGGAAACATTTTCTGGTCCCTGTTTAGTACAGCAACTAATACCTCCATGTCAGCACTGGTTGACAACCGTAATCTCCTGATGAAGGTAAAGCTGCCGAAGCAGACCTTTGTATTATCCAGGATCTATACGGCACTGGTCAACTTTGGTTATACCATGATTGCTTATGTCCTGATGCTCCTGGTTTTTAGAATCCGGCCAAAGCTGACTATGCTGCTGATTCCGGTTGTGGTATTGTTTGCACTGCTTTTTGCCATTGGAGTAGGATATATCCTGTCCATTTTGTATGTATTTTTTGCGGATATCAAATACCTGTATTCCATCATGCTTACTCTATGGATGTATCTGTCGGCCATTTTCTATCCGGTGGATCAATTGTCAGAAACCATGCAGCGTGTGATCGGAATGAATCCCATCTATGTACAGATTGCCATTGCAAGAGACTGCGTGATGTATGGAAGAATGCCGGAACCAATGATGTGGATAAAACTGACCGGATGGGGAATCGGAATGTTCCTGGTGGGTTATCTGGTATTTCACAAAAAAGAGAATCAGGTCATGCAAAAAATATAGTAAGGAAGAATGAAGAAGTGAAAAAGAAGCTTATGACCATTATGGGGTGTCTGTTTGCAATGATACTCCTTATGGAGCAGGCAATGATTGTATATGCGGCAAGTGCTGCGGTTACGTTTGGGTCAAACTATTATGAAAGTACCGTGGGAGAGACCTTCCCGGTAGGAGTCTATATCACCGGGGATGAAGCATTTGGAACGTATCATGTGGAGATCAGCTATGACAGCTCTCACCTGCAATATGTCAGCGGTGCGACTGCTGCGGCAGATGGAATACTGGTGCTGGAAGGCGTTGGCGGTGGAGCAGAAGTAAAGCACTGGCTTCAGTTTACCGTTTTGTCGGAAGGAGAGGCCTTTATCACGGTAACGGGAGCTATCGTCAATGGGATTGCAGACCCGTCTTTGAACGAAACGCCAGTGGCATTTGAAATTACCGGACTGGCCTCTGCTCCAATCTATCTGGCTGCGGAAGAAACCGGGGAAGAGGAAACCGAGGAAGAACCGGGAGACCAGGAAGAAGCAGGAGACCAGGAGGAAGAAGATGGTGAACCCGGGGAATTGGAAGCGGAAGATGGAGATGCGGAAGACGGGACAGCAACAGAGCAGAGTGTTGAAGAAGGCGAAGCAGAAGATGGAGAGTTACATGAGCAGGAGACAATCGATCAGGAGCAAACCGGTGATGGAGAAGGGACAAAAGAGAATCCCGGGGCAGTACCTTCTTCTGAGGTGGAGAGCCACCGGATAGTTCGTTCTGTCATCTCTGACAATATAATAAAGATCCTGATTGCGGCAGTTGTGGTTTTCCTTGCTGTGGGCATAGTCATTGCATTGTATGTGAAGCATCAAAAGGAGAAGAAGCGGAAGGAAAGAATCCGCCTCCAGAGGGAACGGAACCGGAAGCTTCGGGAAGAGGCAAGAAAACAGGCCCGGGTTCCGACAGATACGATCGATATCAAGGAAATTGCTGATGAAATAGAAGCAGTCCAGAGGCAGGAGGAAAGAAAGGTAGTAATCGATGTACAGGATGTATGTATGAATTTTAAGATTACGACAAGCAATACTTCCGGCATCAAGGAATATGTAATCCAGAGCATGAAAAAACAGATCAAGCATAAGGAATTACATGCATTGAATCATGTGAATTTTAAGGTGTATCAGGGAGAAGTGGTAGGAATCATCGGAACCAACGGTTCCGGAAAAAGTACCCTGCTTAAGATCGTATCAGGAGCTCTTCGCCCTTCCCATGGAAAGGTCGTGGTGGATACCAGAAAGGTACAGCTGCTTACCTTGGGAACCGGGTTTGATATGGAACTTACGGCAAGGGAAAATGTCTATCTGAATGGCTCCATCATCGGATACAGCAAGGAATTTTTAGATCAGCATTATGATGAGATCGTAAGGTTCGCAGAACTGGAGGACTTTATGGAAGAAAAGGTAAAGAATTTTTCTTCCGGTATGGTATCCCGGCTGGGATTTGCCATTGCTACCGTTGCAGATGCGGCTGAGATCCTGATTCTGGATGAGGTACTCAGTGTCGGGGACGAATTCTTCCGGAAAAAGAGTCTGCAAAGGATCGAGGAGATGATTCACGGTGGCAGCACGGTACTATTGGTGTCCCATTCAATGGGAACGATCCTGGAACACTGCACCAAGGTTGTGTGGATAGAGAAGGGAAAGTTACAGATGGTAGGGGAACCGAAGGTGGTGTGTGAGGCGTATAAACAGAGGAATATATAATAATAAGTTAGTGATTACGAGGAGAATGCAATGAAAAAATATGATTACCTAATTGTGGGGGCTGGTTTATATGGATCAGTATGTGCATATGAGTTAAATAAAAAAGGATTCACTTGTGTGGTAATTGATAAAAGAAAACATATAGGTGGTAATTGTTATACAGAAGAAATAGAAGGAATTAATGTGCACAAATATGGAGCACATATTTTTAGGACTTCGGATAAAATGATTTGGGAGTATATGCAACAATTTGCAGAATTTAATAATTTTATTAATACGCCAATGGCAAATTATCATGGAGAGATTTATAATTTACCTTTTAATATGAATACATTTAATCGCATGTGGGGGGTAGTCACACCAGAAGAGGCTAAGAAAGTGATTCAAAAACAAAGAGGGGATGTTTCAAATAATTTTGGAAACCTCGAAGAATATGCAATTAGTCAAGTTGGAGTAGATATATATAACAAATTAATCAAAGGATATACAGAAAAACAGTGGGGAAGAGCGTGTGTTGATTTACCAGCATCAATCATGAGGAGGATACCAATTAGATATACATACAACAATAATTACTATCTTGACAGATATCAAGGAATACCAATAGGCGGATACACTCGGATTTTTGAGAAGATGCTTGAAGGAATTGATGTAGTACTGGGAGTACAATACGATGATGTCAAAGCAGAATATGTTGGCCCGGATACTAAAATAATTTATACAGGAGCAATAGATGAGTATTACAACTATCGGTATGGCTCTCTTGAATATAGGAGTTTAAGGTTTGAACATGAAATATTGGATATTGAAGATATGCAAGGGGTTGCAGTTGTAAATTATACAGATATAGAAACGCCATACACAAGAATAATAGAACACAAACATTTTGAAAATACACAAAGCAAAAAAACTGTTATTTCAAAAGAGATTCCATATGAATGGAAATTAGGAATTGAGCCATATTATCCAATTAATGATAAGCGAAATCAAGAAAAATTAGAATTATATGTTGCATTGGCTAAAAAAGAAAAGAGTGTATTTTTTGGTGGCAGATTAGGTGAGTATAAATATACAGATATGCAGGATACAATAAAAATGGCATTGGAAGCTGTTGAAAAATGTATATAGGAGAAGTGGGAGTGTTATGAAACATCAGAAGAATAAGGTAGATACAAAGAATACAGAAAAGATAATTCCAAAGGTTTCGATTATTATACCTATCTATAATGTTGAGAAATATTTGAGGGAATGCTTGGATTCAGTGATTAGACAAACATTGAAAGATATTGAAATTATTTGTGTTAATGATGGCTCTACAGATAATTCGCTAGAGATATTGAATGAGTATGCCCAAAAAGATGAAAGAATCATAATAGTAACTGGACCAAATGGTGGGTATGGACATGCAATAAATGAAGGATTACAAATTGCGACTGGTAAATTTATTGGAATTGTTGAATCTGATGATTATATTTTGCCAGAAATGTATGAAGTTCTTTATTCTGTTGCACAGGAATATCCAGAATTGGATATGGTAAAATCTGATGCTATGCGATTCATAAATGGTGGAGAAGAAAGTGAATGTAAGTACATAAATGTTTGTGCTAGCAAATTGTACAATCGCGTGATAACTATATCTGAGGAACCAGATTGTTACAATGCCTATATGATTAATACTACTGGAATATATAAAAGGGATATAATTGTAACCAATAAAATAAGGCTAAACGAATCAAAAGGTGCAGCATACCAAGATAATGGTCTATGGTTTCAATTGTTTACATGTTCAAGTAAGATTATGTTCATAGATAAAGCGTTCTATATGTATAGAATGGATAGGGCAGAATCATCGACTAATTGTACTACGCTTGAAAATGCATTATGCATATTTGCTGAATGGCACTACATTCTTGATGTTTTAATGTCTTATGGTAGAAACAAAGTTGAAGAATATAAAGCAGTATTTTCACTGAGATGTTATGGTTCTTTTTACTATCATTTTACGAGAGTACTCGAAGAATATAAACTATTATTCATTAAAAAATTTTCAGAAGAAATGCAGTGCTTATTAGATGAAGGAATTCTATGTACAGATTTGTTTCTACCTTATCAGTGTAAGGATTTGTTTCAAATACTAGAAAATCCTAAATTGTTCTACTTTAGATGGTGCAAGGAGAATGTAAATGAATTTTGGGATAATCAAATTAACACATATGTGTCATTAATAAACAGTAAAATAAGTGAGGCTAATTTAGCACAACAGCCAAATGCGGGACACGATATACAGGTATCTGTTATTATTCCTGTATATAATGCAGAAAAAACAATTCAGCGTTGTATTAAAAGTATTCTTTGTCAAAAACAAAAAAATATTGAAATAGTATGTGTAGATGATGGTTCAACAGATAGGTCATTGCCAATTCTTCTTATGCTAGCTAAACAACATTCTAATATTATTGTTATGTCACAAATGAATTCTGGTGCCGGTGCGGCAAGAAACGCAGCCTTAAAAGTAGCTAGAGGAGAATTTGTTTCATTTATGGATCCTGATGATGAATATGTTGCTGACGATGTTTTAATGTGCTTATATAATACGGCAATTAAGAAACAAGTTAGTATATGTGGTGGAAATTTACTTATTGTTGAAAATGGTGTGACCAAGAATAGTAAGAATCATTCTTTTGAGCAAGAAGGTTATATCAAATATGTTGATTGGCAAAACTCCTATGGTTTTCAACAATTTATTTTTAAAAAATCCTTGTTGTTGGAAAACGATATAGAATTTCCGTTATATAGAAGATTTCAAGATCCTCCATTCTTTGTTCGTGCGATGATTGCTGCTAAAGAGTTTTATGTAGTCAACAAAAATGTTTACAAATATTATTATGAGAAAAATCATGTGCAATGGAACGAAGAAAAATTATGTCATTTAATATGTGGTATTACAGATTTGATTCGTATTTCAAAAGAAAAAAAATTAGAGAAATTGCATTTCGAAGCAGTTAGATTATTGCAGCAGAGTTTTGCTGATCGAATAATGGCGTTTTCGAATAATAGTTATAGAATAATTAAATTGCTTTGTATTGCGGAATCGGAGATTGATGCTGAATTGTATAATATGTCAAGTGAGAAAAAATTCGAAACAGTCAGTCTATTTGTGCTTGATAAGCAATTAGACAAACTAAAACAGATGACACCCTCAGGCTATATAGGACCGAATGCATTTAAGTCGTATGTGAACTTGCTTAAGGAGTGTTCAGATTTGAAGAGTGAGATTTTGGAAGTTCAAATGGCGATATCCTATAAGGTTGGAGTCCTTTTTTCTGGAGGTAAAAGGAAAGCATATGCTGAAGGTTATTTGATTGACATAAATGAATTAAACCGAATAGGAAAAGTAATCAACCTTGATGTATTAAACAAGGATAAAATATTGCTTAATCAGATGCTTAGTAACTTGAGAACATCAAAGGCAATGAGAAGAGGGTTAAAGTTAACGGCAGTATTTAGACTGGGACAAAAAATTTATAAGAAATTATAGGATCAAACGAGAAAATCTCAATTTTTGAAGGTATTGTATATGGTAATGAAAAATTCAAGAAGCAATGTTTATTATTGTCGCAGATCCTAAGAATCGAGGTGTTATGTAAACAAAAGGACTTTAACACAACATAGAGAGGAAGGTTACTATGATTATTACGAATCCATTGAAAGAGAAAGATAGCCCTGATAAGGGGTTGTTGGAAATCCGTAAGAAAATATTATATAGTAGCTTGCTTAATGAAGCTATACCTAATGGAAGAATAGTTATTCAATACGATAATGTAGATTTTGATTGCCTATTTGTTCATAAAGAATGTAAAAAATTGTATGTTTTATTGAATGGATCTCGCCCGGTTGGGACATCGCCAGTATTTAAAAGATGGTCATGGTATACTTTTATGGATGGAAGTGTTTTAAATATTGATGATCCGATGTGTAGAGATTTCCCAAATCTAATGTTGGGATGGTACTGGGGAAATGCAAATAAATCATATCGACATGATGTTGTAGAAATTGTAAAAGTATTTGCTGAAAAATATCAATTTTCAGATATTGTTTTTTATGCATCTTCTGGGGGGGACTGCTGCAATTCATTGTGCAATTTTATATGAGGGAAGTTCAGCAGTAGTAATTAATCCCCAACTAAAACCAAGATTATATGAGCAGGCTGATACATTTGAAAAAATCACAGGAATTAATTTGAAAGATGATGATGAATTTTGTAGAGAAAATTTTATGGATAATTTGAAATATTCCAAATCACAATTTATATTTTGCGAAAATGTTGCTTCAAATACAGACAAAAGACAAACTGAATATCTTCTGGAACTCTTTGGAATGAAGAATGCCAATGTGGGATTAAATTATCTCAGTCACAATGCTGTTTTGTGGATTTATGAAGCCGAAGGACCACGTGCGCATGATAATCAAGAGTGGAAGACTATGTTTAAGGCAATTGAAAATCTGCGTAAAATGTTAAGAGACAATGAGAGATTGAGTGTAATTAAGAAACATTATGAACTATTTAGTGAATTTTGGAAAGAAAGGTATGAACAAATCAATTTACTTAATAAGAAGAAAAGAGAAGTGACGATAATTCGTGCACCATTGATATGTGAAGATAGTATTAAGCGCATTTTTTATTGTCCCGTGTTAAAACTAGAAGAAAACAATGATGAATACAATCACTTGATTATTCAATGTGATATAAAAAAACGTACAGGCTATGTCCTAAGAATTGATGATATTTTTGTTAGCAATATTGAAGATTTGGATGTGAAGGCTACTATTGTGATGAAAGATGTATTATATAATACAATTATTTTTTCTGATAAAATTATAGGAGCATACAAACTGTTCTTTATTACGGGTGAAGATGTTTCGAAAATTGAATTAAGAATATATCCTGAGGTCATAGGTAGATGTAGAAATAAGAAAATGACATTATATGGTATATCTGTGTTTAGTGTATAGTTGGTCATGTTGTTGTGATACGATAACAAGTTAATGTTCGGATTATTAGTAAACGTAAAGACAATTTGAATTATTTTACAAGTATATTATCAGGTAAAAATTTATGCAAAATAATAAAGATTATATTTCTATTATAATTCCTGTAAATGGAAAGGAATATTTTAGCCAACAGATAGTTTCAATTATAAAACAGAGTTATAAAAGTAAGGAAATTATTATAATTTGCAATGGAATAGAACGTAAAACGAAAGAATTCTTTTTGGATTGTGAGAATATGATACGAATAGTGTGCTGCAACCATAAAAATGCGGGAGAAGCGCGAAATATAGGGCTATTGCATGCAACTGGAAAATATGTTGTATTCCTTGATTCAGATGATTTTTTCTGCCCGGATATGCTAGAAAGAGCATATAAAAAAATGGAAGAAGAGAAGTTGGATTTGTGTATATGGAATGTATGGGAATATGATAATGAATCTGGATTGGTATACGACGATACAACCCATTTACGACCTGAGTTATTGCCTGATAAAAATATTTTTTCTGGAGAAGAAGCAGAGTATATTTTGAATATAACATCAGGTGCAACATGGAACAAAATGTATTCTAGACAGTTTTTGCTTGATAATCATTTGCAATATATGGAGCAAAAGTTTTTTAATGACATTTATTTTGTTCAAACGGCACTAGTTCATGCAAAACGAATATCAGTGATAAAAGATGAATTGATGTATTATCGAATTAACAATAAGGAATCATTGCAGGCAAATAAAGAAAGGGGAATTGGAGATTTGCCGAAGGCATTTGTGCAAACTTATAATAGATTTCAAGAAGATAATTTATACAATGGAACGGTTCGAACTAGCTTTTTGAATTATATATTATCTTGTTCAATGGCAATTTTAAAAGATAATATGACTGATTCTGCATATGAAAAATTTTTAAATTTTGTTAAACAGAGTGAGATATATAGAGAAATTAGTATTGATGATGTTCATTATTATCAAAAAGAATTGTTTGATGATTTGCAATATGCAATTGAAAACCCTACGAGTGAAGTAAAAGCAAGACTGGTGGATATGAGTGATTCAAATAATAAGAAGGTTCCAGTAAAACAACTGGAATGTTGCTATCC
>JBJELZ010000052.1:0-16156 GCA_051879415.1 Lachnospiraceae bacterium
TCATCTGCGGACAGAATATTTTGCAGAAGGAACTGTTCCTACAGAAACCTGTGATGTCCATTACTCCGGTATGGTCTGTCTCTACAGCGGTCTGTGTGCCTGCCCGAACTGTCCATTCAAAGTTCCCGGCGTACTGGAACTGACTCCTATTGAAAGCACTGCAATTCAGGCCGGTTATCCTTCTGCAGGAGTGGATGCCGATGGCAATCCTATTACTGCAATCAGAACCAGTAACATGTGCCCTCATGATGATGCTTTCTTCGCATCCCCGGATCATATGCTGATCCTTCAGCAACAACTATTAGAGCTTCAGGCACAGGGATATACAGGTCTCTCTTTGGATGGCGTAAATTAAAATGTATTCTCACATAAATATTATTTCAAATGATTCACTTTATACTATAAAAACAGAGATCATCACGATCTCTGTTTTTATATTTTTTACAAAAGCTGTTTTTATTCTGTCGGTTCTTCTGCTCCCTACGGTTCCGATTCCGTTCCTTCACTAGGCTCCTCCGAAACTCCTGATGCAGGAACGTCTTCCGACATATAACCTGCAAGTACATCTTCACTTGCAGGTTCATAGGTAACATTATCCCCATCTGTAATTCTGACCTTATAATTCACATAATCATTATGGATATATGCTTCCTGATCTGAATACAAAATCTTGGTCCATCCAACTGATAAAATCTCAAGCACAACATATTCATTATTAGAATAAGCCGAACCTAAGCGGTTATATTCTGTACCGGGGCCACTTCGCACATTAACACTTGTTGACGTATTGGGGACTGCAACAAGTTCTGTTACTGCCGTCGATACCTCCTCCGGTTCTTCCTCCAAAACACCATTCTGCGATTCCGTATCCTCCTGCACAATATAGCTTTCAGAGTCCACCGGTTCCACCACTGCAGGTCCTCGCATCTGTATTCTGATAATTACTACAATAATTGCAATCGTCAGACAGATCATTAATGCCGTCAGCAACGCGCTGATCGTCTGTTTTTTCATATCATACCTCTTTATTCACCCATCTTATAGCCGCATGTTCCGCAGAATACAGCTCCAACCTTAATGGCAGCTCCACACTTTGGACATTTTGCACCGGCCACAACATCTACTACAACATTACATGCTGCATTATCATCTACCTTGGAACCGCATGTCGGACAAAATACGGTATCTGAAGCCACCTCAGCCCCACAGTTCTGACACATCTTTGTTCCCTTTGCCCTGCGGATTGCACTCTCAAGATGATCAATTGCCTCCTCTGCTTCCTGAATGTGACTGAATTGTTCAGCAAATGCAGGATCCGGATGATCCTTATGTTTCTCATAATATGCCTTACCAATTTCAACATAATAAGCCTTTAAGGATTCTTCACAATTCTTAAGTTGACTGCTTAAATTACTAACTTCCACCATTGCCTTGGTCTTGTTGGATACATCATTTCCAAAGTTTGATAATGTAGCCCCAACCTTATCAAAAAATGCCATTACCCCATACCTCCTAATTTTATTGCTAAAATTATAACATGGCTCTATTATAACTTATTCCTAAAATTTTTTCAACTATCCTATAGTCCTAAGAACTGATTATTCATTCCCTGTTTTTATTGCCTCTGACACCCATTCCATTGCATGAAGATATCCCGGCAGTCCCTCTCCCACAATCTGCTTGTCACAGGCAGGCGCTGTCACAGATATCTTGCGGAACGCTTCCCTGGCATTAATATCAGAAATATGGATCTCCACCTTAGGCATTGTTGTTACGCTTGCCAGTGCATCGTGGATTGCATAACTGTAATGCGTATATGCTCCCGGATTAATCACTATTCCCTCTGTTCCGTCAGAATAAGCATCCTGAATTCTGTCAATGATTGCCCCCTCATGATTGGACTGGAATACTTCAACCTGACAATCAAGCTCCTTTGCCTTTTCTTCAATCAATTTTAGTAAATACTCATAATTCTGTGTACCATAAATTTCCTTTTCCCGAATTCCCAGGAAGTTAAGATTTGGTCCATTAATAATTAATAATTTCATATCTTCCTCCGTCTCTGTTCCATTAATGATTATTTTTTATCAATTTCCAGATATACTCTGTGACCTCCACCACTGACTTATGATCTGTATCAATCACATAATCTGCCGCATCCTCATATGCCGGCGTTCTTTGTGCCAGCATTTCCTCTATTTTCTCACGCCGGTCAGGATTTCTCAATAAGGGGCGTTCCGTATCATTCTTTACATGCTCCAGAATCGTATCCGTTGTTGCTTTTAAAAAAAAGACCGTTCCAAGTTTTTTAAGAAGTGCCCTGTTTTCTTCCCGCACAGGCATTCCACCACCGGTTGAAAGAATGCAGTTCTTTTGATATGCAGCAGATCCGGAGAGTTCCTCAAGCAGTTTTGTCTCCATATCCCGGAATGCGGTCTCACCATCCTCTGCAAAAATTGCGTTGATGCTTCTTCCCTGCTTCTCCACAATCATCAGATCGGTATCCAGAATTTTCATCCCCGTTTTGCGATAAAGTTCTTTGGCAACCGTGGATTTACCACTCCCCATATATCCAATTAATACAATATTTCTACTCATTGATTCCCATCGCTTCCTTCATTTGATCAAGTACCGGTTCTGCCCATTCATCGGGTATCGAGATTCCATTCCAGAGCTCATAGGCATAAATTCCTTGGAACAACAGCATCCTAAGTCCGTTAAAGCTTTTTCCTCCCTGTTCCTTCACCAGCCTCATAAATTTTGTTTCGTATGGATTAAAAATCAGATCATACCCGGTTTCCACTTTCCGGTAAAATGCTGTATTTTCGATTGCTGCCGCCTCTATCACCGGACTCATACCAACACTGGTTGCCTGAATTGCAATCCAGCCTCCTTCTGACGGATTCATTTCATCCATTATGGAAAGATAATCCTCATCGTAAGAAGCTGTCCTTACAAGAATATCTGCATCCTTATATGCTGCCTTAAATCTTTCCACCAATACCTCTGCTCTTTCTTTTGTTCTGTTTAAAACCAGAATACTTTTTACCTTTGCCTCAAAAAGCATTCCCAAAACTGCATTGGCAACTCCTCCGGCTCCGATGACTACTACATTTTTTCCATCTAATGTAATACCATCATAATTCATGGCACGGAAAAGTCCCGGCATATCCGTATTATATCCCTTGTATCCGGTCTCTGTCCGGACCAGTGTATTAACAGCCCCGATCACTTCTGCTTTTTTGTCAATCTCACAAAGGTACTGCATAACCGCTTTCTTATAGGGTACCGTCACATTAAGCCCTGCTGCGCCCAATGCAAAAGCACCATTTACAGCATCTCCCAGACGTTCCTCCTCCACTTTAAATGCAAGATAGGCATAATTATCCTGATGCATCGAAGCCAGTGTTCCATGAAGCACCGGTGATACCGAATGCTCCACCGGATTGCCCAAAAGTCCCAGTAATTTAGTTGTTCCATCTATGAAAACTCTTTCTTTCAAGTATTTACACAGTCCCTTCTTTTTTAATTTTTCTTCTGTAAAAATAAAGTACAATCTTTTCAAGATAACGTTTCAATACAATCTGTATTTCTTCTTTGGGATGGATCGGCTTCACTAAAATGGTTCTGATGCCTACCCTATTGGCTCCCCAGACATCCGTAAAAATCTGATCCCCAACAAAGAGAGTATTCTGCGGATTGGTCCCCATCCGTTGCATAGCACGTTCATATCCGTCTTTTCCGGGTTTTCCGGCTTTATAGATATAATCTGTTCCCGCCTGTTTTGCAAACATTTTCACACGGGGTTCTTTATTATTGGACAACACAATCGTATGCCATCCGATCTCATGCAGCATTTTGAATAACGCATCACTCCTTTGATCCGAAGGTGCGCCATGGGGCACAAGCGTATTATCAATATCAAATATTACTCCGCGATAGCCTTCCTGATAAAGCTTTCGATAATCAATCTGATAAGTACTATCCAGATATTCTCCCGGGTAGAATCCTTCCAGCATCTTCTATGATTCCCTCCACTTACTGATTCCTGCACTCTTTAATAAGAGCTTTGTATAATCCTCCTGCGGATCGGAATACATTGTTCTGGGTTCGCCCTGTTCAATGATCTTTCCCTCCCGCATAATCAGAATTCTATCACAAAAATGATACATTGTCCTTAAATCATGGGAAATAAATAAAATCGAAATCTTTTTTTTCTTCTGAATCTTCTCTAACAGTTCCAGAATCTGTGCCTGAATGGTCACATCCAGGGCGGAAACCGGTTCATCTGCAATCAGTAACTCCGGATCCTGCATCAGTGCAAGACCAATCCCTACCCTTTGCCGCATGCCGCCGGAAAGCTCTGATGGTCTTTTATCCAGAACCGACTGCTCAAGACCTACCAGTTCCACCATCTCCCGAACTTTTTCAAGCCTTGTTGTCGCATCATCTTTTGTCCGCAGACGCAAAGGCTCCTGTAAAATCCAGGAAACGGTTTTCGCAGGATTTAAGGAGCTGTAAGGATCCTGGAATACCATCTGTACTCTGTCGGTCCGGCAGTCCAGGCTGCCACTTTTGTGCTCCACCAGATGCAACACTGCTCTGGCAATCGTTGTCTTTCCACAACCGCTTTCTCCTGCCAATCCCAGTGTCTCACCTGCTTTCATATCAAATGACACACCATTCAGTACAATCTTTTCCTGACGTTTACCGGGAGCAAGTCTCCTTACCGGATATGCAACGACAAGATCCCTGACGGACAATATCAATTGTTCGGATATTTTTTTCTCTTCCATATCTTACCCTTTACAAATTTCTATCTGAGGAATCGCCGCAATCAGCCGCTTTGTATAATCCTCGGACGGAGCATTAAAGATATCCTCACACTCGCCCTCTTCCACAATACATCCATCCTTCATCACAATCACACGATGGCATAACTGACGTACCAGACTTAAGTCATGGGAAATAAACATGATTGCAGTATGATTTTTTTGATTAATCTTCCTTAACAGCTTAAGAATCTGTGCCTGCACAGTAACATCCAATGCCGTGGTTGGTTCATCTGCAATCAGCAGACGCGGATTCGATACCATGGCCGCCGCAATCATAACGCGCTGCCGCATACCACCGGATAATTCATGCGGATAACTGTCATATACCCGTTCCACATCTTCCAGCTCCACCTTATCCAGCCACTCCAACGCCGTTCTCCTCTGTTCTTCCTTAGTCATAGCAAAATGAATACGCAGGGCCTCCTCTACCTGACGTCCGATTTTCATTGTCGGATTTAGTGCCGTCATCGGTTCCTGAAATATCATACCTATTTCATTGCCCTGCAGTTTTCTTAAATCTGCCCGCTTCATGGAAAGAAGCTCTTCTCCGTCAAACAGAATACGTCCTGTCTTAGTCATATCCTTTCTGGATAACAGCCCTGCCACAGCAAGCGCTGTCATGGATTTTCCGGAACCGGATTCCCCTACAATCCCCAGAATTTCCCCTTCCTCCAGAGAGAAATTGACATCCTTCACCACTGTTTCCGGCAGTGCATGGTCATGAAATTCAATTGTCAGATGATCAATGGTAAGCAGCATACTCTTTCTCCATCCTAACATGTCAAACAATTTTTCAGGTAATGTAATAATTTATCCCTGTGTGTCCAGCCCTTCTGCAAGCATGGAAAAGCCCAGGACCATTAGCACAATCACCAATCCCGGAAATACCGCATACCAGGGAATGGTAAATAAATAGGACTGTGCCTCAGACAACATTCTTCCAAGCGAAGCATCCGGCGGCTGAATACCAATTCCAAGATAACTTAAACCTGCTTCCGCCAAAACAGCATTGTTAAATCCAATCATTATGGATGATATAAGAATCGGAAATATATTCGGCAGAATATGGACAAATATAATACGGAAATGGGAGGCTCCCATCAATCTCGCACTGGTAACATAATCAAGATTTTTCTGCTTTAAATATTCCGACCGGACAATTCTTGCAAAGCTTGGAATAAAGGCAATCCCCAGTGCCAACGTCACATTCACGGTACCTGTACCCATCAGACCAATCATTACCAATGCCAACAGAATACTTGGAAAAGAAAAAAGTGCATCATTAATCCGCATCAGGACCTCGTCCACAATACCTCCGAAATATCCTGTCAGTGCTCCAATCAGCAGTCCAAAAAAGGTTCCGATTCCAACCGTGGCAATCGAAATAAAAAATGTATTCCTGATACCTTCCATCACACGACTGAAGATATCTCTGCCAAAATTGTCACAACCCATAATATGCTGCCAGGAGATTCCTGTATTTTTTAATGCAAGATTCATCTGCTCCGGATCATAGGGAGTATAGAAACAGCCAACCAGCGCAATCAGCGCAAGTACTGCTGTAATTCCGGCACCAATATAGAAAAAAGAATTGCGGTATCTGTTTTTCATATGCCTTCTCCCTTCTAGATTCTGCTATCCAGTATCCGGTATAGAATATCCACCAGAAAGTTTGTTACAAGTACCAGAACCGCTATCAGCAGAATTACTGCTTCTACCACCGGAAAATCCCTGTTGGAAATAGAAGTTAACAGGATCCTTCCAAGCCCCGGAATATTAAATACCTGTTCCACCACAATACTGCTTGCAATCATATCTGTAAAAGCCATTCCCCAGAAAGTTACAACAGGCAACATGGCATTTTTCAACACATGACGGTACAGCACCTGAGTAGTACTATTACCACGGCTGTAAGCAGTTCTTACATAATCCTTTTTGGATTCCGTAAGAATAGAGCTTCTGATCAGCTTAACAGACATGGCACACTTAGGAATCGCAATGGCAATGGATGGCATAATCATATACTTAAGGAAGCCCCAGAAATCCTTCGTATAGGAAATATAACCGCCCGGGCGGAACCACTTCAAAATCAGTCCAAACAGATAAGTAAAGAGAATTCCCAGGAAAAATGCCGGAACTGCCATAATCATCTGATTGGCGGCATAGCCAATCTTATCCGCACAGCTTCCCGTATGTTTTGCAAGAAATACCCCAATCGGCACGGAAAATATCATGGTCAGCAGCAGTGCCATAACCGACATTGTCATGGTAATCGGAATTTTTTCCAGAATCATAGAAGAAACCGGCATATGATAGCTGTAGGATTCTCCAAGATTTCCCCTGACAAAGTTCCATACCCATTCTCCGTAACGAACCATAAAGGGACGGTCCAGCCCCATTTCCGTCCGAAGCTGCGCTACCTTTTCCGGTGTTGCATTGGTTCCCAGCTGGGAAATAGCAGCATCTCCCGGAATAATTTCAAAGGCTGCAAATACAAAGAAAGATACCACCAGAAGGGTAATGCACATAGATAAAAATTTCTTTCCGTAATATTTTACCATATGCCCCTCCTTACGTGGTATCTCATAAATGTTCCATAGCATTAAAACAAAATGCTATTTATAATACAATTTTGCAAAATCCTGTACATAGATTGGATAGAACTCATATCCTCCGATATTTTCATTAATGGCAACAAATGTGGGCAAATCCTGGATATAAACATTCGCTGCTTCTTCGGAAAGGATTGTTAAGCATTCTTTATAATATGCTGTCTGTTCTGCATCATCTGTGGTTGCTATAGCATTGGCAAATGCCGCATCATATTCTGCAGAATTAAAGTTGATAAAATTCTTCCCATGCTCTGATGTGAAACGTTCCAGCAATGCCCTGGCCGTCAGCTGACTTGCATCAACACCAACTACTGTTGACTCAAAATTCCTGCCTACATATACATCTGACAACCATGTTTCCCATTCTACAAGGTTAATGGTGGCATCCACATTAATTTCTTTAAACTGCTCCACCAATACCTGTGCTGTAGAAACATGCTGGGAATAATTGGAGGGTACCGTAATCGTAAAGGAAAAACCATCCGGATACCCTGCCTCTGCCAGAAGCTCCCTCGCCTTGTCAAGATTCTGGTCATAGGTGTGATTCAGGCTTTCTTCATAGTATTTTCCAAATGCAGGAAACATACTGCTTCCAAGTTCTGTTCCCTTGCCATCCGATACATAATCCATGATCTCCTGAGGATCAATAGCATAACAAAGTGCCTGACGTACCCTGACATCATCAAAAGGCTCTACCGCATTGTTCAAGTATAAAGCCTGTACCAGATTCATCGTACCTTCCAGCACCTCATACTGGCTGCCTTCCAGCTCCTTCGCCTGTGCATCCGTAATTCTGCAGTACATATCAATGGAGCCTCCTAACAGTTCCATAACAATCGCATCGGGATTGGCACAGATCTTCAGGGTTACATTGGGAATATGTGCCTTCTCTCCCCAGTATCCATCATACGCTTCCAGCTGGATGGATTCCTGCGGTGTTCTGCTGACCAGTCTATAAGGACCGGTTCCGATCGCATTGCTTTCCGGATTGGGATTACCGGCCGGAATAATTGCTGTTGTCATATAAGCCAGAAATTCTGTATCCGGCTCCTGCAATGTGATAACCACTACGTTATCTGACGCTTTTTCGATTCCGGCAATATTAGAAAATGCCGGCACCAGCGGTTCCCCTGCTGAAGTGTCGGCACACCGTTCTATGGAATAAATCACATCCTCCACCGTTACCGCACTTCCATCATGAAAAGTAACCCCGTCTCTTAAGGTAAACGTGTATACCTTTCCGTCTTCGCTTATGTCGACGTTTTCGGCTACGGCAGCATTCAGATTACCCTGGGAATCATATTTCACAAGTCCCTCATAGATATTGAACAGAACCTCTTTAGTTCCTGCCGCACTTACAATATGCGGGTCAAGACTGTCTTCCAGATCCTGTGGAATACCAATGGTAATCGAATTCAAAGAAGTGTCGTTCGCCTTGTCACCTGAACAGCCGCCCAGTGCAACAGTCGTCGTCATAAGCATTCCTGCAAGAAGCAGACTCATCAGTCTCTTTCCTGTCTTCATGCTTGTTCCTCCTTGTTCGATATGAAATTTTATTTGTCGGCAGATCCTACTTCATCTGCAAACATAGATATTCTATTACGAAATATTCATTAACGCAAGTCTTTTTTTACCAGCTTTTTTTACCAGCTTTTTTTTACCAGCTTTCTTTTACCAGTTTTCCACTGCTGCTTCCGTCAAGGTAATACCATTCTCTCCCAAAGGCACTTCATGATCCAATCCAACAAATTTTCCGTTTTGCTGCCAGAGGACTTCCTTTACAAAAGCATATTTTTCCTCATCCCATGTTACAAAGTCATCTAAAACCAATCCTCCGGTATCCCCGGAATTCGCATTATAGCACCAGAAGGTATAGTTCAGATGGTACTTACCAATCAGGGTCCTAAGATGCGTCATCCAGGTCAGATTCGGCTCCCTCATATATCCGCCCCACTCTCCGATCAGAAGCGGTGCTATATTCTCATCATGAATATAAAACCAGTTATCATACCAGCATTCTTCCATCAGGGAATCATAATCGTAACCATCATAAAACCAGTCCTGCTGGAAGACAGTAGGTCCGTAATCATGGGGCGAGTAGACAAGTTTATTATTGAATTCACCCAGATCCACCGGATAATCCCTGACACCACGCAAATTTCCGCCCCACCAGTTGAAATAATAATCATCTTCATTGGTGGAATGATAATCACTGTTGGCTGCAAGATCCATCGGATAAATTTCCGTTCCTTCCACCAAAATCAATATATTGGGATGTACTTCAAATATTGCAGCTGCTGTCTTCTCTGCAACATATTTCCAGTTATTGGCATCCGTGGAATCATTCCAGATAGCCTTATTTTCTTCATAAGGCTTTCCGTGGGGCTCATTCTCCAGATCAAATGCTACAATGGTATCATTGTCCGCATATCTTTCTGCCACCCAGACCCATGCCTCAATAAAATCTTCTTCATCAATCTCTCCGTCTACCCAGAGATTGACATTATGACCTGCTGCATTGGTCATGGCACAATGAACATCCAGAAGTACCTTGATACCATTCTGCTCGCAGAGATCCAGCACATAATCGAAAATCTCCAATGAATTCATCCCTACCAGATAATCATTGGTTGCCTGATTAAAATTCGCAGCAGGATATTCCCCGTTCTTCCACTGCAACAGAAGCTGTGTTGAAATAGGGATTCTTAAGATATTAAAGCCATGATCCGCAATTGCCTTAATTGAGGTATTCAGATCGCTGTTCCAGAGTCCGTCAAAACAATTGGTTCCTGTATTATAGCCAAACCAGTTAATCCCTGTCAGCCACACAGGTTTCCCTGTGGCATCCACAATCCGGTTGCCCTCTACAAAAAGCCAGTCTCCTTCTGTAGACTGTGCAGCATTACTTGTAAAAACGACAGGTGTTCCGGAAGCGGTAGAAGATGCACTCTCGGAAGCAGCTTCTGACAGGATTGCATTGGCTGTTTCAACTGCTTCTGTCTGGTCTGCCTGTTGACCAACGTTTGAACCTTCTTCCTGATATTCCACCGTTCCCTGCACTTCCTGCGTGTTCTTACCCAGACGTACAAAAAACATAATAAGAACACCTACAAAGATGGCTCCCAATACACCGCAACCTATGAATATCCACTTTTCAATCTGTCTCATTCTATCCTGATTCATTTCCATTCCTCACTCTTAAGCGGTTTACCACAATTTCAATTTTTTATTGTTCCCGGAAGGTAATCTCTCCACTGTCATCACTCATACGTTCAACAATTGCTAAGGATTCCACTCTGATGCCCCGTTCACGCAGCATCTTTCCACCTTCCTGAAATCCCTTTTCAATGGCAATTCCGACTCCCTGCAATGTAGCACCGGATGCTTCAATCAGATCCACCAGTCCGTTCACTGCGCAGCCATTGGCAAGAAAATCATCAATAATCAAAATCTTATCCTCCGGATTCAAATATTTCTTTGCTACAATCACATCATAGGTTCTTTTATGGGTAAAAGACTCTATCTTTGTAGAGTAAACGCTTCCATCCAGATTAATTGACTGCGTCTTCTTAGCAAATACTACTTTGGCATGATCAAAATATTGTGCAACAATAGCCGCAATGCCGATTCCGGAAGCTTCAATGGTAAGAATCTTATTAATCTCCACATCTGCAAACAGACGTCTGAATTCCTTTCCCATTTCATTAAACAGATCAATATCCATCTGGTGATTCAGAAAACTGTCAACCTTTAAGACATTACCTTCTTTTAAAATTCCATCCTTAAGAATTCTTTCCTCCAGCAGCTTCATCTTGCGTTCCCTCCTATTTTTATTATAATCAGTTGATTGCAAAACAATTATATTTTATCTTTCTTCTCTGAAATACGGCAGTCCCAAATTCGCCGGAGGCTGATTTTCTCTCCTGTTGCGGATACTTGTTAAAATCAGAACAACCATGGTTACAACATATGGCAGCATTTCGTACAACGGTTTAATATACATATGATCCATATCCACCATGGGAAGATGCTGGTTTAAAATATACAATCCACCAAATAAAATGGAAGCAAATACCGCTACATTAGGACGCCAAATTGTGAAAATAACCAGTGCAATTGCCAGCCAGCCACGGTCTCCGAATGCATTATTGGACCATACACCATTGGCATAATCCATAATATAATACAAACCACCCAAACCTGCAATCATACTTCCAATACAGGTTGCAAGGTATTTATATTTTGTTACGTTGATTCCGGCAGCATCAGCAGTTGCAGGTCCTTCTCCTACTGCAATCAGATGGAGTCCTACTCTCGTTTTCTTTAAAATAAAGGAACATACAAATGCAATGATAATTGCAAGATATGCCAGAAAACCATAGGAAAGAAAGATTTTACCAAACCAGCCCAGTTCCGATGCAAACGGTAAGGACTTGCAGAAATATGCACTGGTTTTCGATAAGGCAATTGACGGCACATCCATTCCGGATATTTTTATCAAGGATCCCCCAAAGAAATTGCCGATTCCGATTCCAAAGGTTGTCATGGCAAGACCAGTTACATTCTGGTTTGCCCTTAAGGTAACTGTCAGGAAACAATAAATCAATCCCATAATCAGGGAACCAAGCAGGGAAGAAAGCATGGGAATTCCGATCGCAAGCGCTGCATTTGCCTCCGCCCCACCAGTCAAAGACTGTTCATAATAGAAAGCACCAATAACACCACTGATTGCTCCGACATACATAACACCGGGAATTCCCAGATTCAGATTGCCGGATTTCTCAGTCATAATTTCACCGGTACAGCCATACAAAAGAGGAATTCCCTGAACAACTGCCCTTGGGATAAATGCAACAATATCAAACATTATGCTTCCTCCTTTTCTGCTTTCTTACGAAAGCTTAATTTATAATTGATAAAGAATTCCGAACCAATGATGAAAAACAGGATCATTCCGGTCAGAATATCTGCAAAGGACTGATTCAGCCCCATGGTTGTGGAGATTTCTCCTGCTCCACGGCTTAAGAAGACAATCAGAAAACTGGTAAATACCATGGTAATCGGATTAAATTTGGCAAGCCACGAAACCATAACCGCTGTAAAACCCTGCCCTCCGGCTGCTGTTGTATTAATCGTGTGGTTAATTCCACCTACCAGAATCAGTCCGACCAATCCACAGAGTGCTCCGGACAATACTACGGTACGGATAATTGTTTTTTCTACCTTAATTCCAACATAACGTGCTGTTGCTTCACTCTCTCCTACAACGGCAATTTCATATCCCTGCTTACTGTAATTCAGATAAATATACATGGCTCCCGTTAGAACAACAGCTACCAGAATACTCAAAAGATATTTAGAACCAAATACCTGAGGCAGCCAGCCGATATTGGTACTCTGATTTATGATTCCAATAGTACCTGAGCCTTTCGGGACCTCCCATACAATGGAATAACAAGCAACCAGCTGCGTTGCTATATAGTTCATCATCAGGGTCGCCAGCGTTTCGTTGGTATTCCATTTTGCCTTACAGAAAGCCGGTATCAATCCCCAGATTCCCCCTGCCACCAGACTGGAAACTACCATCAGCAGCAAAATAACTCCGTTGGGAAGCTTATCTGCCAGACAGATCATGCAGGCCGCTGTTGCAAGCCCTCCCATCAGAATCTGACCTTCTCCTCCGATATTCCAGAACCTCATCTTAAATGCCGGTGTTAATGCCAGGGAAATCATCAACAGAATCGCAATATTCTGAAAGGTCACCCATGTCTTTCTTGCCGTACCAAAGGCACCCTGTACAATGGTAATATATACCTTGATCGGATTTAATCCGGTAACTGCTACGGTAATAATACCACAGACAATCAGTGAAGCCAGAATTGCCAGAGCCCGGATTCCCCATGAAATCTGCCACGGAAGGACATCACGTTTTACAATATGAAACAATGGTTCATGCTTTTTCGTTTCCATCTGTCTTCTCTCCTCCTGTCTTAGTCATCAACATACCAATTTCATTCTTATCTGTCTTCCGCCCATCCAGTATTCCGCTGACTTCACCACCACACAGAACAAGAATGCGGTCTGACAATGCTAATAAAACATCCAGATCTTCTCCCACAAAGATTACCGCAACTCCTTTTTTCTTCTGCTGGTTCATAAGATCATAAATTGTATAGGAAGAATTAATATCCAGTCCCCGGACTGCATAAGCAGTCAGAAGAACGGTCGGTGCTGATGCAATCTCTCTGCCCACCAGAACCTTCTGTACATTACCACCGGACAATCTTCTGACGGGAGTTGTCACTCCCGGAGTTACCACTTCCAGATCCTCTACAACATGTTCTGCCAATGCCTTGGGTGCCTTTCGATCTGTAAAAAACGAATGACCATTCTGGAAAGACCTAAGCATCATATTATTGACGAGATCCATATTTCCAACCAAGCCCATACCCAGACGATCCTCCGGAACAAAGGAAAGCGTAACACCCAGCTGTGCGATCTTTCTTGGATCCTTTCCGATTAGGGATTCTGCATTTCCCTCATCATCAATATAACTGATCTCTCCGCTTTCTGTCTTCTGAAGTCCTGCAATTGCCTCTAACAGTTCCTTTTGTCCGCATCCGGAAATCCCTGCAATTCCAAGAATTTCACCGCTGTTTGCTGTAAAGGAAACATTTTTTAATTTTTGAATGCCGTCCTCACTTCTTACAGAAAGTCCATCTACAACAATCCGTGCCTTCTGATTCTTCGGCTCCGGTCTGTCAATATTAAGACTGACTGCATGTCCGACCATCATATTGGTCATTTCGGTTGCATTGGTCTCTTTGGTAATCATCTCACCAACATAACTGCCCTTCCTAAGTACTGCCACTCTGTCTGACAGTTCCTCCACTTCATGCATTTTATGTGTAATGATGACAATTGCCTTACCATCTTCTCTCATATTACGCAGTACGGCAAACAGCTTTTCTGTCTCCTGCGGTGTTAAGACAGCCGTAGGCTCGTCCAGAATCAGAATATCTGCTCCCCGATACAAAACCTTTACAATTTCCACTGTCTGCTTCTGCGAAACAGACATATCGTAAATCTTCATTTGCGGATCTAACTCAAAGCCGTACCTGTCGCAAATTTCCCTGATCTTTACGGTAGCTTCCTTTATATTCTTCCTGCCATCCAGTCCTAAGATAATATTTTCTGCCGCTGTTAATACATCAATCAGTTTGAAATGCTGGTGTACCATACCGATCCCATACCGGAATGCATCCTTGGGCGATGTGATGGAAACCTCCTTCCCATTCACAAAAATCTGCCCCTCATCCGGAAAATAAATACCGGAAATCATATTCATCAAAGTGGTTTTACCACTTCCATTCTCACCCAGTAATGCAAGAATTTCTCCGTAACATATATCAAGACTGACTTTTTCATTGGCGATTACAGCTCCAAAGGTCTTGGTTATATTTTTCAGAGTAATTGCAACCTTCTTTTCCAAGAGATTTTCTCCTTTCTGCCATGGTAAAATAGCAAAGGCGATACTTCTTTCGTCGTACCGCCCCTTCTTTGATAACGGAAACGAACATCATCGTTATCCATTATACTATATTTTGCTATTTTGTTACAAGATTCTAATGCAAATTAGTATGCCTGATCCAACAAGGTAATACCATCAATCTGCATATCGAAATAAGGTGCTGAACGGAATCCTTCTCCTGACTCATTGAAGTATCCATCAACAATAACCTCTGTATCCTTTTCAAAGTTGGCATCTGTATCCACATCTGCAAGATAGGATGTCAGTGTTTCACCATTTACAGTGAATGTAGCTGTATCAAATACATGAAGTTCTCCTGAAGCAAATGCAGCCTTTGCAGCATCAATTGCTTCCTGTGTACCTTCTGCAGCAGAAGTACCAAGCTCTGTCAATTCAACAGAACCTGTAGCGATAGAACCTGTCCAGTCTGTTGCAATTGCCTCACCATTTGCTACGCATCCCATAGCATATGTGAAGTACGGCTCCCAGTTAATTCTGGAAGAAACGATAAAGGTGTTCGGGCACTGGTTAATTGTGCTTCCGTTATAAGAGATATTCGGAACACCTGCTGTCTCACAGGCAGTAGGAGCACCCATGGAATCTGCATGCTGGCTGATCAATACACAACCATCTGCAATCAGCTTGTTAGCGCCTTCCTTCTCTGCTGTCTCATCATACCAGGAACCTGTAAAGGTTACTTCCATGGTAGCTGTAGGACATACGGAACGAGCTCCTAAGAAAAAGGATGTATAACCGGAAATAACTTCAGCATAGGTAAATGCACCAACATAACCAATCTTAGCCTGATCTGCTGTGATTTCGCCATTATCAATCATCTCATTTAACTTAAGACCTGCAGCGATACCTGCCAGATAACGACCTTCATAAATAGAAGCAAATGCATTATGGAAGTTTGCTACGCCCTCTGTATGAGCCTTTGTACCTGTAGCGTGGCAGAACTGCACCTCAGGGAATTCCATAGCAGCCTGAATCATGTAGTCCTCATGACCAAAGCTGTCTGCAAAAATAAAGTTACATCCGCTGTCCACCAATTCGCAGGCAGCTTCGTAGCATTCCTGACCTTCCGGAATGTTTGTCTTAATAACATACTCAACACCCATTGCATCACAAGCAGCTTTTGCAGCATCAATGAAGTTCTTATCATAAGTAGAGTTTTC
>JBJELZ010000053.1:0-3305 GCA_051879415.1 Lachnospiraceae bacterium
GAGGTTTTCTTTTATTCAATTGGCGTTATTTCTGAATTACAGGAATGCTCCTATTAATGTCTTACAATAAGCTTATTTTTCAATACCAGCAAGCTTGAAAATCTTATTTACGACCTCAGTAGGCTGTGCACCATTGTTCAACCACTGTTTTGCTTTCTCAGCGTCTACCTTAAATGTGCTGGGATCTGTATTAGGATCATATGTTCCGATCTCATCGATGCACTTTCCATCTCTCGGTGATCTGGAATCTGCTACAACGATTCTGTACAAAGGATTCTTCTTCTTTCCCATTCTTGTAAGTCTGATTTTTACTGCCATTTTTCTTTCCTCCAAATATTTGTTTTATTCTTTATTTAAAAGGGAAACCGCATTTTGCGTCCTTTCCTTCCACCCATACCGCCGAGAAGTCCCGGCATCTGTTTCATCATCTTTTGCGACTGTTCAAACTGCTTGATGAAACGGTTTACTACTGCAATATCAACTCCTGCACCTTTCGCAATCCTATGCTTTCTGCTGGGATTCAGCAGTTTGGGATTGGACCGTTCCGCCGGTGTCATGGAGTAAACAATCGCTTCAATCTGTGCTAGCTGTTTCTCATCTACCATGGAATCAATGTCCCCCAGCTGGCTTGCACCCGGAAACATTTTCAGTACACTGGCAAAACCGCCAAGATTACGCATCTGCTTCATAGACTCAAGATAATCATTAAAGTCCAGCTTGCCTTTCTTAAGCCTGCCTGCCATTTCCTTTTCTTTATCCACATCAAGGTCTGCATTGGCCTGTACCTTATCAATCAGCGTAAGTACATCCCCCATGCCGAGAATTCTTCCCGCCATACGATCCGGATAGAACTGCTCCAAATCAGAAAGCTTTTCTCCCATACCGACATACAGAATCGGTTTTCCTGTTACCGCCTTGACGGAAAGTGCAGCACCACCTCTGGTATCGCCATCCATCTTAGAAAGGATGATACCTGTTACGCCAATCTTCTCATCAAATTCCTTTGCAACATTGACCGCATCCTGTCCCGTCATGGCATCTACTACCAGCAGCGTCTGATGTACCTCCACAGCTTCCTTGATCCGCTGAAGTTCTTCCATCATTCCCTCATCTATGTGAAGACGGCCTGCTGTATCCAGAATAACAACATTATATCCATTTTTCTCAGCATGCTCCCTTGCTGCCCGGGCAATTTCTACAGGATCATGGTCTGTCCCCATGGAAAAGACATCTACTTCCTGCTTCTTACCATTGACAAGCAACTGTTCCACAGCTGCAGGCCGGTAGACATCGCAGGCTACCAACAGGGATTTTTTACCCTTTAATTTTAGTTTCCCTGCAATTTTAGCTGTTGTTGTTGTTTTACCGGCACCCTGAAGTCCGCACATCATAATCACAGTGATTGATTTACCCGGCTGCATCTGGATTTCTGTTGTCTCAGAACCCATCAGCTTTGTCATCTCTTCATTTACGATTTTGATGACCATCTGTCCCGGATTCAGTCCATTCAGAATATCTTCACCGACAGCACGCTCTTCAACAGCCTTTACAAACTGCTTTACCACCTTAAAGTTAACGTCTGCTTCCAGAAGCGCCATCTTAACTTCTTTCATTGCAGCTTTTACATCTGCCTCTGTAAGACGTCCTTTGCTTCTGAGACTCTTAAATACATTTTGAAGTTTTTCACTTAAACTTTCAAATGCCATTATAACTCCTCTAACAACTCATCAATGATCAGATTTATTTTATTCTTTACTTCCTCTTTTTTTTCCGGCATCTGTGCAGTCTCACCGGCAAGCATTCCTGTCAGTTCCTTTATTTCCGAAAGCTTTTTCTTATTATCACCAAAACGCTTTACCAGATGAAGCTTATCCTCATAATCTGCAAGAATCTTATCACAACGTCTGACCAGATCATGAACACCCTGTCTGCTGATTCCTTCCTCTGCCGCAATTTCCCCAAGGGAAAGATTGTTATATACAACAGACTCATAAATTTCCTGCTGATGCTTCGTTAATAATGGTCCGTAAAAATCATATAAAATTCCCTGCTCAATGATCCGTTCCATAACCAACGGTGCTCCTAATCCACAAAACTTCAACGCTTCCTAAGCATACACAAAAAAAATTCTCCTGTCAAGTATTTTTTCTTGACAGAAGAACTTTATGGCAATTTTTTGACCTCAGATTATATATTCCCCTTATAATAGTCCTTATAACCTTCCCCATAGATTTCCGATGCACTGGAAATAATTAAGAACGCCCTGCTGTCAATTTCCCTGATCAAGGCAACCGCTTTGGGGGCCTGTCTTTTACGCATCACACATAAAAGAATCTTTTTTTCTTTTCCTGTATAGGCCCCCTGCCCATGCAGATAGGTAACACCTCTTTTCAACTGATCCATAAATACATCCGTAATCTTTTCTGCATGATCTGAAATGACCAAGATCAGTCGTGCCTCATCCTCTCCATATAAAACAATATCCAGCACCTTGGCACTTACGAAAACAGTCAGAAACGCATACAGCACGATATCCATGGAACCAAAAACAAAGAAGGACAGGAAAATAATAACACTATCAATCAGCAGAAATAAAACACCGGTTTTTAAGAATGGAAAACGATTCCGAAGCAGTCTGATAACAATATCCATTCCCCCTGTTGTAGCTCCCAGTCTTAAGATCATGCCAAGAGCCGCTGCATTGATGCCTCCTCCGAATACGGCTGCCAGAATCGGTTCTTTTGTCAATCCGCCGATCTGCTCAAATAAGTTGGTAAAGACAGTAATCCATATCAGGGTATAAACCGTGGAGACCGTAAATTTAATGCCGAATTTCCAAACGCATAAAATCATAATAGGGATATTAAAGAAAAAGATCAGGGTTCCGGTATCTATCTGCGTCAGTCGGTTTGCCAATATTGCAATTCCCGTCACTCCGCCCGGGGCAAGATCATTGGGATCAATAAAACAGGCAATTCCAAAGGAATATACTGCCGCCAGAACAATCAGCAGAAGACCTTTCCCGACTAATAACCAAATCTCTTTTCCTGTTATCTTTTTCATAAAAAATCTGCCTCCATAGGGTTATCTTCCCCATAGAAGCAGATTTCATACCATTTTATTGTTTGCAATATCCCGTTGGACAGCATTTTGTTTTATATATTTGTTCTTACAATCTTGGGTTTGTAATTTTCTGCTTCCAGCCTTGAAAGAATCTTCTCTTTATGCTCCGTACCAAATGCCTCAATCGTAATCCGCAATTCTACTGCAGCCTTACGGTTAGTAGATACAAACTGATTATGCTC
>JBJELZ010000054.1:0-16120 GCA_051879415.1 Lachnospiraceae bacterium
CAGCAATCAGGCAGGTCTCCCGGCTTAAAAATCATCGCATCCGCCATCTTCCCAGGAAAGGATTTCCTTGTTCCCAGTGATATATCGGCCTCAGCTCCCTAATTACGGTGACGAGTTCGCACAGGACTTACACCTGTTTCCCTTTTCACCAGAGCCAATTATATAGAATGTATAAATTGCTCTGACACCTGACTACTTCATATTTAATTTGCATCATTCTATCATAACTTTATACTAAATTCAATATTTTCATTAATATAATATATAATTACAATCGGATCTGCCGTTCCAATTCAGAAGCAACAATACTCAGAGAAATGTCTTTTCGTTTCAAAAGACAGATATTTCTGGATGGAATATCCGGTTTCATGTTGAGGACGACCAGATTCTCCATATTTTCTTTTTCCAGAAAATCCATTGGTACAAAGCCAATACCCAGATCAGATTTTACCATTGGTAAAATCTGATCTGCTGTGGCAGCTTCCACATCCGGCATAAAGGATCGTCCCATTTTGCCAAAAACATCAGAATAAAAAGTGAAAGAAGCTGTTTGTTCCCCAAGTCCAATCAAAGGATATTTTATTATTTGTTCTTCCGTAAGAGAAGTCCCTGTAGAAAGAGAAAATGCCGTGCTGCAAACCGGCACTTCCCGGATGCTTCGGAGCACCTCGGATCTCAACCCGGCCGGAAGTTCAAAAGGTTCTGTTACAATTGCAAAATCTGCCAGTCCTCTTTTCAGCACATCAACTGCCTGCGGCGTAGACTGGCTTGATATTCTGATCCGGATGCCGGGATAAGTCTTTCGGAAAGTTTTGAAAACAGGTAGCAATACGCAGTGCAGTGCGATTTCACTGGCTGCCACCGTAACTATCCCTGACTGCAAGCTTTTATCTCTGGCTATTTCTTCCTCACCACACAGGATATGCTCAAAAGCAATGGAGATATGGGCATACAGTTTTTCTCCCTCCGGTGTCAGCATAATACCATGCCGCTGTCTTACAAATAAGGTACACCCCAATTCCTCTTCCAGTTTTTTCATCATCCTGGTAATGTTGGGCTGGTTATTCAGAAGTGCTTTGGCAGCCCCGGTAAAACTCTTATATTTTGCAACATAATAAAAGATTCTGTAATAGTCATAGCTGATATTCATTAATATTCCTCACATATCAATTTCATATATCACAATTACATAATTGATATTTTACACATATCTTTTAAGGAATTATAATACAGCCGATAAGAAAAAACAATGGAGAGAAATCGGAAAATGAATAAGGATTTGACTGTAGGAAATCCCCAGACTGTATTATGGAAATTCTGTATGCCCCTATTTGGCAGCATTATCTTCCAACAGCTTTATAATATAGCCGACAGCCTGGTTGCTGGGAAATTTATAGGAGAAAATGCATTGGCAGCAGTGGGCAACAGCTATGAAATCACTTTGATTTTTATTGCCTTTGCATTCGGCTGCAATATGGGATGTTCCGTTGTCGTTTCAAAACTGTTCGGTGCAAAAAAATATAAAGAAATGAAAACTGCAGTATACACTGCCTGTATTTTCAGCGGATTTGTATGTATCCTGTTAATGCTCATCGGCATAGCAGGCTCCGGTATGCTGCTTAATTTTATCCATACTCCAGAAGAATTATTTGCTGATTCAAAACTGTATCTGGATATTTATGCATGGGGATTACCTTTTGTATTTTTCTATAATATTGCTACCGGTATTTTCTCTGCACTTGGAGACTCTAAAACACCATTTTACTTTCTGGCAGTATCCTCCTTGTCCAATATCGCAGTAGATATCTGGTTTGTCAAAGCATTCCACATGGGAGTAGCCGGAGTGGCATGGGCTACCTTTCTCTGTCAGGGAATCAGCTGCATTCTGGCAATGATTGTTGTATTCAGGAGGATTTCCAGAATTGAAGCACAAGAAAAAACTCCAATATTTGATACACGTCTCTTAAAACAAATTATAATGATTGCTATTCCAAGCACACTGCAGCAAAGCTTTATTTCCATAGGAAATATCATGATACAGAGCATTATTAATGGATTTGGTGCACCTGTCATGGCCGGATATTCCGCTGCCGTAAAACTGAATAATCTGGTAATCACTTCGTTTACAACACTTGCAAACGGTATTTCCAATTATACGGCACAAAATCTTGGTGCCGGGAAGCTTGACCGGGTGAAACAAGGCTTTGGTGTTGGAGTCAAATTAGTATGGATGCTGAGTCTTCCGCTGTTTCTCCTCTATTTCTTTGGAGGAAATCTCGTATTAAAACTCTTTATGGATAATCCAAGTGAGCTTGCAATGCACACAGGCATGATCTATCTGAAAATCCTGTCTCCCTTCTATTTTGTAGTTTCTGCCAAATTAGTCGCAGACGGTATCTTAAGGGGTTCAGGTATGATGAAAAAATTTATGGTTGCGACTTTTACGGATTTGATTCTGCGCGTTATACTTGCATTCTGCTTCTCCAAAACGGTACTGGGTGCAACCGGAATCTGGTGTGCATGGCCAATCGGTTGGTGTATTGCAACGGTTCTCTCCATCGTATTTTATTGCAACGGTCCATGGAAAAGGACAACATGAATACGCCAATAACTTCCGGTGTACAAAATTCTCTTACGTTGTAAATCCGGCATATTGCGTCATATAAAGGTCATAGTATCTGCCTCTTTGGGCAAGCAGCGTTTCATGATTCCCACTCTCCACGATTTCTCCATGATCCATAACCACAATCAGATCAGAATCCCGGATCGTAGAGAGTCTGTGTGCGATGACAATACTGGTCCGGTTTTTCATGATAAGCTGCATGGCATTCTGGATTGCCTTTTCTGTGCGGGTATCTACATTAGAGGTCGCCTCATCCAGAATCAGTATCCTGGGATCAGCGACAAAAGCACGGGCAATGGCAAGCAACTGTCGCTGGCCCTGACTGATATTTTCACCGGAACCTGTCAACACCGTTTCATATCCTTGTGGCAACATATGTATCATTTCACTGCAGCGGCTCATTTCTGCTGCCTTCTCTATCTGTTCATCTGTAGCTTTCTCATTTCCGTACTTTAAGTTGTCTCGCACCGTATTAGAAAACAGAACTGTATCCTGCAAAACAATTGCTATGTTCTGTCTGAGACTTTCCCTTGAAATTTCCTGTATATTCTGCTCATTGATAAGGATTTCTCCGCTGTCAATATCATAAAAACGCATCAATAAATTTACAATTGTCGTCTTGCCACTTCCTGTAGCACCCACAAGTGCTACCTTCTTTCCGGCCGGTACTGTCAGATTGAAATCCCGGATAACCGGATGCCCCGGCTCGTATGAAAACTGTACCTTCCGAAAAGTTACGGTTGCATCTGCTTCTTTTTTCAAGCTTTCACCGCTCTTGTCTTCGTCTTCTTCATCCAATACGGCAAACACCCGCTCTGCTCCGGCAATCGCTGTCTGGAGCTGTCCATATATCTGTGCTATTTCATTGATTGGACGACTAAACTGTTTAGCATATACGATAAAAGCCGAGATGACACCAACCGAAATCATACCCCTGATAGAAAAATAGCCTCCAAAAGCAGCAATAATGACGAACCCGATATTTCCGATGCAGTTCATAATCGGTCCCATGACACCACTGAAAATATCTGTCTTGATGCCCGCTTTTGTCAGTGCATCTGCCGTGTCACAAAAATCAGCCGTAGTAATCTCCTGATGATTGTATGCAACCACAGTACGATAACCGGAAATCATCTCCTCTACCGTTCCGTTCAATTGTCCTAAAAGCATCTGCCTTCTCCGTGAAAATTTCCGAACCCTTCCGGAAAGAATTTTAGTAGCAATCAATGTCAAAAACACCGTAGCAAGGCTGAGCAAAGCAAGCTGCCAGCAATACCACAACATGATCACCACCGTACCGATGATTGTCAATACACCTGAAAAGAGCGATGGGAGCGACTGGGATACGGTTGTAGAAATATTTTCAATATCATTTGTCATCCTGCTCATCACATCACCATGGGAATGCACATCCAGATAGCGTACCGGCAAATCCATGATCTTTCCAAAGAGTTCTTCTCTCATTTGTCCAACGATACGCTGACTCAGTTTCGCACTGAATAGTCCCTGTAAAAGCTGACTGAGACTGTAGAGCAGATAAACTGACAGCATAAATATCAATGTTTTAGCAAAGGAACCCTCCACCGTCCCTGCAATCATATCAATGGCCCTGCTTTGCAGACTGGGAGCATAAACACCGCAAAAGGTTCCAAACAGGACAACAAGGAACATAAGAATCACAATCCCTTTTTCTTTGGAAAAATATTTCAGGATACGTTTTAAGGTTTCTTTCAAATTCTGAGCATGCTCTACTTCCACAAAACGGTTATGGCGGTTCATCCCCGGAATATTTCTTTCTTCCAATTTTTTATCTGTCACCTGCTTCAGCCTCCTCTCCCATTTGGGAATCATAGATATCCCTGTATGTCTTACAATTTTTCATCATTTCCTCATGCGTTCCACATGCTTCTATGCTCCCATCACGCAAAACCACAATACGGTCTGCATGACGCACAGAAGCAATTCTCTGAGCAACAATGATTTTGGTACTGTCAGGATTGGTTTCCGCAAGAGCATGATATAGGTTTGCTTCTGTTTTCAAATCCAGAGCACTGGTGGAATCATCAAAAATAAGAATTTCCGCTTTCCTGATAACTGCCCTTGCAATGGAAAGCCGCTGTTTCTGACCGCCGGAAAGGCTCATGCCTCGTTCTGCAACTGCAGTATGATAACCCTGCTGCGATGCAGAAATAAAGTCATCTGCCTGGGCAATAACTGCTGCATTTCTGATTTCTTCATCCAATGCTGACTGTTTTCCCCACGCAATATTTTCCCCTATCGTTTCTGTGAACAATTCACTTTTCTGCAATGCAACAGCAATTTTTTCCCGTAAACTTTTTTGTCTGTACTTCCGCACATCCACTCCGTCTACCAATACAGCACCCTTGGTTACATCATAAAAACGGGGAATCAGATTTATAAGGGATGTTTTTCCGCAGCCGGTACCACCCATAATTGCAATCGTTTCCCCTTTATGTATCGTCAGATTGATATTCTTTAACACGGTTCTGCTGCTTCCCGGATAAGCAAAGGAGACATTCTTAAATTCAATTTCCCCCTGTTTAACCGTTGGACCTGTAAACTCACCATCCACCAGTTCCGGCTTACTCTCCAGGATTTCCTTTACCCGTTTCCAGGAGGCAAGTCCTCTGGATATGTTCTGGAACAGCATGACCAGCATCAGAATACCGTTCAAAAGCTGTGTTGTATAAGTAATCGCAGCCATTATTGTTCCCGGTGTTGTTCCTCCACCCCTCACTTCAACAGAACCAACAACCAGAATAACCGCAATAACAATATACATTAAGGCGTTGATCACCGGATTCATAAAAGCAAAAATCACCAGAACCTGAAGCTGTGTCTGGATCAATTCTTTATTTGCCTTCCCAAATCGTACTTTTTCATAGATTTCACGTACGCATGCCTTGATGATACGGATACCGGAAACATCTTCCTGCATAATGGCATTCATTTGGTCAAGCAGTGTCTGTAACCTGAAAAACAAAGGATTGGCTTTCATAAGACAAAAGATAAGACAAGCTACAATAAACGGAAAGGCGCAAAGCACAATCAGTCCAAAATCCCGGTTCAGACGGAACATAAAATACATACTTCCAAAAGTCAGCATAGTTGTGCGTATCATGCCACGCACAAACTGCGAAACCAGATTTTGTACCTGTGTGATATCATTGGTTACTCTCGTAACAAGAGATCCTGTCCCGAAATGATCAATCTGTCCGGAAGAAAAAGTCATAATATTTCGAAAACAGTCTTTCCGTATTTCATTACCAATATTCTGTCCTGATAAATGTACAAAGACATTATTCATAGAACCGCAAAAACCGCCAAACAAAACAAGTCCAATCATCTGTAATCCTAAAGTCCAGATTAACTGTAGATTACCTACGCCCCCATGATTGATACCCAGTACGCCGTCATCCACAATTTGCCGCATAATTCCGGGCTGTATCAAATCCATCAGAACTTCTCCAACCATGAATAACGCTGCAATCACAGCAAAATGCAAATACCGTTTTATATAGTTCCACATGTTTCTGTTTTTCTCCTTTTTCCCATGATATCGATCAAAATAACAGCCTCTTTTCAGGTCCTATTGCCGTATTGTTAGTTTTGTCTAACCAATTATAGCACTTTATCTTATATTTCATAAGCATTTTTGATAATGTTTTTCATTAAATATGAAAAAAGAGGCTGAAAAGTCTTCTAAATACCAACTTTTCAGCCTCTATAACAACCATTTCAGATGTCTTCAAACATTCCCAGCTGCCGCATTCAAACCACTTGTAAATGTATTCTTCATCATCTTTCTTGAAATCCAAATGTACATTCCGATTCCAAGCACCAGTGAGATTATATCTACAATAGGCTGCGCCCACACAAGACCGTTAACACCAAGCATGGCATTTAATATAAACAACACCGGAATATAAATCAGTCCCTGCCGGCTGATATTAATGATAAGGGATGGCATCGCTGCGCCCATCGCCTGCAATGCATTGGTAAGAACGTAGAAAATACCAAATACCGGACCTGTAGAAAGCAGGATTCTGGCAAATTCGACTGCATAATCAAATGCATTCGGATCTGTCAGAAATACACTGACAATTTGATTGGTAAATGCATAACAGAGAATCGTTAAGGATACTCCGAGAATGGCTGCAAAGCAGAAGGCAAACTTCATATATTCTTTGAACCGCTCCCATGTCTTTGCTCCTACACAATATCCAAGAAGAGGCTGCACTCCCTGCCCAATTCCCATGGATACCATCCCGGTAATCATAACAATTTTCATCGCAACTCCGATTCCTGCAACAGCCATATCTCCATATGCCGCCATCTGACTATTCATAATAATCTGCGAAACGCTCATTAAAATAGAACCAAGTGCTGCCGGAACACCTATTTCAAGCACATTGCCTGCAACCTTGTCCTTCAACGTGAAATCTTTGATATTGATACTTAATTTAGATTTTCCTGACAAATAATAATCCAGATAATATGCTGCTCCTACCGTTTCTCCAAAGAGGGTTGCAAGTGCACATCCCACGATATCCCAGTGGAATACCATAATAAGGACCGCGTCCAGAAATATATTCAGAATATTACCAATAAGCTGACCATTCATAGCTTTGGCTGCTTCTCCCTCTGCTCTTAGTATGTTAGAGAAACAACTGGAGATTAATGCAAACGTACCGGAAAAGCTTACAATAATAAGATAAGTTTTCGTATACTCCCAAGTATCTGCACTGGCACCGATCAGCTTCAGCAATGGTTCCATAAATACAAGAAATCCAATGGTGATAAGAATTCCGATTGCTATACAGCTCCACATACAAAAAGAACATATCTTTTTCGCATACTCTTTTTTCCCTTCTCCATATGCTCTTGATATAACAGAGGTTCCACCAACTCCAAAAATGGTTCCGATGGACATAAAGACCAGAAAGACCGGTGTTGCAAGGGATACTGCCGCCACCTGATAGGCATCATGCGTCTGACCGATAAAGAAAGTATCTGCCAGATTATAAATGAGTACCATAAGCATTGCTGCAACTGCAGGTAATGCATTTTGTATAACTGCCTTTGAAACCGGCATTTTACTGTACTTTTCTAATGATTTTTCCATATTGTTCCTCCTTTTTTAATGTGTAGATAGCTACATTTTTAAGTAAAAAATATTGTAAAAACGAAACGTTTCAGGATATTGCATTTTTATATGCCCTGCTTAAAAATGTGTAAAACAACTCCTTTTCTTCTTCAGAGAATCCGACAAGCAGCTTCTGCTCCATACGCTCGGCATTCTGTTCCAATTCGCGGTATATGGTTTCATTTCCCCAGACCAGCTTTACATTTTTCATACGTCTGTCTGTATCATCAAAAGAAGTTACTACCATTTTCTTTGCTTCCATACTCTTAACAATTGTCACCGTGGTAGGATGTGAGACCTGAAGAAAATCTTCCAAATCTTTCTGCGTAGCTGTTTTTCCCTCATTTCTTGCCAGAAATAAAACGATTCTTGTCTGAGAAAGTGTGAGATTGTATTTTTTTATTTCCATATTCGCTTTACGATCCATCTCTTCACTTATTTTTTTCATGGTAGGACCAAAATATTTTTCTTTCATGTCTAAACGCCTCTTATCTGTAGATAGCTACATATTATATCATCTCATATGAATTGTCAAGTTAGAAAATTTATAGAAGATACGTTGCTTCATTCCCTTTTATCACTCTCTATTCTTCAACACTTCTGCCAGATTTACTTTTTTAAGCTTTGAAGTCAATAACCCATTAATTACAAAATACAGCACCAATACTGCAACATACACAATCGCATATATCTGCCACGGAAAATGAAGATTCATTCCGCAGGATATATTGGATACCATAAATGGATACATCAAATCCATACATTTTTTAGCCAAAGGAATACAAATGGCAGCTCCTACAGCAATCACATAAAAGTTTCCATCCAGATACAGCTTTTTTATCTCTTTTGTCCGATACCCAAATACTTTGACCATGGAAATATGAAACGCACAACGGTCAATCATCACTTTTATCATCAGATACATTACCACGGCGAAAATCAAAGAAGATACCACGGTCATCATGACTACCATAGATCCCATTTGCTGTATGAATACATCTGCTGCCTTTTCAATATCTTTCTTTGTAGTCACGCCATACAATCGTCCGGTTTCAATATCCAGTTCTCTGTCGGAAAATACCTGGTTATAATAATTCTCATCCATTCCAAACATTTCCCTCATGCAGGCAATGTCCATGAAGATATAGAAACTGGTGGCATACTGTGTAATATCATGAACTGTAAATGCATAATGCATTTTTGCTTCTTCATCTTCTACAACAAAGACATCACCCTTTTTCAGACCATACTTTTCGGCTAGTGCAGAAGAAATCACCACTTCACTTTTACTGTCAGTTAACGAGACTTCAAAGAACGGATTCTCTTGCGTAATTCCCAGAATGGCAATCTCCAGGTTATAACCCATGGTTTCCTTTTTTACCGTCCTTGTAAATGCTTCATATCCCCCATCCGGAACCATTTCTTCCGGATATTTATAGGTGTACAGATATTCAAATTTTGTATCCGTTTTGTTGTCTTCGCTGATATGCCGACACATAACATAGCAATCCAAACCAAGCATCAAGATCAATAATGAAATAAACATTCCCCCTATTACCGTGAAAGATGTCCGTGCTTCTCTGATAATCTGGCGAATACGAAACGCTCTGACAAAATTCATTTTTCCTAATCGAACCTGTTTCATGTGGCGGCTTTTTTGCTCATTTTTTAACATTTGCAAGGCCGGGCGGTTCAATTTTCCGCGAATTACAAACCAGTTCACCAATGCAGAAATAACCGGTGGCAACACCAATCCATACACGATCAGATAAGGCGGGTAAACACTCTCCATATTTGGGATGGAGAAGTAACTGTAACAACTTCCCATAATGGTACTGCCCCCGATAGACGCAAATCCAATCATGCAACCGATTGCACCGGCAAGAAATGAGATTATAACCGGAAGACACAGATAATGCAGAATCAACTCATTCCGCTTGACTCCTAATGCATATAACGCACCGATCGTCGTATTTTCCTTTTCAATTCCATATACCACAAAGACGGAAATTACATAGGCAAATAACACAAGAACAATGCCCCCTGCAATCAGACCACCATATTTGTTCAACACCTGATCATTTGCCGCTGCCAAAATTCTTGGATTATCTCCGGCCTTTAAAAAACTTCGCATATTTGATAGTTCAAAGTTAAAATACTCCTCCAGTAATCGATCCGTTTCATCCTGCAGCTCAGTCAGACCATCGTGCAACTCTTCTGCACCGTCACGTAACTGGGCAGTGCCATCACGCAACGCAATTTCGCCAGCTCCTTCTGCCAATTCCGATAAACCGTCAGCCAGTTCCCCCGAGCCATCCACGAGAGAAGCAATTCCATCTTCCAATTCGGTTTTATCTGCTGTCATCTCGTTCCAATATTCCCGGAAAAATTCATCCGGTATAGTATCCGCATCCACCTTCAGTTCCTCAATGATTTCCCGGAGTTCTTCATCCGTCATTTTTCCATTCAGAAGATAGGCATAAACATATTCTTCTGCCCTTAAACTGCCGCCACCCTCAAGCAATTGTTCATAAGCTTCTGCAGTTACAAAGACAGTTCCAAATTGAAAGCTGTCCACACTACCATCTGTAAAATTCTTAAGGGGCGCATCATAATCCGGACTACAGCCAATTCCTACAACCGTAAATATGGCATTCCCAATTTCAAAGCTATCCCCAATTTCAATATCATGCTCATCGGCATAGCGACGCTCTATCACAAGTTCTGAAGCAGTCTTGGCTTCTTTCCCTTCGACAATTTCAAGAAGATTGATATTTTCCCTGTTTTTTAATATTCTTACCGTACTACCATCTTCCACAGCGTAATCCAGATAAAACTGTTCTTCCAGTGTAATCCCCTGATTCATCAATTCTTCCTTCTCTTCATCAGACAGCGGAATAAACAAACTGAATTCACCATCCTCCAAACGATTGCTTTCCGTCAACTTTTCTGTTCCAAGAATGATGGTATCTGCTGTTCCAATCAAAGAGATAATAACATACATACTTAAGATAATAAGTGCACTTAACGCCAGATACCGCATAAAGTTCTCTTTTAAATCTCTTAAAATTCTCTTACTTAATATCTTCTGCATATTACAAATCCTCCAGTTCCATAGCAGGTACTCTTGTCTCATTGTAATATTCCTTGCTGATCTGGCCATCTTTAATTCGGATTACCTTATGTACCATATTTCGAATGGAGTTATTGTGGGTAACAATCAGCATCGTCGTGCCATATTTTTCATTGATTTTTTCCAAGAGCGCAAGAATGTCTCTTGAAGTCTTGGAATCAAGTGCACCAGTCGGTTCATCACATAACAGAAGTTTCGGATTTTTTACTAGCGCTCTTGCAATGGCACATCTTTGCTGCTGTCCCCCGGAAAGCTGTGACGGAAATTTATTTTGATGTTCTGTAAGTCCAAGAACATCCAAAAGTTCATCCATTTCCAGAGGATTATCACTCAAATATTCGCACACCTGAATATTTTCCCTGATGGTAAGATTGGGAATCAGATTATAAAACTGGAAAATGAAACCCAGATTGTCTCTTCTGTAATCAGAAAGTTTGTCTGCTTTCATTCCCACAATTTCGATTCCATCCACCATAATACTTCCGGAATCAAGAACATCGAGACCACCAATACAGTTTAGAAATGTAGATTTTCCGGAACCGCTTGTACCTTCTATTACACACATTTCTCCTTTCTCAACTCCGGTTGAAATTCCTTTTAATACCTGTATGTAGCTTCCACCTTCGCCATAACTCTTCTTCATGTCTTTTACTTGTAAATACATCTTTTTCTTCCTTTCCATTTTCTGATTTTGCTCACGCAAATCTATCTATACTCCATTGTGTAAAGATACTGTCCTGATTTTAATTTCTTTCTTCCTGCCATTTTCATTCCACATCTCTTATATTTCTCAACCTTTAACAAGGTATCTGTATCAAGTACACAAGGTATCCCTTGACTCCTTGCTTCATAAAATGGATGCTCCAAAATCTTGTGCATATACCCTTTGCCTTGATATTCCTTCAATACCACTACCATAGAGACCGCTATATAATCTTTTTCTTTCTTGTAAAGCTTGGCATATAATTCACCTCCAGCTTCTGCCACTTTTACCGCAGACCGAAGGGAAACTTCTTTTAGTAATCGAAACACCATATGTACAGCGCTTTTTACATTTATCTTTGTATTTTTATGCCAATACGCCAAAAAGCCTTCATGTCGATCCGATGTCGTAAATAATACTCCTGATTTGTAGTAATATTCCGTCATAATTTCAAATGTTTTTATGGCATCTTCCTTTGGTACATCTGTAGCAATACCATCACATTCCGCCACAAATACTTCGCCAATTTGTCTTCCAATATTAATTAATTCTTCCTCTGACAAATAATCAACTTTTTCCATTATCTTATTTCTATAACCTCATATCCTGCATTTTCTATAGCTTTTCTTATCACTTCATCTTCAAAATCCTCTTCCATGGAAACCACCGCAGTTTTCCTTTTCAGATTTACCTTTGCTGATACGCCAGCCAATGAGTTCAATCTGCTTTCTACGCGGTCTTTGCAATGCCTGCAGGTCATCCCCTCAATCACAACCGTTCTTTGCTTTACAACCTGTTTCAGTTTCTTTCTTTTCACTTTAACGTCAGAACCGCCGCCACAGCAGCCACCCTCACCTTTGAAGTGCTTAACACCGGAACGTACGCCTATGATAACCAGAATACTTAGAATCCCTATAATAATGATGTTTTCCATGTTACTCAACTCCTTCCAGAAACTCTTTCCTGAAATGCAGTTCTTTCTTGTAATTCTTTACTCCAAACGTAAAATAAAGTATATGAAATAACCATACAATCCCCAATACAATTCTTCCGACCGGCACCTGATCCATCATAATAAACCCAATAGACATTAAGATTGTAACCGTAATCATAATTTTGATTTTGGTTTTCCATGTCATTCCCTGCCCCTTTACAAAGCTTTCCAAATTGTTTTTATAAAGTTTGGTATTTTTAAACCAGTTATTCAGCTTTTCAGAGCTTCTGGCAAAGCAGAACGCTGCTAACATCAAAAACGGGAATGCCGGCAACAGCGGTAAGACTGCACCTACCGCACCAAGTCCTACACCAATACATCCAAATATAATGTAAAGTATTTTCCTTATTGTCATGCTTCTTTCTCCAATCGTTTCTTTTCTTTTTTCGATTCCATCACATGTTTTGTAATTTCCTTTTCACGCTCCCGTTTGGTTATGATGTCATTACGCATCAGCTCACCCTCCCGTGTTCCACCGAATAAACTTTCTGTGCGATACACATGGTAGACTTTCGATGCGACACCAGCACTACCGTCTTATTCTCCTTCTCTTCCTTCAGGGATTTCAAGATGACCGCTTCATTCAGGCTGTCCAGATTACTTGTCGGTTCATCTAACAAAAGCAGATCGGATTCATGAAGAAATGCCCTTGCAAGTCCCAGTCTTTGTCTCTCTCCTCCGGAAAGCGTATCACCAAGCTCTCCTACCGGCGTGTCATAGCCCTTTGGAAGGCTCATAATAAATTCATGAACCGATGCCTTTTTGCATGCCGTCTCTATTTCTTCATCTGTTGCGTCAAGCTTTGCAATACGGAGATTATTCCTGATGCTGTTATGAAACAGATGGGTTTCCTGCGTTACAAAACTTTCCATATTTCGTAGATTGACAGTATTGATACAATTTACATCAATCTCTGAAAGCTTTACACTGCCTTGCTGTGTTTTCCAAAACCTCATAAACAGTTTCAGGAGTGTTGATTTACCGCTTCCGCTTCTGCCTGTGATTCCTACGACAGATCCTTTTGTAATATCCACAGATACATTGTCCAGTATCGTTTCTTCCCCATAGGCAAATGTGACATTTTCAGCAGATGCACCGGTAAAGGTGATATCCTTCTTTCCACTGATTTCTTCTACTACCGGAGCTTCCTCCAAAATATCCAGCACGCGATTTCCTGCTGCAAACGTATTCTGCAAAGAGCTTCCAAGATTGGCAAGTGCCACTACCGGTCCAAAAGAACTCATCAGTGCAATCGTCGGGATAAGCACTCCGATAAATTCCACCTGTCCCTTCTGAAAGAGCAAAGCTGATACGAACAGCATAACCAGGTCAAAAAACAAAATAACCGTATTGGTAACTGCCTGGTTTCTACCGGATGTGCGTTTCATTCTCTGTTCATCATAGGACAATTCTTCCGTCTGTTTATTCATTAAGAAAAGCCTTTGCTCTCCCTGACCATATTGAAGTATTTCTGAAAGTCCCCGAAGACTGTCCAGAACAAATCCCGAGAGGTTACCGGACTTTGTGCGGAACCGGATACCGTCTTCTCCGCTAAGCTTTGATATCAAAAGCGGAATGAAGATACCTACTGTCATATATGCTGCAAGAGCAGCTATGCCAAGCATCAGGCTGAAGTTTCCGATAAACAGGCACATAATCACCGAAAACAGAAATGCGATTGCAATCGGTGAAATAGTATGTGCATAAAATACTTCCAACAGTTCAATATCCGACGTAATGACAGAAATCAGATTTCCTTTATCCTTACCTTCCAGTTTTGCAGGACAGAGCTTTCTGAGTGCCTTAAATACTTTATCCCTGATCAACGCCAGCAGTTTGAATGCAATAAAATGATTACATGCCTGCTCCGCATAACGAAGAATGCCGCGAATCAGTGCAAACACACATACCGAAATGCAAATACTTCTTAAGGTCAATGGAGTATCAATCCCTAAAAGTTCTGCCACAGCATATCCGCCAAAGATGGTAATAAAGGATGCGGCAAGGTGTCCGAAAAGCCCCATAATGACCGCCAGTACCATATACCCGGTAAGGGGTTTCACTAGACCAATAAGACACATCATGACGCGGAATCCACTTCTTTTTTTCATGCGCTTACTCCTTCCTTCCCATAGTTTTCCAGATACTGTTGTGCGTTCCACAACTTTGTGTACATGCCGTTTTTCTTTAATAATTCTTCATGGGTTCCGCTTTCTGCAATAGTTCCCTGATCCATCACATAAATATTGTCTGAATCGGTCACATTTGCCAGACGATGAGAAATCATAATAACTGTTTTCTGTGCTGCCAGTGCATGAATCACCGCCACAATGTCATTTTCACTCTCTATATCAATGTTTGAGGTTGCTTCATCAAAAATATAGATGGGACTATCATGCAGAAGTGCCCTTGCCAGTGCCAGTCTTTGACACTGGCCGCCTGACAAATTCGATGCTTTTTCATTCAGTTTCGTATCAAGACCATTTTCACCTTTTAAAAACGCAAGCAGATTCACTCTGTCAAGAACTGCCCACAGCTCTTCATCAGAAGCCGCAGGACAGCCCATTAAAAGATTTTCTCTTACCGTTCCCTTAAATAAATAGCTTTGGTGGCTGATATAGGTAATATTCTTCATCAGACTTCCTTCTTCTATAATTTTCAGTTCCTTACCGCCAATGGTTACAGATCCTTTATATCCTTTGTTTCTGCCTGTCAGAATTGCAGAAACCGTTGACTTTCCACAGCCAGACTCACCTACAATTGAGGTAAAGCTTCCTGCCTGAAAAAACATATCAATTCCATGCAGAATCTCACGCTCTTTCTCATAAGAAAAATGCAGCTTGGAACATACTATAGTGCAATCCTCTTCTATCTTTTCCGATGTCGCCGGATACTCCGGTAAATCTAACAGCCTGAATATCTTATCGCTTGCTGCCATGCCGTTCATTGCTATATGAAAGAAAGAACCAAGCATTCTCATGGGAATAAAGAAATCCGCAGAAAGAAGTATAATAAGCAGACATCCTGCAAGAGAAACATTTCCTGCTCTATACTGTGTGACAGACATAATTACTCCCAAAGCAGCCCCGCCATACGCAATCAGATCCATAATAGTGATGGAATTTAACTGCATGGTCAGCACCTTCATGGTGATCTTTCGAAACTTTTCCGATTCCTCATTCATTTCTTTCTGCTTAAAATCATCTGCCTGATAAATTTTTAAGGTTGTAAGTCCCTGCAAATTTTCAAGAAAAGTATCTCCAAGCGCTGTATACTGTCCCCAGTATTTAGCCAAAAGCTTTTTCGCCCATCTCTGTACGGCAACAATAGCCACCGGTATAAGCGGTACACAGATAAGCAAGGAGGCTGCACATGGCACGTTTACAAAACACAGAACAACAAACAAAGTAAGCGGTGCCAGCATTGCATAAAAGAACTGTGGGAGATATGCTCCGAAATAAGTCTCAAGCTGATCCACGCCTTCTACCGCCACCTGTACC
>JBJELZ010000055.1:0-1831 GCA_051879415.1 Lachnospiraceae bacterium
TTCTTATCAATTACACCACTGCATACAGTATATCCGTTTAATCCAATTAAAAGATTGAACAAGGTTGCCCTGTCTCTTACACGGATATTTTTCTTTCTCTCGGATTCGGAAAATATCTCTTCCGAAAAATAAAACGAATTATGTTCGCCCTGCTCAAAGGAAAGATACGGATAAGCTTCCAATTCCTCATTTGTAATTACCTTATTGGATGCAAGCGGATGACTTCTGCTGATAAAAACATGAGGTTTGGCAATAAACAACAAATGAAATTCCAAATCATACGATTTTAAAATCTTATTGATGACAGCTTCATTGAAATCATTTAAAAACAGGATTCCAATTTCACTTCTCAGCCTTGCCACATCCTCTATGATTTCATAGGTCTGCGTTTCCCGAAGACTGAAATCATATTCCTCCTGTCCGTATTCCTTAATCAAATCCACAAAGGCATTCACTGCAAAAGAATAATGCTGTGTGGATACACAAAACTGTTTCTTTCCACCACCATTTCCTTTAAACTTGTCTTCCAGAATTGCTGCCTGTTCCAGTACCTGCCTGGCATATCCCAAAAAGCCTTCCCCTTCTTTGGAGAGGCTGATTCCCTTATTTGTCCTGTTAAAAATAACAATATTCATTTCTTTTTCTAATTCATGAATTGCATTGGTCAAACTTGGCTGAGAGATGAATAATTGGTTTGCGGCCTCTGTAATAGTTCCTGTTTCTGCCACTGTTATCACATATTTTAACTGTTGAAGGGTCATGCTTTCACCTGCTTTCTAATGATTATTCCAATATGTGCTATTTCTCTTTTGTCTTATCCTTTATTCGGTGCTCTAATTCAGAAGCTGCAATACTTAACGAAATGTCTCTCCGTTTCAGAAGACAAATATTTCTGGCAGGGATGTCTGGTGCCATGTTAAGGATAACCAGATTCTCCCTGTTTTCCTTTTCCAGAAAATCCATTGGTACAAAGCCAATGCCCAGATCGGATTTAATCATCGGTAAAATCTGGTCTGCTGTAGCAGCCTCCACATCTGGCGTAAAGGACATTCCCATTCTGCCGAAAACATCTGAATAAAAGCGAAAAGAAGCTGTTTGCTCCCCAAGTCCAATCAATGGATAATTTTTTATCTGTTCTTCAGTAAGAGTAGTACCTGTAGAAAGAGAAAATGCTGTGCTGCAAACCGGCACTTCACGAATGCTTCTAAGCACCTGTGAACCAAGCCCAATGGGAAGGTCAAAAGGTTCTGTTACAATTGCAAAATCTGCCAGTCCTTTTTTCAACATATCAATCGCCTGTGGTGTAGATTGGTTTAGTATCCTGATACGGATGCCGGGATAATTCTTTCGGAAAGTTTTCAAAACAGAAAGCAATACACAATGGAGTGCAATTTCGCTGGCTGCTACCGTAACTATCCCTGACTGCAGGCTTTTATCCCTGGCTATTTCTTCCTCTCCACACAGGATATGTTCAAAAGCAACGGAGATATGAGCATACAGTTTTTCTCCTTCCGGAGTCAGTATAATACCATGCCGCTGCCTTACAAACAATGTACACCCCAATTCCTCTTCCAGTTTTTTCATCATCCTGGTAATGTTAGGCTGGTTATTAAGAAGTGCTTTGGCAGCTCCGGTAAAACTCTTGTATTTTGCAACATAATAAAAGACTCTGTAATAGTCATAGCTGATGTTCATTGCAGTTCCTCACATATCAATTTCATATATCTCAATATTACAATTAATATTTTACACATATCTTATAAGGAATTATAATACTGCCGATAAGAAAAAACAATCTAATTTATACAGAAAGAGGTGGCATATATGCAGA
>JBJELZ010000055.1:1931-3255 GCA_051879415.1 Lachnospiraceae bacterium
CATATATGCAGACGAAGAAGATAAAACAAAACGTGTCATGGAAAGGAACCAGATTGACGAAAAAAGAGCCCGTCACAGAATCAAGCATATCAACAGAATGCGAAAGCAATTCTTTGATTTCTATTCCGATACTGAGTGGGGACAACCGGAAAGCTATGACATGATGCTATCCAGCAGCCGTTTCGGCATAGACGGATGTGTCAGTCTGATTATCGACTGTTTAAAAGAAAAGGAGGCGTCTGGGAATGAATAAAGATCTGACCGTGGGAAAACCACAAACCGTACTGTGGAAATTCTGTATGCCTTTGTTTGGAAGTATAATTTTTCAGCAGCTCTATAATATAGCTGACAGTCTGGTAGCCGGAAAGTTTATAGGAGAAAATGCTTTGGCTGCCGTTGGAAACAGTTATGAAATCACCTTGATTTTTATTGCCTTTGCCTTTGGATGCAACATGGGCTGTTCCGTTGTCGTTTCCAAGCTGTTTGGAGCCAGAAATTATAAAGAAATGAAAACTGCCGTTTACACTGCCTGTATTTTCAGTGGTTTTGTTTGTGTCCTGTTAATGCTCATCGGAATAGCAGGCTCCGGCATGCTGCTTCGGTTGATCCGAACCCCGGAAGAAGTATTTGCGGATTCAAAACTGTATCTGGATATTTACGCATGGGGATTACCATTTGTCTTTTTCTACAATATTGCTACCGGTATCTTCTCTGCACTCGGAGATTCCAAAACACCATTTTACTTTCTGGCGATATCTTCTATGTCCAATATCGCAGTAGATATCTGGTTTGTAAAGGCATTCCACATGGGGGTAGCCGGCGTAGCGTGGGCAACATTTCTCTGTCAGGGAATCAGCTGCATTCTGGCAATGATTGTAGTATTCAAGAGACTTGCCAAAATCGAAGGAAAAGAAAAAGCTCCTCTATTTGATTTACAGCTTTTAAAACAGATTGTAGTGATTGCCATTCCAAGTACTTTGCAGCAAAGCTTTATTTCCATAGGTAACATTATTATCCAGAGTATTATCAACGGTTTCGGAGCTCCTGTCATGGCCGGATATTCCGCTGCTGTAAAACTGAATAATCTGGTGATTACTTCCTTTACAACACTTGGAAACGGAATATCTAACTATACAGCTCAGAATCTTGGTGCCATGAAGCTTGAACGAATAAAACAGGGCTTTGGCGTTGGTGTCAAATTAGTATGGATGCTTAGCCTCCCACTATTCCTACTTTACTTCTTTGGCGGGAATATCGTATTAAAACTATTTATGGACAATCCAACTGAACTTGCCATGCATACAGGCATCATCTATCTTAAAAT
>JBJELZ010000056.1:0-15728 GCA_051879415.1 Lachnospiraceae bacterium
GATATGACATAGAAAATCAGCTTTGCGGTAAGTATAACATATACCGCAAAGCTGAAACAAGTCTATTATTCGTTAATTTTTAAGAAGTCTAAAATATAAGCTGCACCAACATCATATAGCAGATCGTTCCGCCTGCGATCGAAATTAACATCTGCCTCTTCCACAGGTGAAGCCCGATGACCACCAATATGGAAATCAGTTCCGGCAGTCCATGGCTGCCCGCAAGGATATTGACACCTTTCAGGCAGTATACTACAAGCAGTCCAAACACGGCAGCCGGCAGTACCTTTCCCAGATACTGTATGTACTTTGGAGTCGGTTTCCCTGACGGAAATACCAGAAACGGCAGGAAACGCGTCAGCATTGTTCCCAAAACCACTGTTCCGATCATCACGATCTGTTGTGTTATCGTCATAAAAGATTACATCCTTTCTCCCTCAAGAGTTTTTTCTCCAGTTTTCCCCTTAGCAAAGTCAGTGCCAAAAGAATCGCTGCCATAGCCGGAAGGATAAAATAATCTGTTCCAAAGAGCAGAAGACACAAAACGGAAAGCCCAATACCAAGCAAAGCACTTGTATGATCCTGATCCTTTAACCACTGTTCCAAGAAAATAACAACAAACATTGCTGTCATGACAAATTCCAGGCCTTCCGTATTGAATTTAACCAAAGAACCAAAAATTCCTCCCAGGGTTGCACCAAACACCCAGTAAAAATGATCTAACAGCGTTACAAAGAACATAAACCATCCCCGGTCCACGTCTTTTGGAATGTCGGCTGTATAATTGATCGAAAAGCTCTCATCACACATACCGAAGATCAGATAAAACTTTTTCCAACCGGTTCCTCTATATTTATCCAACATGGAAATTCCATAAAACAAATGTCTTGCATTGATCATCAATGTCAAAAGAAACATCTGTAACGGATGAAATGCTCCCAACAGCATATCTGCTGTGATAAACTCCATGGAACCTGCAAAAATAGTCAGTCCCATCAAAGCCGGATACCAGAAACTAAATCCCAGAACATTCATATAAACACCATATGCAAGTCCCAGAAACCAGAATCCGGCAAAGATCGGAAGCGTATAAGGAAACGCACATCTGAATGCTTTTCCTATTTTACCTTTTTTACAAGCCACCTTATCAATCCTGCCTTTCTGCAAATTCTACCTGTTCTTAATGATGCCTGACCACTTCAAATCGTTCCAGTTCCACATCCTCATCTTCGCCAATTCCTGCCTTCTGCTTTGCAATTGCAATCTGTTCCCGGACCGTATCAATTCCTTCCAGATTCGGAAGCAGCAGTCCCCTGCGCCCATTCTTTGTTACCACAACACCATATCGTTCCACATCCAGTTCATCAGGCGAAGAAATTTTTTCAATCGTACCCAGAACATCTACACTGATACTGAGTTCTTTTAATTCTTCCTGCCCGATCGGGGCAAATCTGGGATCACGTGTTGCTGCACTTATGGCATTTTCTATGATCTCTCCGGCAAGATTACTTTGTACTGCCTGAATCGTTCCGATACAGCCCCGCAGTCTCCCCTGCTTCTTTATGGAAACAAATACGCCTGCTTTCTGTTCATACATTTCCTGTGGCAGTCCTTCCGGCACAACAGGTTTCTCACCAGTACAAATATAATCCTCAATTGTTTTTCTTGCAAGGTGTACATACGCATCTTCTTTTTCTCTCCGGGCTTTTATTTTTTCTGCCAGAATCTTTTCAAACCGCTCGTAAAAATTTCTCTCTGTGTCCTGTCCCTTTATCTCATAAGTACAGACTCCATAGCCTACGCCAAACGGTCCTTCATAGGACAGCTTTTCTGCTTTAACGGTTTTCTGATCCAGTGCTCCTGCCATGATCACAAAGGATCGATGCCCGCACTCCCCTGCAGCATTCAAAAATTCCTCCGGAAAATCCAGAAGTTCTCCAAAGGTAGCCCTTCCCATCACATCCATAATCTTCTTATCGTACTCCGGACCTTCCTTTTTGTATCCGTAAGGGCCATCTTCCTTCAACCGGTGCGACAGATCCCCACTGGCGATCACAACTGCTTTCCGCCCAAGTTTCTCTACTGCCGACTGAATGCACTGCCCCAATTCATAGTGTTTTGAAAGCGGCAGTCCTGACAATCCGATCCGCACCAGCTTATAATCCGTATCATACTGATTAATAAAATAAAGCGGAACCATCGTCCCGTGATCCAGCTTTCTTTCACGTTCTCCCATGGTTCCTGCAGGTATCCCGGTCTCTCCTGCAATCCTGCAGATTTCCTCTACAAGCTCTGTATCATAAGCAATCTCCATCGCAACTTTCTCTGCGTGAAATTGACCAAAATCTCCCTCTGCCCGCTCTCCCGGCGAGATATGGAAATAATCCTCATACATGATCTGATGCGGTGAAATCAAAATGATTGTTTCCGGATGATATGTACTAACCTGGCGTGCAGCCTCATGATATGCAGTAATCGTATTTTGAATTTCTGCTTCCCCGCCTCTTCCGATCTCCGGAATGATCAAGGGTGGATGCGGCACCATCATCGCAGCCTGAATTCCCATATCATTTACCCCCCCTTCTTCATATCAAACGTTTCTTATCAACCGTTTTAAAGAAACTTTTTTTCAATTCCTGAGGTTTATAGAAAAACTGTTTTTCTGATTTGCTCAATCTATTTTCGTTTTTCTTGATTTTTAATAGCTCCATGCTACAAATAAAATCAGCAGCCTGTAACAAACGATATTTTTGCGGTTCTGCTTTCCGAAACTCAACATTAGAAAAATGAATTGAAAATACTGTATTTAGAATTGCTCCAAGTTCAATTTGACCATTGTCGTAGTACACTATGATTTTATCGAAGCTATCAAAAAATGCTTTGTGCTTTTCCAATACATTTGAGATTTCACGTCCTAACCTACCGGAAAGCGATATCTTATCCGGTGCTTCCTTTCGATTTACCACAGCTACCTCATATGTAATTGGACTACTAGCAATAAAGTTTAACATATTAAAAAGCAACTTTCTGCGCTCATCTATGGATAATCCGGCAAATACATCCTCCCGCCTGATAACAGGACCCGTATGAATATATTCAAAATCAAATCCTGAGTTTTTGGTATTATCCTCAAGTTTTTTTACATTTGAAGCAATTTCATTCTTCTGATTATGAAATAAAAGCGTTACCAGATAATACGCCGGTCGTTCTGTAATTTCTCCAAAGTCTCCAGATTCATCTATAAATACGCTAAGTTCTTTCATTACCCCTCCAAAACTTACCTTCATAGTAAAAATGGCGGGAAATTCTTCCCGCCTGCGGTGGTCCAAAGAGCTTACGCCCAGACCAAAACTGTAACGCATTACAGTTATATCGTACGCAAATTATACCACAAGTATTCCTTTTTTCCAATAGATTTTCTGAATATTGATAGCATAAATTTTCTGAATATTGATAGCCCTATAAAATTGTTTGAATGGGCTTTTGATCCAGTATCAAATCAGTATTCTTCACCCAGCCCACCAGCAATTTCCTGCATTTCCCGATCCGCCTCTGCCATAATATCCGCACAATGCTTTAATCTTAACTGCATCTCTCCGGTAAACTTTCTGTCCTTCTTATAACGTAGCTGATGCTCGGTACTTGCCCAGAAATTCATAGCAATTGTCCTGATCTGTATCTCTACGGGAACTTTTCTGACACGCTCCGCAAACGGTACCTCCACCCGTACAATCAGATGAAGACTTCTGTATCCGTTTTCCTTCGGCTCCTGTATGTAATCCTTAATCTTTAAAAGTTCCAGATCCCTTTGGTTCAAAATCATTCTTGCGATCTGATAAACATCAGAAATGAAAGGACATATAATACGTACTCCTGCAATATCCAGAACATGATTGGTTAACGAACTTACTGTCATGGGCAAACCCTTTTTCCTGAGTTTTTCCACGATACTACTCTTTGATTTGATCCGGCTCTTGATATTTTCAATGGGATTTCTGTCATTGGAAAACTGAAACTCCCTGTTCAGAATTTCCAGTCTCGCCTCCAGTTGGGAAATTGCTGCTTCATATATAAACATTAATTGACTGTACTGCCTGTCAATATCAAAATAATCATTGAGCTGGGGCCAATAGAGAATTTTATCTTCAACCTCAGCCTCCACCTCTATTTCAACTGTTTTCTCTTCCATTAGTTCATTCTGTATCATAATATCTTGATTGTCCATTCTTTTCCTTACCTTTCCTCACAAATTCAAGCATTTGCAGATTCAAAATGTCATGTAACAGCAAATGCATATTATTCTTAATCCCACGAGAAATTGTACAAAAGAATTCGTTTGAATGACTTATGTGCTACGGAAATGAGACTCTGTAAATCGTGGAAGCCATTGCTGAACACGATTTACACGATTAGAGGCTCATTGGAGTGATTAGCACATCGGAATTCAAAGGAATTCTTTTGGACAATTTCACATAGTAAAGACATAAACTATGCTTTTGCTCCAGCATCATCATCTTAAAGTAATATCATTAAGAGGATAAGAAAAAAAAGTGAACAAAGTGTGAAATTATTTCCTGATTGCAGTATCCTCCCAGCAGATTTTGATTGTTGTTCCCCTTCCTACTTCACTATCCAGGGAAAGCTTTCCCCCTGTCAGGCTACAGATATGTTTTACGATGGCAAGTCCTAAGCCTGTTCCGCCAAGCTCCTTGGAACGGCTTTTATCTACCCGGTAAAACCGTTCAAAAATACGTTCCTGTGACTCTTTCGGAATTCCTATTCCCGTATCTGCAACAGTAAAGACCAGCCCCTCTTCGGTTTCCTTCACACTAACATTTACCTTACCACCCGGACGATTGTAACGAATTGCATTTTCGATCAGATTATAAGTCAATTCCTCTGCCAGTTCTTTTCCGATACGGATTTTAGCAGATTCCGAACCGGTGTATGCCATGGTAACATCTGACTGGACAGCCTCCATGGAAAGCATCTCCACTGTATCCCCGGCAATCACCGCAAGATCCACAATCTCTAACATATCCTCCTGTTCTCCTGCATCCAGCTGGGAAAGTTTAATAATATCATTGATCAGGCTCAAAAGTCTGGTTGCACTTTTCCCGATCTCATGGGAAAAATGTTTAATATCCGCTTCCTTGACCACACCTGATTCCATCAGTTCAGAATAACCCAGGATCACAGTCAGGGGCGTTTTCAGTTCGTGGCTGACATTGGTTGTAAATTCCTGTCTTATATTGGCAGCCGATAAAATTTCTTCATGCTGTGACCGGATCTTTCTCGTGAAAGGAATCAGTTCTTCATAGATTCCCTCTTCCTCCATGTGATCCATATCCTCTACCATTTTATCAATCGGTGCAACAATAGCTGAGGTCAGACAATGTGATATAAACATACAGACTGCCAGCACCAGAAGCGACATGATGATGATAATCGGGATTGCAGATAAAAGAACCCACACAACACTTGCTGCTTCCCTTCCCACGCGCAGCACCTGCCCATTCTCCATGAGTAATGCATAATAAAATACGCTTTTGGCAAGCGTATCTGATCTTCTGATACTCTGACCAAAGCCTTTCTCAAGTGCGTCCTCCACCTCCGGTCTGTTCCTGTGATTCTGCAGTTCTGCCGTATCTACCGCAGAATCATACAAGACAGTTCCATCCCGGTCAATCAGTGTCACTCTGATATCCTTTGGCAGATTTTCATATTCCGTATCTGCAGTTAAAAGTTCTGCAATGATCTTCAGATCCGAAAACACCTGCGTCCTCAGCCTGAAATAGAAAATGACAGTCATTACCAACACTGTAAGGAGGATGGAAAAGACTGCCGTTGTAGCAAAATATTTATTAATCTTTTTTTTCATTCCAGCTTATACCCCACATTTCTGATGGTGACAATATGGCTGCCCGCATCCTTCAGCTTCTTTCGCAATGTCTTGATGTGCACATCCACTGTTCTTGTTTCACCTGCAAAATCTGTTTCCCACACAGCATTCATAATAGCTTCTCTGGAAAGCACAATTCCCGCATTGGATAAGAAAAGTTTTAACAGTTCGTACTCTTTATAAGTAAGCTCTATGATTTCGTCCCCTGCAGTGCAGATATGACGCTCTAAATCTAACACAATCTCATCAAACCGAAGGATTGTTTCCATTCCTGCAGGCTTGGTCCGCCTTAAAACTGCCTTTACCCTGGAGATCAGTTCCATGATACCAAAGGGCTTCGTAATATAATCATCTGCACCCAGATCAAGTCCCTTTACCGTATCAATTTCCGAAGACTTGGCGGTCACTAATACAACAGGCACATCTTTCGTCGCAGAGCTGTTTTTCAGTCTCCGCAGGACAGATAAACCATCCTCCTTCGGCAGCATGATATCTAACAGGATCATATCCGGCATGACCTTCTGCATTGCTTCATCAAAAGCTCCGGCCTCTTCAAAGCAGTGAACGTCATAGCCATTGCTTTTCAGGGCATACTCTTCAATTTCCTGAATATTCTTATCATCTTCTACAACATAAATCAACGACATATTTAACCTCCATCCTCTGCAAGAGAATATTTTTCCTGATATCTGAATACCTGATCCTTATAAAACTCACTGTTTTCCTTTGTTACCCTGGCATAACTGTGCAAAGCATATTTTTCTGTTTCTGCTGCAATTTCCTCTTCCGCGATATTAGAACAATGTTTGGCAATTCGTTCCAGTGATGTAACAATATCCGTCAGCGCCATGCCCAGTTCCACGGAGCATTTTCCTTTTGCAAGTCTTTTGTTATGATTTCTTCTGATTTCTTCTTTCAGTTTGCTGATAACATCATCCAGCGGATCAATCCGCAAAGCCATCTCCCGGTCTTCATGAACAAAACACTCCACGGTATTTTCCACAATCTCATAGGTCGCGGCAAAAATGATGCTTTTTTCCAGCATTGCCTTTTTGGAAAAGCTTTCCCCCTGCCTGTCCATTTTCTCAAGTGTAAAAGCAATTCCCTTTAAATAATCAGAAATCCGCTCAAAATCTGTAATGCATTTGGTGAATTTTCCAACCAGTCTGCTGTCATTCTCCGAGAGGGGCTTTGATGCAAGCTTCGTCAGATAGGAACCCAGTTCATCTTCCTTACTATCCACAATATCCTCAATACTGATGATGCGGTCGATTTCTTTTTTATTATAATCAGAAGACGCTTTTACTGCAAGTGCCATTGCTTCCTCAACCAGCTTTGCCATATCACATACTGCACTTTTACATTGTGCCACTGCAAATGCAGGACGTTCCAGAAAACGTTCATCCAGAAATTTGAATTCTTCGTCATGATCCTCTGATGCTGTCTCATCCCGGGTTACCGGAATCGTAAGATATGCCAGTTTTTCTATCCATTTGGATAATGGTAAAAGTACAACTGTTGCCGCAATATTAAACAAGCTGTGAATCACGGCAATATCTGTTCCTGTTGCCGCCTCTGACAAAAATGAGAACTTACAAAATGCATTGAGTGTATAAAAGATCAGCATAAAAACAATCGTACCGATCAGATTAAAATACAGATGCACCAGTGATGCTCTTTTTGCATTTTTACCGGCTCCGATACCGGATAATAATGCCGTGACACAGGTACCGATATTCTGTCCCATGATCACCGGAAGTGCTGCCTTGATCGTAACGGAACCGGTAACACACATAGCCTGCAGAATACCCACTGAAGCGGAAGAAGACTGAATAACAGCCGTCAGAACCGCTCCGACAATCATACCAAGAATAGGCTGTTCAAACGCAGTAAATAATTCTGTAAATTCCGGTACATCAGCAAGCGGTTTGACAGCTCCGCTCATGGTTTCCATGCCAAACATCAATACCGCAAATCCAAGCAGGATTGTCCCGATATCATTTTTCTTGTCATTCTTTACAAAAAGTAAAAGGATAATCCCCACCAATGCAAGCACGGGGGTAAAAGAAGATGGTTTTAAAAGTTGCAGAAAAAATCCGTCTCCTTCAATTCCTGTCAGACTTAAGATCCATGAAGTAACCGTTGTTCCGATATTGGCTCCCATAATGACACCGACTGCCTGGGACAGCTTCATAATACCGGAATTGACAAACCCGACTACCATTACCGTTGTCGCTGAAGAAGATTGGATCACTGCTGTTACGCCCGCACCTAAGATAACTGCTTTGATAGGCGTGTTTGTCATTTTTTCCAATACCTGCTCCAGCTTCCCGCCGGCAAGCTTGGAAAGTGCATCTCCCATTGTCTTCATACCATACAGAAACAGTGCCAGACCGCCGATCATCTCCAGTAAGCCAAAAAAATCCATCTTGTTTCCCTTTCTGACGTAAAGCATTTTGATCACAGTACGCTTTTTCTTATATGGTAATTGACATATGTAAAATCTAATGTATATTTTATGTAAAATCTATGTAAAATTTATATCTGGTTATTCTGTTCCGAACACTGAGTACGGACTTCCCATATCAAAATAGCAAGATAGGAAACAATTCCTGCTACTCCGACAACCCCGAAAACCACGTCATGTAAATGCAGATTTTCTGCAAAACCTGTCATCTGCAAAATTCGCATTACCAAAAAAGAACCACCGAATGCTGCCATAGCTCCAAGCAGCGTTCCAAGAAGTATGATCCCCAGGGGATGTTGTTCTATCATTTCCTTCTTTGTCATTTTCATTCTTCTTCCTTCTTACTATTGGGCAGTTCCCCTGTCATGGAATACAGGGCCCATTCTGCAATATTGGTTGCATGATCTCCAATTCGTTCCAGATATTTAGCCGTCATTAGAATATCCAATGCCTGCTCTGCATCAGAAGTTCCGGTTCTGATCAATTCCGCAATGGATCCTTTAATGGCATCAAACATGGTATCTGCTGCATCATCCTCCTCGATGACCCATTCTGCCTTTTTACTGTTTTCGTTCAGATAGGCATCCACAGACTCTTTCAGCATACTGATTACTTTTTGTGCCATCTTTTCCACGGTCCCAATCGTGTCCGGATAGGAAGTCCCTGCCATCAGAATCGTTAATTCTGAGATATCCTCTGCATGATCCCCGATTCTTTCCATATCCCGGATCATTTCCAATGCTGCCGAAACTTCCCTGAGATCTTTTGCTACCGGCTGCTGCCTGAGCAAAAGGCTAAAGCACTGTCGTTCTATCATATGCATCTGATCATCAATCATGTCATCCCCGCGACAGATCATTTCTGCCTTTTCAACATCCTGTTCTACCATTGCATCGATGGCTCCCTGGATTGCTGTTTCTATCATATTGGCCAGATAAGCCACCTGGTTTCTCAATTCTTTCAGTAAGAGATTATAATAATTTCTTGGCATATTCTTGTTGCTCCTTTCTTATCCCTCTTAACCAAATCTTCCTGTAATATAATCCTCTGTCTTTTTATTGGAAGGGTTGGCAAAGATTTTTTCCGTATGATCATATTCAATGACCTCTCCCATCAGGAAAAAGGCGGTGTTATCAGATATTCTTGCTGCCTGCTGCATATTATGTGTTACAATGACAATCGTATATTTCTGCTTCAATTCCATAACCACATCTTCTATCTTGGAGGTGGAAATCGGATCCAGTGCGCTGGTTGGCTCATCCATCAGAAGCACTTCAGGCTCAACCGCCAGTGCTCTGGCGATACATAATCTCTGCTGCTGTCCGCCTGACATACCCAGTGCATTTTTCTTCAGTCTGTCCTTGCATTCATCCCAGATAGCAGCCTGACGCAGAGTGGTTTCCACGATTTCATCCAGTTTTGCCTTATTCTTGATTCCATGGGTTCTTGGTCCGTAAGCAATATTGTCATAGATGCTCATAGGAAACGGATTGGGACTTTGAAAAACCATTCCCACTCTTTTTCTAAGGACATTCACATCAATATCATGATAGATATCTGTCTGATCCAGCTTTACACTTCCTTCAATCTTGCATCCCTGTACCAGATCATTCATACGGTTTAAACATTTCAAATATGTAGATTTACCACAACCTGAAGGACCGATCAATGCTGTAATCTCATGCTCCGGGATCTTCATATCAATTCCCTTTAATGCATGGAAATCACCATAATGAAGATTTAGATTTTCTGTAATAAATTTATCCATTTTTTAACTTACCTTTCTTTTTTTATCAGAACTGCGCTTTACGGCTGCCGCACAGAAGTTGACAACCATCGCCAGAACCAGCAAAATTACCGCAATCGCAAATGCCACCTGAAATTCTCCCTGTTCCTTGGCGTAAAAATACAGTGCCACCGTCAGTGTTGCACCGGAACTTTTGATTCCGGTAAAAAATCCATTTAATGCATGTGCTAATCCTGCTGTAAATAGTAATGCTGCAGATTCTCCCAGCATCCTGCCCGCCGACAGGATACATCCGGTAATAATTCCATCCAGACACTGCGGAATGATAATTGTTCTGACAACACGCCACTTAGATGCACCAAGTCCGTAAGCACCTTCCTTTAATCCCTTGGGCACGGAAATCAGACTTTCCCTTGTTGTTCTCATGATGGTCGGCAGGTTCATAACTACCAGAGTCAAAGCACCTGCAAGAAGACTGGTTTTTAATCCAAGCGTCTGACAGAAAAACAGCATACCGGCCAGACCGTAAATAATTGAAGGAATCCCTGATAATGTCTCTGCTGCATAGTCAATCAGCTTTACCAGATTGACATTTTGGGCATATTCACTCAGGTAGATTGCAGCTCCTACACCAAGCGGAAGCAGCAGGAGAATTGAAACAACCAGAATATATACCGTGTTTAATATATCCGGGAGAATACCAATATTGCCGGTTAAATAACTGGGTTTTGTCGTAAGAAAGGAAATGCTGAGTCCGGGAATTCCTTTCACAAGCACATATCCGATTACCAGAAGCAGTAAGGCACAGGTACATCCAACGGAAAAATACATTAAAGATTTTCTAAGCAGATCCATCGCTTTTCGTTTATTTGAAATTTTATCATTCATGCATCTTCACCTTTTCCTATAAAAAATCTCATTACCGCATTAATCAGCATGATAAAGACATAAAGCACCAGTGCAATGGAAAACAATGCCTGCTTTTGAAGTCCTGATGCATAAGACATTTCCGATGCCACCGCCGTTGTAAGAAACCTTACAGAGCCAAGCAACTTTGGCATATTGGCTACATTTCCGGAAACCATCATAACTGCCATTGCCTCTCCAATTGCTCTTCCGACACCCAATACAACGGAAGCAGCAATTCCGGACTTTGCAGCCGGAACAGACACCTTGAAATATGTCTCATTTTCGGTTGCTCCCAAAGCCAGGGAACCTTCCTCATACTTTTTAGGAACCGCATCCAGTGATGTCATGGACACATTGATAATGGAAGGCAGAACCATAACTGCCAGTACAACAATTGCCGCCAGCAGAGATGCTCCATCCGGTACATTGAATATCTTCCGGATTGCCGGAACCAGCACCAGCATACCTACCAGACCATAAACAACAGAAGGTATGGAAGCCAGCAGTGATACGACAGAAGAAACAACACTCTTTACCGGCTTCGGTGCAAATTTCGAAAGATATACCGCCGTAAAAAATCCGATTGGAATACCAATCACCATTGCACCGGCAGTACCATAGATACTTGTCAGAATAAACGGCAGAATTCCAAATGCCGGTTCTTTTGCTGTAGAATCCCATGTTTTTCCAAACATAAACTCTGTAAATCCGATTTCACGAATTGCAGGGATACCGGACAAAATAAGATATATTGTAATAACCAGCACGCAGGTTACCGTGATCAGACCACAGATCAGAAAAATACCCTGCATGATTTTATCTATTATTTTACTCATATTCGTAGAGATGCCTTTCTTTTGCCTGCACTGTATTTGCAGACCGGTTTCATATTCTAATATCAGTAGAATCACTCAATTCAGAGAAAGCAAGCTCACAGTAACCGCAATCACTGTGAGCTTTTCAATCTCAAGTTACATACTATCTGGCGGGTACAACAACGCCTGCACCTTCAATGACTGCATTGGCTTCCTCTGACAGTGCATAGTCCATGAATGCCTGAGCACTTGCTGAAAGCGGTGTATCGGTTCTTGTTACCAGTACGAATGGACGCTGGATTGCATAGCTGCCATCCAGAACAGTCTCTGTGCTGGGAGCAACACCATCTACCTTAATTGCTGTTACATTATCATTAACAGATGCAAGAGAAGCATAACCAATTGCATTTTCATTGCTTCCTACAGTAGCAATCACATCACCTGTTGAGGTAAGTTCCTGTCTGAGTACGCAGGCATCCTTTGTACCTGTAATAGACTCAAAACCATCTCTTGTACCACTTCCTGCTTCACGACCGATTACTACGATCTCTGCATCAGCGCCGCCAACCTCAGACCAGTTTGTAATGGTTCCTGTATAAATATCTGCGATCTGCTGCATTGTCAGGTCATCTACTCCATTGGCCGGATTTACTACAACTGCAATACCATCAATTGCAAGTACTGTTTCCTGAAGTCCCAGTTCCTTTTCCTCATCCTTTAAATAACGGCTGGAAAGACCGATATCGCAGGTGCCTTCTGCTGCTGCCGTAATACCACTGCCGCTTCCGGTAGGATTGTAGGTAAATACCATGCCTTCATATTTCATCTGGAAAGATTCACCCAATGCTCCAATTACTTTTTCCATGGAGGTTGATCCATCTGTAGCAACTGTTCCGGGTTCTACTGTTGCTGCTTCTTCTGTCTCTTCTGTTCCTGCTGCAGCAGGTGCCTCCGCCGTTGTTGTTGCAGCCGGAGTATTGGCTGTTGTGTCTGTTGTTTCTGTTGTCTTCTCTCCGCCACATGCTGTCATGCATCCCAATGTCAATGCCAGCACTGCTGTCAATCCAAGTAGTCTTTTTTTCATAAATTACTTCCTCTCTTTCTGCTGCTTTTTGCAGTCATTTGTTTTTTTGTTATGACATCATGTTAACTGTGCTATGTAAAATCTGACACCGTCGAAATGTAAAATGGACGTAAAATAGATTTGCATCTATGATTTTATTGACATTGGATAAAGAACTAGTTAATATAATAATATTTCATATGTATCATTATCAAATATCTGAATTCTGTAAAAATACAGGCAAGTATCTGCCATAATCCAAACAAAAATATTTAGAAAGGAAATACAAATGATTAGAAATCATTCTGTTGATTTAATGATTAATTTAGAAGTAGCTGTATATGTACAGAATATTATTGATGGAAAGGAAGTAGCTTCCTCAATAACAGTTGGAGTCCTCTCTGAAGATACGGCAAAAGACATTGAAAAATTAACTGGTTTGAAGGTATATGGAAATAGAATTACTATGGATATAGACGCCGTAAGGCATATTGAAAAAAGGCATGGTATTCACGGAAATCAAGATCATAGTATGAAAGATAAGAATGACATTGCTAAAATAAGCTACATATTAAATAATTATGACAAAATAGAATTATCAGAAAATCTTTCTAAAAAATATAAAACATCTAAAAATATGTTTTCCCCGCACATCATACTTTCAAAAACAATTGATGATATATACTACGTAATTGAGGCTGTCAGCGATTCAAAAGCAAAAACAAATCATATTGTATCAATGTACAAACAAAAGAAAAAATAAAAAGCAATTTTATCAAGTGCTGAAAATGCCGAAGCCCCAGCTAAACGCCCGTAGCTTGCTTGATAATAATTGCTTTATCTAATTGTATGTTAGCACATATTTTTCTATGTATCAATAATTTTTTATCATGTGCCCCCATTGGACACTTCCATGAGAGGTGTGGGGGCTCCTGTTTATTATTCACGATAACTGCCGGAAACAGAGGGCAGATTTCCAAGGTTGTTATTCTCACTGCCATCCGGAATGGATTTCAAATATTCCGTATCACCTCTATGGGCAACACCCACACCTTTGATTTCTCCTGCTTTTGCCATCGCAACGCCTTCCTCCTTGGAAACAGTCTTTCCATCAGAGAGCTGATAACCTGTAATCTTACCGCTGCTTTTTACCAAACCTACAATCTCCCTGGCATCACCGGATGCATGCGGGATCTCATCCAGCGTATTGCGAGCAAGGGCAGCCGAAAATTCCTGATCTTCCATATTTTATTACCCTACCTTTCTGTTATCTGCATCAAATCATAAATAAAAAATAACTGCAGACATTTTTATCTGCAGTTATTCTGTGCAAAAATGAAATAAGTATGTTGGAAAATTTTGCAATCTTATTAATCTGAAAATTAGTCTTCGCCATATCCATTCGGATTCATGGACTGCCACCTCCAGGAATCCTCACACATCTGTTCAATTCCATACATTGCTTCCCATCCAAGCTCTTTCTTCGCAAGGGAGGAATCTGCATAACAGGTTGCAATATCACCCGCCCGCCTGGGTTTAATCTCATATGGAATCTCTTTGCCGCATGCTTTTCCGAATGCCTTGATTACCTCCAGTACACTGTATCCGTTGCCTGTTCCAAGATTATAGATTTTTACTCCCGGGCACTCTTCTATTTTATTGATCGCTTTCACATGACCCTTTGCCAGATCAACCACATGGATATAATCTCTGACACCTGTCCCATCCGGCGTATCATAATCATTACCAAAAACACCTACCTGCGAGAGCTTACCAATTGCAACCTGGGCAACATAAGGAAGCAGATTATTGGGAATTCCTTTGGGATCTTCGCCGATCAGTCCACTCTTATGCGCCCCGATCGGATTAAAATATCTTAACAGAATCACATTCCACTGCGGATCAGCCGTATGAAGATCTGTCAGAATCTGCTCCAGCATATGCTTTGTCCACCCATAGGGATTGGTACAGATACCCTTGGGACATTCTTCCGTAATCGGAATAAATGCAGGATCTCCATAAACCGTTGCAGAGGAAGAAAAAATGATGTTCTTACAGCCATTTTCCCGCATTGCCTTACAAAGCTGGATTGTTCCGCCAATATTATTTTCATAGTATTCCAAAGGCTTTACTACAGATTCCCCTACTGCTTTCAGTCCTGCAAAATGAATCACCGTCTCCGGTTTTTCCTTTGCAAAGATCTCGTTCATGGCATCATAATCTCTGATGTCCTTTTCATAAAATGCAAGCTCTTTTCCTGTGATCTGCTTTATCCTGTCAATGGCTTTTTTACTGGAATTGTAAAGATTATCCACAATAACTACTTCATATCCACTATCCAAAAGTTCAACGCAGGTGTGACTTCCAATATAACCGGCACCTCCGGTAACAAGTATCTTCATATAAAAAATTCCCCCTGAGCATTATCTTCTCTTTCTGTTACATCCTTATTCTATTTCCTTTTAGGGATTTTTGCAAGTAAAGAACAACAGAACCGCCATACTAATATATGTGATTGTAAAGCTTCCCAAAATATGGTATGGTAGGATTATGGAGGTGTAGCAATGAAAAAAACAGGATATTTATTAACAGTGCTGGCAACGGTATTTGTACTTGCTGCCTGCGGAAACAAAGCAGAGAACCAGTCAGCAGACATGGTTACTAACGAAACAATGGTTGCAGTTCAGGAAGATGTAACCGAGGAACAAAATGTAGAAGAACTTCCGGAAAGTTTATCCGGTGCACAGGAGAATGCTGCAGAAGTACAAATGATCGTCAATACATCATTGGAAGCTGCTGAAAATGCTGTTGCAAATACAACAGTA